>DASPWG010000157.1:0-11308 GCA_035621915.1 Streptosporangiaceae bacterium
AGCCAGATACCACCGGCCGGCCCCACGGGCTGGGCCGGCCACATCGGCCGGCCCAGCCCGTCAGGCCGTCGTCGTCTGAGTGCAGCTGGTCTTGGTGCAGACCAGCGTCTCCGGCTGGTTGGTGATCAGCGTCTGCCTGACGCCGTTGAGATAGAGAGTCGCGCCGCCCGGGTTCCCTAGCTGCACGGTGATCGTGTCCGGCTCGGTCTTGGTCGCCCTGGATGGGTAGATGCCGCCGACATAGCCCTCGGAGATCATGCGGCCGGTGGAGGAGGTCAGCTCGTACCACGTCTCCGCCCCTGGCAGGGCCACCAGGGTGACGCGAACATGGGTGGGCGCGGCGACAACCGGCGCGGTCTTCGCCTTGGCCTTCTTGTGCGTGTGGTCGGTCTGGGTCGAGGCCGTCGGCTTGGACGGTCCAGGGCTGTGGTGCGACCCGAGCAGCCGGAAGCCGGCGATGCCGAGGACGGCGATGAGGCCGGCCAGCAGCACGATGGACCAGTTGGGCCTGCGCCGCTCTTTCAGTTTGACCGGCGTGAACGGCTGGAAGACGTCGGCCGCCGTGATCGGCTTGGGCGCCGCCTGGGTTGCGTCGTACTCCCTGACGAGGTCGTCCGGATCCAGCCCCACCGCACGGGCGATGCTGCGGATATGGCCTCGTGCGTAGAAATCGCCGCCGCAGGCTGAGTAGTCGCCTCGCTCGATCCCCCGGACGATTGTCTCCCTGATGCAAGTCCGCTGGCTGACCTGCGTAATGGTGAGACCGGCCTCGCGGCGTGCTGCCGCCAGGGCGTCACCGATGCTCACGCGGCGCCTCCACTATTCATGCTGCTTCCTCGCCCCGGGCAGCGATGCGCAGATACCTACCGTATGGATTCCCCGAACCCCCGCACGAGGGGATCGGTCACTTAGTGTAGACATCCGGTTACCGTCCGGCGAGGACCGGCCGGGATTCGGAGTGGCTGTTCTTAGTCTCTCGCCACCGGGCCGACTGTGCCAACTACGTGTGCACGACCGGAGCGCGCGAGTCAGCAGAGCCGTCGGCGACTCTCTCCTCGTCCCCACGCGACAAGCCCGCTAATCCTTGCCGGAGCCGCCCGGGCGGGTTAATTCTCGCCGCGCAGCGATGCCAGCAGGGCAGCCAGGTCCTCGGGCCTGATGAGCACGTCACGCGCTTTCGAGCCCTCGCTCGGGCCGACGACTCCCCGGCTTTCCAGCAGGTCCATGAGCCGGCCGGCCTTGGCGAAGCCGACCCGCAGTTTTCGCTGCAGCATCGAGGTGGAGCCGAACTGCGTGGTCACGACCAGCTCGGCGGCCTGCACGAGCAGGTCGAGATCGTCGCCGATGTCCGCGTCGATCTCGCGCTGCCTGCTCTCGGCCAGGACCACGTCCTCCCGGTAGGCGGGCGCGCCCTGCTTCTTGCAGTGCGCGACGATCTCGCGGATCTCCTTCTCTGTGACGAAGGCGTTCTGCAGCCGGATGGGCTTGCTCGTGCCCATCGGCAGGAACAGCGCATCGCCCTGGCCGACCAGCTTCTCCGCGCCCGGCTGGTCGAGGATGACCCGGCTGTCGGTCAGGCTGGAGGTGGCAAACGCCAGCCGGGATGGCACATTGGCCTTGATCAGCCCCGTGACGACGTCAACGCTCGGTCGCTGGGTGGCCAGGACGAGATGGATGCCCGCCGCCCTGGCCAGCTGCGTGATCCGGACAACCGCGTCCTCGACGTCCCTGGGCGCGATCATCATCAGGTCGGCGAGCTCGTCCACGATCACCAGCAGGTACGGGTAGGGCGCGTAGACCCGCTCACTGCCCGGCGGCGGCGTGAGCCGCCCGGCGCGAACCGCCTTGTTGAAGTCGTCCATGTGCCGGAATCCGGAAGCGGCCAGGTCGTCGTACCGCCTGTCCATCTCGCCGACGACCCACTGCAGGGCGTCCGCGGCTTTCTTCGGGCTCGTAATGATCTGCGTGATCAGATGCGGGATCCCGCCGTAGGCAGACAGCTCGACCCGCTTCGGGTCGATCAGCACCATCCGCACCTCGTCCGGCGTAGCCCGCAGCAGCACCGAGGCAATCAGCCCGTTGATGCACGTCGAGTTATGAGTCGGAATGCAGGATCTGCTGGCCAGGTACAGCCGGCTCGGACTGTCGACCTGGATGCAGCGCACTGGCACCGAGGCAACTGGCCTGACGTCAGCGACGTATCGCCGCCGGGCCGGGCTGGAAGGCCTGATCTCAGCCTGCCTGGCACGCTTGCGGCCCAGCCGGAAGACAGGATCATGAGGCCTGAACCGCACGATGTATGCAGTCGAGGCCTGCTCCGTGCGACCTTGGCATGGCCTGTGATGGATCGTGGCCTTGTAGCCGAGGCCGAGCACCAGGTCGAGCACGTCACGAGCCAGCCGCTCGCAGGTGACCCCGAATGACACCTCACCGGAAGGGCTGCAATAACCGTCGGTATCGAGCAACCCGGCCAGGAGCGCCCGCCGCTGCTCGATCGAGGAACGGAGATACAGCTCCGGAATGTGGTTGGCACCAATCACGCCGAGTTCACACAGGCTGGACTCGATGCCGCTCCGCGGACCCTCGGCATGCCCATCGCCCAGCCATGCGCCAAGTGTGTACGGGGCTACCGGGAGAACCCGCTCGACGTAGTCCAGCGGCCCGCATACCGCGACTGAGTGATTAGCCCGCCCGGCTACTCGTAGCGACGCTGCGATCTCTCGCGTCGTTACTGGCTCAATGTCCGATGCGCGCAGGTGACCTGACCCTGCTGGCGAGGACACGCGCTCTGCCAGCACCTTGTAGAGAAGCTGGCGCGAATAGGTCTGCGCCCAGAAGCTGACCTCACGGCCATTGCGCTTGTACGTGAGCCGCGCCTTCCTGCCCTGCTTGGGCAGATCGGCCGCAGCCCTGTACACCGCGCTCCGGAACTCGGCTCCTACATCGGCTACCACGGCCGCGGTCGTAACCGGCCAGTCCGGCTCCCGCTGGACGGCCTCGGCCCGGCTGACCAGGTAGGCCACATCTGCCGTCGGCCGGTAAGGCACGCCACGGCGGGCTCTGCACTGCTTCGCCCGTCCGGACACGCTCTCGGTCTGCCATAGGTGCTCTGCGTCGGCCACGATTACCGTGCCGTCGGAGAATTCCATCTCGTAGCAGGGACGGCCGCGCATGACCGGGGTCGCGGCGACGACGCGGCAGCGCTTTCCCCTTTCGTCGAAGACCTCATCGCCCGGCTGGACCTCGCCCATAGTCGTCCAGCCACGCGGAGTCGGAATCGGCGTGTCCAGCGCGAGTGCCTTTCCGGCCCCGGTGGCACCGGCAATCAGCATGTGCGGCATCTTCGAGAGGTTGGCGACAACGGTGCGGCCCTCGACGTCCTTGCCGAGGCCAACGACCATCGGGTGGTGGTCGGTGGCCGCGACCGGCGAGCGCAGCACGTCGCCAAGGCTGACGATGTCCCTGTCGGCGTTCGGTATCTCGACACCGATCGCCGACTTGCCAGGAATCGGGGACAGGATGCGGACGTCGGCGCTCTTCACCGCATAGGCGATGTTCTTGGACAGCTGGGTGACCCGTTCCACCTTCACTGCGGGCGCAAGCTCGATCTCGTACCTGGTGACCGTCGGCCCGCGGGTGAAGCCCGTCACCTGCGCGTCGACCTCGAACTGCTCCAGCACCGCGGACAGCGCGTCCACCACGGTGTCGTTGGCCCTGGTCCTGGCCCGCGGCACCGAGCCGGGCTTCAGCAGCGCCAGCGGCGGCAGCGTGTAGCTGGCGTCGGTGGCCGCCGCCAGCGTGAGCTGCTCGGGCTTGCCGGGCTCCGCGGCGGCACCGGCCGGCGCCGGGCCGCTGCCCTGGCCCGCCGCCCCGCCCTGCGAGCCGAACCAGTCCTCGTGCCAGCCTGCCTCGGCAGCGGCAATCCCGCCGGCGGCAGCGGTTCCGAGCCGGGAGAACACCAGCGCGTCGGCAACCGCGGCCTCGTCCTGCTCTGCCTTGGTCGCGGCATCGATGGCAGAGCCCGCTGCCGCGGCGGCCTGGCCCTTGTGCAGCGTTGTGCTCAGCAGCGGGCTGTCGTAGGCACGGTCGCGCGCGCCCGCTTCGATGGCCTCGGTCTTGCGGCGGCCGAGCCTGGTGATCGAGCCCGGCCCGGTGCCCGCATCCGCCGCTGCCTCGCCGTCGGTCTCGGCACCCCTGCCGCGGGCGAACCCGTGCAGGTCGGCTAGCCGGTCAGGCACCCGGTGCAGCGGCGTCCCGGTAAGCACCAGCAGCCCGAATCCCGCTACCAGCGCTAGCACTGGCGTGGCGCCCCATTGAGTAACGAGATCGACCAGCGGAACCGATGCCCCGTAGCCGATCAGTCCTCCGGCGGACCGCACGGCGGCTATGCCGCCGGACAGCCGGGGCGTGCCGGACGCGATATACACCAGCCCGAGGCCCCCGATGAGCAGCGCGGACCACCCGATCACCATCCTCGCAGTGGCCGCGTTGCTGTCCGGGTGCCGTAGGAATCGCCAGGCCAGCAGCGCAAGCAGCAGCGGGATGGTCCAGGCGCCGGACCCGAAGAGGCCACTGAAGAGCGCAGAGATCGGCCTCAGCGGCCCGGCGACGTGCCACCACGTCGCGGCCGCGACGATGATGGCCGCGCACAGCGCCCCCAGGCCGGCGCCGTCTCTGCGGTGCAGCGGGTCCAGGTCCCTCGCGCTGCGCCCCACCGCACGCGTGAGCGACCCGACCGTATGAGCCATGGTCATCCAGACTCCGGCCAGGGCGGCGACGACCCATCCGGCCAGGATCACGAACGGGTTGGTCGGCTTGCGGACCGGACTGCGGTAGGGCGACTTGCGCGGTCGCGAGCGGCTGGCCCTGCCGTATTTGGTGCTGGTTCGGCCGCCGCGAGCCGTCGAACGAGCGCGCGAGGACCCAGTTGCCTGCCGGGTCCGGCTGGCCGTGCCGCCGCGCGAGCGCGCTGCGCCGCCGGGCGCACGAGTCGCCATGATGCTCACGGTAGCGAGGAAATCCGCCAATGGGGAGCAAGCCCGCCCGCGTGTCGTCCGCGCACGGCTGCATGTCCGGACTGTGAGTACCCGGTGGCAGCGTGGCGGCCATGGGGTTATAGCCCGGCTAACTGCTGTGCTGACCGCCGCGTGCGCTGACGACCTGGTCGTGCTGCCTGGGGTCGGCATGAGGATCACCAGGTACCAGTACCGGGAACCCGACATTGCCGTCGTGCCCGCCGACTCGTTCGAGACGAGGAACCTGGAGCGCCCGCCCGCGCTCGCGGTCGAGGTTGCGTCGCCCAGCACCCGGCTGTACGACCGGAACCGGAGGAAGGACGTGTACGAGAGCTTCGGCATCCCGGCGTACTGGATCATCGAGCCGGACCGGGACAGCCAGCGCCTAGTCGTGTTCGAGTTGCGAGACGGCAAGTACGAGCAAGTGGCAGAGGCTACCGGCGACGAGCCGTTCAGCGCCGGGCAGCCGTTCCCGGTCACCATCCGGCCATCGGCGCTGGTCAGGACCGGCGCGCTGGATTAGCGTCACGGCGGACGCATGACGGCCGTCACGCCAGGGTCGGTACTCAGCTCACTGGGGCCGCAGTAGCAGCAGCCCTAGCGTCGAGGTATGGCTACCTCAGACCTCCAGCTCAAGCACAGTTCCTTCAACCAGGGGGGCTTCGACCGGAGCCGATTGCGCTCGCTGGCCCCGATCGCGGTCTTCGACCTGGCCGGACCACTGGCCGTCTACTGGCTGCTCCGCGCGGCCGGAACGGCCGAGGTCACGGCACTCATCGCGAGCGGCATCCTGCCGGCCTTCGGCGTGATCCTCGGCATCATCCGCCGTCACCGCGTGGACGCCATCGGCGCGCTCGTGCTCCTCGGCATCGTGGCCGGCACGGTCGTCGGCCTGCTCACCCACAGCAGCCGGCTCGTGCTCATGGAAGGCTCGGTGCCGACCGCCATCTTCGGGCTCACGTGTCTCGGCTCGCTGCTGACGAGCCAGCCGCTGCTGTACCGGATCGCCAGGGAGGCTCGCGGCGAAGGCACGGCGGCCGCCAGCACATTCGAGGCGCGGTGGGGACGCGAAGGCGCCCGGCGCACCTTCGGGTTCGTCACGCTCGTCTGGGGCCTGGCGTTCCTGGCCGAAGCTGCCGCGCGAGTCCTCATCGTCGAATTCTCCTCAGCCGGAAACGCGCTACTCATCGTGAAGGTGATGCCATATCTGGTCATCCTGGCGCTGATCCGCTGGACGGCCAGCTACGCCCGGCGAGCCGAGCAGCGCGCGGTGGTCTCGCAGGCCATGAACTCAGGCCCGGCACACGTCCTGGCCCACAGGTAGTGCCCGACCGGCACGTTGAGCGGGGCTGCTCCGCAAGGGTCAGCCCCGCACCCTCTAGCGTTCTGTTGACGACCGTCGCATAGACAGCATAATCTCGGTGGGCTAGACACATGGCCTGGGCGGCGGGAGGAACGGTGCGTATCGCAGTCGTCGGCGGGGGGCCTGGCGGGCTCTACTTTTCCGCGCTCGCCCGCCAGTTGCTGCCGGACGCCGACATCACGGTCTGGGAGCGGAACGCCCACGACGACACCTTCGGGTTCGGCGTGGTGTTCTCCGACGAGACGCTCGGCGGGATCGAGAACGCCGACCCGCTGATCTTCCAGCAGATGGCGCAGGAGTTCGCCCGGTGGGACGACATTGACGTGCACTACCGCGGCGAGGTCATCACCAGCGGCGGGCACGGTTTCGCGGCCATGAGCAGGAAGCGCCTGCTGGAACTGCTCCAGCAGCGTTGCGCCGCTCTTGGCGTGAAGGTGCTGTTCAGGACGCAGGCACCCGACGTCGCGGCGCTGGCCGCGGACTACGACCTGGTCATCGCCGCTGACGGGGCCAACTCGGCGGTCCGCAGTGGTCGCGCCAGCTCGTTTCGTCCTGAATTCGACTATCGGGCCTGCAAGTACATGTGGCTCGGCACCGACCTGGTGTTCGACGCTTTCAAGTTCTATATCGAGCACACCCCGCACGGCGTCATGCAGGTGCACGGCTACCCGTATGACTCCTCCGGCAGCACGTTCATCGTGGAGATGCATGACGATGTCTGGCGCGCGGCCGGATTCGACCGGCTGGCGGCGGACGGGCTCGCGCCCGGCGAGTCCGACCTCGCCTCCATCGCCAGCGTCAGCGAGCTGTTCGCGGACGTGCTCGGCGGGCATCGCCTGATGGCCAACAACTCGCGCTGGCTTAGCTTCGCAACACTGCGCTGCGGCAGCTGGCGAGACGGCAACGTGGTGCTGCTCGGCGACGCCGCGCACACGGCCCACTTCTCCATTGGCTCGGGCACCAAGCTGGCGATGGAAGACGCGCTCGCGCTCGCGGCCTGCCTGCACGAGCACGCCGGGGACGGCCTTGCCTTGGCGCTTGACGCTTACGAGGCCGAGCGCAGGCCAGTCGTGGCGTCCACCCAGCGGGCGGCCCAGGCCAGCCTGGAGTGGTTCGAGAACCTCGGCCAGTACACAGGCCAGGAACCCGAGCAGTTCGCGTTCAACATCATGACCCGCAGCCGCCGGGTGACCCACGAGAACCTGCGGCTGCGCGATCCGGAGTTCACCACGCGGATGGACACCTGGTTCGCCGGTCACTGCAAGCGCCGGGGCGTGGCGCCGGGAGACGTGGTGCCGCCGATGTTCCAGCCGTTCCGCCTGCGTGACCTGGAGGTGCCCAACCGGGTCGTGGTGTCGGCCATGGACATGTACTCGGCATCGGACGGCGTGCCCTCCGACTTCCACCTGGTGCACCTGGGCGGCAAGGCCCTCGGCGGCGCCGGGCTGGTCATGACCGAGATGGTGTGCGTCAGCCCGGAGGGCCGGATCAGCCCTGGCTGCGCCGGGATGTACGCGCCGGAGCACGAGAGCGCGTGGCGGCGGGTTACCGGCTTCGTGCACGACCACTCGGCCGCCAAGATCGGGCTGCAGCTCGGCCACTCGGGACGCAAGGGCTCCACCAGGCTGATGTGGGACGGCATCGACCTGCCGCTCGAGGATGGCAACTGGGAGGTCTGCGCTCCTTCTCCCCTGCCCTACCGTGCGGGCGTGAGCCAGGTTCCCCGGGAGCTGACCCTGGCTGAGATGGAGCAGATCAAGTCCGAGTTCGTCGCGGCCACGCTGGCCGCGCAGCGGTGTGGATTCGACCTGGTCGAACTGCACTGCGCGCACGGCTACCTGCTGTCCTCGTTCATCTCGCCGGTCACCAACCAGCGGGCCGATCACTACGGCGGCTCACTGGACGGCCGGCTGCGCTACCCGCTTGAGGTGTTCGCGGCCATGCGGGCGGTGTGGCCCGACGGCAAGCCGATGACCGTGCGTATCTCGGCGACCGACTGGGTGCCGGGCGGGATCACCGGGACCGAGGCCGTCCAGATTGCCCGCGCCTTCCGCGCGGCGGGAGCGGACGCCATCGACGTGTCGACCGGGCAGGTCACGCCGGACGAGCAGCCCGCCTTCGGCCGGTCCTACCAGACGCCGTTCGCTGACGCGATCAGGAACCAGGTGGAGATCGCGACCATCGCCGTCGGCGTGATCTCGTCCTATGACGACGTCAACTCGCTGATCCTGGCCGGGCGGGCCGACCTGTGTGCGCTGGGCCGCGCGCATCTCTACGACCCGAACTGGACCCTGCATGCCGCGGCGGACCAGGGCTACTCCGGTCCCGCCGCGCGCTGGCCGGTGCAGTGGCAGGCCGGCAGCCGCAGGCCCCAGACCGGGCGGACCGACGGCCCGCGGCCGCGGCTTGAGCTGATCCGCGCTGGCGTGTCGGGGACCCGGCACGCTCGCTGGCGGCCCTAGCGTGCCTAGCCGATGGAGGATGACCGGATGAGCATCGAGCGCGTGAACCCGCCGTCGCTGGCGGCTCCCTCTGGCTTCTCGCACGCCGTCCTTGTCACCGGCGGGCGCCTGGTGTTCCTGGCCGGGCAGACAGCCCTGGACGGCGACGGGTCGGTGGTGGGCTCCACGGTGGCCGAGCAGTTCGAGCGGGCCCTTGCCAACCTGCTGACCGCCCTGGCGGCGGCCGGCGGCGCCCCTGAGCACCTGGCCAGCCTCACCATCTACGCCGTGGACCTGGCCGGCTACCGGGAGCACGGCCGGGAGATCGGCGCAGTCTGGCGCCGACTGGCCGGCCGTGATTACCCGGCGATGGCGGCCATCGGCGTCGCCCGGCTGTGGGACGAGGCCGCGCTTGTCGAGATCCAGGGCTACGCGGTGATCCCCGCCTAAGCGGTGACCCTCTCTGGGCGGTGATGCCGCTCTAGGCGGTGATCCCGTCTAGAAGGTGCCCGACTTGATATAGGCGGTCGAGTTCTTGTGCCACAGGAAGATGATCGCGCCGAGGCCGCAGAGCCAGCCCAGGCCGATGAAGATCACCGATGCGGTCGCCCGGCTGACCGAGAGCAGCAGGTAGATGGTGTTGAGCGCAAATAGCACCGTCGCCACGATGCGTGCCCAGCCGCGACCCCGGCCGTTCGCCCACGCCATCCACACCCACAAGGCGACGCCGATCAGCAGGACGATCGCGATGACGACGATGAGCGTCACCTCGGTCGAGTGGATCTGGTTCGCGGTCAGCGGCGTCTTGCCCTGGCTGATCAGCTTGTTGTTGGCCTTCACCAGGGCCTTGTGGATAGCGTTCTTGATCTTCCCGCTGAAGGCGAGCAGCAGGATGAGGCTCAGCGCGCTGATAGCCGCACCCGCGTACATGAACAGCACGGCGTTCCTGATCGAGGACGGCTGGGGCGGTCGCTGAGCCATCTGGTTGCCGCCGCCCGGGTAAGGCTGATAAGACCCGCCAGTGGGATAAGGCTGGTAGGACATGGGTTTCTCCTCGATTACGGTCCCCGTTGCTCGCGTCCCACCGGGAAACCTCTTATGTCAGTACAGATCCGGCCGGAACGTCGTGCAGCTACCCAACCGTACACCCGCCAGCTGGCCACCTGTTGCGCACCGCAAGCCCGTCCCCGCCAGCATCACGGTCAGGTGATTCCTGCTCTGCCGGCCAGCGCGGGAACCTCAGCCTATGACCTCGCTCGCGTGCTGCCACGCGAGATCGCCGAGTACGGCGCGCAGCCGCCCGAACAGCTCAGCCGCCCGCGCGCCGTTCCAGTCAGCTGGCAGCAGCTCGGCCGGGAGACCGGGGTCGAGAAACGGCAGCCGCCGCCAGGCCGTCAGCACCCGCACATAGTCGGCGAAGGCCTGGCCGGGCGTGCCCAGGCCCGTGCCCGGTCCTGTACCCGGTCCTGTGCCCGGGCCCTGCCACCTGGCAAGGACGGGTCCGGCGGAATCGATGAAAGCCTGGTAGAGCTGCTCCAGCCTGCCGAGGTCCCACCACCGGCTGACCTCCTGGCGCATGTCGCCGAAGGCGAGGTAGTCGGCGGAGAACAGCGTGACGTAGCCGGACAGGCCGTCGCTGGCCAGGACGTCGCTGGCCTCGTCGGCGAGCTGCCGCGGCGCGATCCAGACGCCGGCCGACACCGACCCGAATCCGAGCCATGCCAGCCGGGAGCGCAGCATATGCCGCCGGGCGCGCTGGTCCTCCGGGACGCTGAAGACCGCCAGCAGCCAGCCATCGGCGGCGCTGGCTCGCGGCCGCTGGAAGATCCGCCTGTCACCCTCGGCCAGCACGGCGCTGCCCCTGGCGGACAGGCCGTACCCGGCTGCGCCGCCGGCCCGCCTGGCCTCGAGCAGGCCGCGCTGCTTGAGCCGGGAGATGGCCGAGCGCACCGCCGACTCATCGACGCCCAGTTCGGCCATGAGCCGGATCAGGGCGGCAATGCTCAGCCAGCCGCCGGCCTCGCGCGCGTACAGGCCGTAGATGCTCACGATCAGCGCACGCGGCTGGGCCGCGAGCGGATCTGGCACCGGCGCAGCGCCCTGGGTCGTCACCCGACAGAACTTATAGGGCCGGCCGGGCCGTGCGGGAGTACCTGCGGTCAGATATTGCACTGCTTCATTGACTATCGTCACGACAACGGCATACTTTGGACCGTCCCATGGTGACCAGGGAAGGCACGCACATGCAGCTCTCGCCGTCGGCGCATGCCGACACGTTCTGCCGGGACAATCTGCCTCAGCCTGGCCAGTGGCCGGACCTGGAGTTCACGCTGCCGGAGCTTGGCTACCCCGACCGCCTGAACGCTGCCGACGCACTGCTTGACGCCACCATTGACGCCCGCGGCGCTGACCGGCCCTGCCTGCTGACCCCGGACGAAACCTGGAGCTATGGCGACGTGGCCGCGCGGGCCCGGCAGATCGCCAGGGTG
>DASPWG010000158.1:0-45107 GCA_035621915.1 Streptosporangiaceae bacterium
TGGCCTCCAACTGGCGCTCGGCGCGCAGCCTGCAGGACGAGCTGGCCAGGCAGGGCATCACCGGGATCGCGATCACCGGCACCAGGGCGCTGACCAGGCACCTGCGTGACCGCGGCGCGATGCGCGCGGGGATCAGCGCGACCGGGGACGATCCGCGCGAGGTGCTCGAGCGGGTGCTGGCCAGCCCGCAGATGAGCGGTGCTGACCTCGCGCGGGAGGTCAGCACCCCCGAGCCGTACGTGGTGGCGCCGCCCGACGGCACGCCAGTCAGGTACCGGGTCGCGGCCGTGGACCTCGGCATCAAGGCCGCTACGCCGCGGTCGATGGCCGCGCGTGGCTGCGAGGTGCACGTGCTGCCTGCGACCGCCAAGGCGGCGGACATTCTCGCCGTGAACCCTGATGGGGTGTTCTTCTCCAACGGGCCGGGCGACCCGGCGGCGGCCGGCTACGCCGTCGAGGCCATGCGCGGTGTCCTCGCCGCCGGCCTGCCGTTGTTCGGGATCTGCTTTGGCAGCCAGATACTCGGCCGTGCGCTCGGCCTGGACACCTACAAGCTCCGGTTCGGCCACCGCGGGGTGAACCAGCCGGTGCAGGACCTGCGCACCGGCCAGGTGCAGATCACCAGCCACAACCACGGCTTCGCCGTGGCCATGCCGGGGCAGCAGGGCGGGACGTTCGAGACGGCGTTCGGCCCCGCGCAGATCACCCACGTCAACCTCAACGACGGCGTGGTCGAGGGACTGCGGCTGCTGGATACGCCTGCCTTCGCGGTCCAGTACCACCCTGAGGCCGCGCCAGGGCCGCACGACGCGGCGGGGCTGTTCACCGAGTTCTGCGAGCTGATGGGGGAGCAGCGTGCCTAAGCGGGCGGACCTGAAGTCAGTCCTGGTCATCGGGTCCGGGCCGATCATCATCGGCCAGGCCTGCGAGTTCGACTACTCGGGCACCCAGGCCTGCCGGGTGCTGCGGGCCGAGGGCATCCGCGTCAGCCTGGTCAATTCCAACCCGGCCACGATCATGACCGACCCCGAGTTCGCCGACGCGACTTACGTGGAGCCGATCACGCCGGACGTGCTGGAGAAGGTGATCGCGCGGGAGCAGCCGGACGCGATCCTGCCCACCCTGGGCGGCCAGACCGCGCTCAACGCCGCGGTCGCTCTGCACGAGGCAGGCACGCTGGCCAAGTACGACGTGGAGCTGATCGGCGCCGGAATCGAGGCGATCCGGGCGGGGGAGGACCGCAACCGGTTCAAGGAGATCGTGACCAGCGTCGGCGCGGAGGTGCCGCGCAGCCGGATCTGCCACAACCTGGAGCAGTGCAGGCAGGCGGCCGCCGAGCTGGGGTTCCCGGTCGTCGTGCGGCCGTCGTTCACTCTCGGCGGCACCGGCTCCGGCATCGCCCGCACCGCGGCCGACCTGGACCGGATCGCGGGGGCCGGGCTCGACGCCAGCCCGGTGACCGAGGTGCTGCTCGAGGAGTCGGTGCTCGGCTGGAAGGAGTATGAGCTCGAGCTGATGCGCGACAGGCACGACAACGTGGTGATCGTCTGTTCCATCGAGAACATCGACCCGATGGGCGTGCACACCGGCGACTCGGTGACGGTGGCGCCGGCGATGACGCTGACCGACCGGGAGTACCAGCACATGCGCGACGTGGCGATCGCCACGGCGCGCGCAGTCGGCGTGGACACCGGCGGCTGCAACATCCAGTTCGCCGTGCACCCGCAGACGGGCCGGATGGTCGTCATCGAGATGAACCCGCGGGTGTCGCGGTCCAGCGCGCTGGCGTCCAAGGCCACCGGCTTCCCGATTGCGAAGATCGCCGCGCGGCTGGCCATCGGATACACCCTCGACGAGATCCGCAACGACATCACCGGCGAGACCCCGGCCAGCTTCGAGCCCGCGCTCGACTACGTCGTGGTGAAGGTGCCGCGGTTCGCGTTCGAGAAGTTCCCTGGCGCTGACCCGGTGCTCACCACGCACATGAAGTCGGTGGGAGAAGCCATGGCCATCGGCCGCAGCTTCCCGGAGGCGCTGCAGAAGGCGCTCCGCTCGCTGGAGAACCCAGGCGCCCCGTTCTCCTGGCGGCGGCCGCCAGGCGACAAGGCCAGCCTGCTGGCGCAGTGCGCGCTCCCGCATGACGGGCGGATGGCCACCGTGCACCAGGCCGTGCGGGCCGGCGCGACCGTGGCGGAGGTCTCGGCGGCGTCGGGCATCGATCCGTGGTTCGTGGACCAGATCGCGGGGATCGAGGAGATCGCGGCGCAGCTGCAAGCGTCAGCCATCGACGCGGAGTTGCTGGAGCGGGCCAAGCGCGCCGGATTCTCGGATGTCCAGATCGGTGAGCTGCTCGGCCTGACCGAGGGCGAGGTCCGGGCGGTTCGGCACATGCTTGGCGTGCGGCCGGTGTACCAGACCGTGGATACCTGCGCGGCCGAGTTCGCGGCTAGGACGCCGTACCTGTACTCCACGTATGACGAGGAGTCTGAGGTCCCGCCTGGGTCCAAGCCCAAGGTGATCATCCTGGGCAGCGGGCCGAACCGGATCGGCCAGGGCATCGAGTTCGACTACGCCTGCGTGCACGCCTCGTTCGCGCTGTCGGCGGCCGGCTACGAGACCGTAATGGTCAACTGCAACCCCGAGACGGTTTCCACCGACTACGACACCTCAGACCGGCTGTACTTCGAGCCGCTGACGCTGGAGGACGTACTCGAAGTCGTCGCCGCCGAGCAGGGCAGCGGGCAGGTCGCCGGCGTCATCGTCCAGCTCGGCGGGCAGACACCGCTCGGCCTGGCCAGGGCGCTGGCGGCCGAGGGCGTGCCTGTCGTCGGTACCTCGCCGGAGGCCATCCACCTGGCCGAGGACCGCGGCGAGTTCGGCCGGGTGCTGGAGACCGCCGGCCTGCTCTCGCCGCGGCACGGGACGGCCACCTCGGTGCAGGAGGCTGCCGCGGTCGCGCAGGAAATCGGCTACCCGGTCCTGGTCAGGCCGTCGTACGTGCTCGGCGGCCGCGGCATGGAGATCGTGTATGACGACACGGCGCTGGCCGATTATGTCCGGCGTGCCACCGAGGCGAGCCCTGAGCACCCGGTGCTGATCGACCGGTTCCTGGACGACGCCATCGAGATCGACGTCGACGCGCTGTATGACGGCCAGGAGCTTTACCTCGGCGGCGTGATGGAGCACATAGAGGAGGCCGGCATCCACTCCGGCGACTCGGCCTGCGCGCTGCCGCCGATCACCCTTGGCCAGGAGTACATCCAGCTGATCAGGGAGTCGACGGCCGCGATTGCCCGCGGGGTGGGCGTGCGCGGGCTGCTGAACGTGCAGTATGCCCTGGCTGCGGGCGTGCTCTACGTGCTGGAGGCCAACCCGCGGGCGTCCCGGACCGTGCCGTTCGTGTCCAAGGCGACCGCGGTGCCGCTGGCCAAGGCGGCGGCCCGGCTGATGCTCGGCGCGACCGTCGCGCAACTGCGCGCCGAGGGCCTGCTGCCGGCGGCGGGCGACGGCGGCACGCTGCCGCTGGACTCGCCGATCGCGGTCAAGGAAGCGGTCCTTCCTTTCAACCGGTTCGCCGACGCCCGCGGCGAGGGCGTGGACACGATCCTCGGGCCCGAGATGCGATCCACCGGCGAGGTGATGGGAATCGACGAGGTGTTCGGCACCGCTTACGCCAAGTCGCAGGCGGCCGCGTACGGGACGCTGCCGGTCAAGGGCCGTGCGTTCGTGACCGTCGCGGGCAAGGACAAGCGCAACATGATTTTCCCGGTCAAGCGCCTGGCCGACCTGGGCTTCGAGATCTGGGCGACTCGCGGCACAGGCGAGGTGCTGCGGCGGAACGGGGTACGTGCCACCATCGTGCGTAAGCACAGCGAAGGCCACGGACCGGACGGCGAGCCCACGATCGTCGAGCGCATCCTGGCCGGGCAGGTGGACCTGATCGTCAACACGCCGTTCGGCGGGCCCGGCCAGTCGGGCTTCCGCCGTGACGGCTACGAGATCCGGACCGCGGCGGTGCGCCGCGGCATTCCGTGCATCACGACCGTGCAGGGCCTGTGGGCCGCGGTGCAGGGCATAGAGGCCATCAACAGGGATGAGGTGGGGGTGCGGTCGCTGCAGGAGCACGCCGCGCGCCTGCGCGGAGCGCCGGTGACGGCGCGCGAGACGACATGATGCGGTGCGCGCGATGACGATCGGAGAGATGGAGGCGCAGGCCGGGCCCGTGCAGGTGCGCGGGACGGTGCTGACGGTCCGCAGGGTCGACGCCTACTACGCCATGACACTGGTCGCGCCGGCCATCGCCGCGCGGTTCAAGCCTGGCCAGTTCATCACGCTTGCCGTCGGCGGGCCAGACACCTCGATGCTGCTGGGCAGGGCGTTCTCGATTCACGACGTGCGCAGTGACCACGGCGGCACGGTGGAGTTCGTGTTCTCCATCGCGGGGCGCGGCACGCAATGGCTGGCCGAGCGCCGGGCCAGGGACGTCCTGGACATGACCGGCCCGCTTGGCCGGCCCTTCCCGCTGCCGCGCGACCCGGCCAACTGCCTGCTGATCGGCGGCGGCTACGGCAGTTCGCCGCTGTTCTCGCTGGCCGACAAGCTGCGCGAGCGGCGCTGCCAGGTCGATTTCCTGCTCGGCGCCGGCAGCGGCGACCGGGTGTTCGGCGCGCTCACCGCCCGCCGCACCGGCCGGACCGCGACGATCACCACCGAGGACGGCTCGCTCGGCACCCGCGGCCTGGTCACCGACATGCTGGACCAGGTCATCCACGAGGCCCGCACCGACGTCATCTACGCCTGCGGACCGATGCCGATGCTGCGCCAGATCACCATGCTGGCCAGCCGGTATGACATCCCCGTCCAGGTCGCGGTGGAGGAGGCCATGGCCTGCGGCGTCGGAGTCTGCATGACGTGCGTGCTGCCGGTCATCGGCAGCGACGGAATCACCCGCATGACGCGCTCGTGCGTGGACGGGCCGGTGTTCCGCGGCGAGCAGGTGCGCTGGGACGACGTGGGCACGATCCCGTTCGACGCGTTCGGAGCGCCCGGCTGGGAGCCGCGCTCACGCCGGGCCGCGCAGGGCCGGGCCGCGAACGGGGCCGGGTCGGCCGGTGAGCGCGGCCGGGACGGGCGAGAAGGGTCAGGGAGGCCGGGCCATGGCAGTTGACCTGCGGACGAAGCTCGGCCACGTGGAGCTGCCTAATCCGATCATGACGGCGTCCGGCTGCGCCGGTGCGGGGCGTGAGCTTGCCCAGTTCATGGACGTTTCCAAAATCGGTGCGATCGTCACCAAGTCGGTCATGCTCGGGCCGCGGTCGGGCCGGCCGACGCCGCGCATGGCCGAGACACCCAGCGGGATGCTGAACTCGATCGGGCTGCAGGGGCCGGGGATCGACGCGTTCCTGCAGCGAGACCTGCCCTGGCTGCTATCCCGCGGAGCCCGCGCCGTCGTCTCGATCGCCGGCGGCACCGTGGCCGAGTACGCGGACCTGGCAGGCCGGCTCTCGGACGCCGCGGGCGTGACCGCGATCGAGGTCAACATCTCGTGCCCGAACGTGGAGCACCGCGGGCAGGTGTTCGCCTGCGATCCCGGTGCGTCCTCGGCGGTGATCGAGGCCGTGCGGGCCAGGGCCAGGTACGACATCCCGGTGTTCGCCAAGCTGTCCCCGGATGTCACCGACATCGTGGCGATCGCGAAGGCCTGCGTATCGGCTGGTGCGGACGGCCTGTCCATGATCAATACGCTGCTCGGCATGGTGATCGACACCGACACGATGCGGCCGCGGCTGGCCGGTCTGACCGGCGGGCTGTCCGGTCCGGCGATCCGGCCGGTTGCGGTCCGCTGCATCTGGCAGGTCAGGGAGGCGCTCCCGAACGTGCCGATCATTGGCATGGGCGGCGTCAGGACGGGCCTGGACGCGCTCGAGCTTGTCCTGGCGGGCGCGTCGATGGTCAGCGTGGGAACGACCATCTTCCACGATCCGTCGGCGTGCACGCGGATCCTGCGGGAACTGGAGGAGGAACTGACGGCCCGCGGTATTGAGCGGGTGGCGGACGTGGTCGGGCTCGCGCACGAGGCGCGCGCCGTGGCGGGCCACCAGGTGAGCCAGAACGCGGCAGCAAGGAGGAAGTAGTGGCAGGCCACGCACCGATCGCCGTAGCCCTCGACGCGCCCGACCTGGAGACGGCGGCGCGCTGGGCCGGCCAGGTGACACCGCACGTCAGCACGCTCAAGGTCGGCCTGGAGCTTTACCTGCGGTACGGCCCTGAGGTGGTGGCGTCGGTGCGCGGGGCCAGCGGCGTCGAGGTGTTCCTTGACCTCAAGCTGCATGACATCCCGGCCACGGTGGCCGCCGCGGCCAGGGCGGTCGCCCGGCTTCGCCCGGCGCTGCTCACGGTGCACGCGGCCGCTGGCCCGGCCGCGATCCGGGCGGCGGCCGAGGCGGCCCCTGACGCCAGGATCGTGGCGGTCACCGTGCTTACCTCGCTCGGCGAGACCGACCTGCGGCGGATCGGGCTGGCCGGGCCGACCGGGGAGGCAGTGCGCAGGCTCGCCGTGCTGGCGGTGGAGGCCGGCGCGCGCGGGCTGGTGTGCTCCCCGCAGGAGGTGGCGACCGTGCGCGCGGAGGTGGGCGACGACATCCTGCTTGTCACCCCTGGGGTCCGGCCAGCAGGCGCGGACGTGAACGACCAGGCGCGCGTCGCGACGCCCGAGGAGGCCCTGCGCGCCGGGGCCGACCTACTGGTGATCGGCCGGCCCATCACCGCGGCCGCCGATCCCGGCGCGGCCGCGGCCGCGATCGCGGCGTCGCTGCGCCGGGCCGAGGCCATGCGCGGCTGACTGACCGTTCTGGCCGCTATGCCCGGTCTGGCGCACGTGCGCGGCGGCGCGCGCCCGCCGGCGCGGCCGGCGCGCCAGACCGAAAAACCTTGCGCTACCTGCGGAAATGTAACTACGCTGAGTACTCGGCCTAATACGATGCGTCATATTGGCTAATTTGTGCCGACCCAAACGGAGGTTCACGTTGCCGATGCGGGCTGAACTCGCTAGTTTCCCGTCGCGGAGCGACTATTTCGACACGAAACCCGAGGTGACCTCGCGTGGCTCTTCCCCCACTCACCCCCGAGCAGCGGGCCGCGGCGCTTGAGAAGGCAGCCCAGGCTCGAAAGGACCGTGCGGAAGTCAAGAACAGGCTCAAGCATGGCGCGACTTCCCTGCCCCAGGTCCTCAAGGAGGGGCAGACCGACGACGTAGTCGGCAAGATGAAGGTATCCGCGCTGCTGGAGTCGATGCCAGGCGTCGGCAAGGTGCGCGCCAGGCAGATCATGGAGCGGCTGGGCATCGCGGAGTCCCGGCGCGTTCGCGGGCTGGGTGCCAACCAGCGCAGCGCGCTTGAGGCCGAGTTCGGGGGCGATATCTGACCGAGAAGCGACAGCTCAGGGACGGGGCCGAGGGGCGCAGGCTCGCTGCCGCTCCGGGCGGTCAGCGCGGACTGCGCCGCTGTGCCCCTGTCCCGGCCAGGCTTACCGTGCTGTCCGGACCGTCAGGTGTCGGCAAGGGCACCGTGGCGGCGACGCTGCGGCAGCGCTGCCCGTGGATCTGGCAGTCGGTATCGGTCACTACCAGGCCGCCGCGGCCTGGTGAAGTGGACGGCCGGGAGTATTTCTTCGCTACCGACGACCAATTCCGGCAAATGGTCGCAGACGGCGAATTGCTCGAATGGGCCGAGAACTACGGCAATCGGTACGGCACCAGGCGCGCGCCAGTCCAGCAGCGGCTGGACGAGGGCGAGCCGGTGCTGCTCGAGATCGACGTCAAGGGAGCCCGGCAGGTCCGGGCCGCGGTGCCGGAGGCGCTGCTGGTCTTCCTGGCGCCGCCGTCCTGGGACGAGCTGGTCCGCAGGCTGACAGGCCGCGGCACGGAGTCGCCCGAGGTGATCGAGCGCCGGCTGGCGGCAGCCCGCGACGAGCTGGCGGCCGAGCGCGAGTTCGACATCACGCTCGTCAACACATCCGTCGAGGACGTCGTCGGCCAGCTGGTAGGCTTGATGCTTGCCCAGCAGGCCAGTCCGCCTGCGCCCGCGGGCTCGCACGGGCCCTGATACTGGGCAGTGACCGCAATTCAGATCCGGAAGGCACACGGTGGCAGCGACTCCGGCCGTAGAAGGCATCATCAACCCGCCGATCGACGACCTGCTCGAGGTTGTCGACAGCAAGTACGGCCTCGTGATCATGGCGTCGAAGCGGGCCAGGCAGATCAACGCCTACTACGCCCAGCTTGGCGAGGGCCTGCTGGAGTACGTCGGCCCGCTGGTCGAGACCAGGGTGCAGGAGAAGCCGCTGTCGATCGCGCTGCGGGAGATCAGCGACCGGCTGCTGACCGCGGAGACTCCTGAGGCCTGACTGGCGCTGGGAGGCCTGGAGGCCAGCCCATGCGCGTCGTCCTGGGCGTCAGCGGCGGCATCGCCGCCTACAAGGCTTGTGAGCTGCTCAGGCTGCTCACCGAGTCCGGGCACCAGGTGCGGGTGGTTCCCACCATCGCGGCCCTCAACTTCGTTGGCGCCGCGACCTGGGCGGCGCTGTCAGGGCAGCCAGTCTCCGCCAGCGCGTTCGACGACGTGCACGAGGTGCCGCACGTCCGGCTCGGCCAGGAAGCGGACCTCGTGGTCGTGGCCCCGGCTACGGCCGACCTGATGGCCAGGGCGGCCGCGGGGATGTCTGATGACCTGCTGACCGCTGTGCTGCTGACCGCGCGCTGTCCCGTCGTGTTCGCCCCGGCCATGCACACCGAGATGTGGGAGCATCCGGCCACCCGGGCCAACGTCGCTACCCTGCGGGCCCGCGGCTGCCTGGTCGTGGACCCGGCCTCGGGCCGCCTGACCGGCAAGGACACCGGCCCCGGCCGGCTGCCCGAGCCTGCCGAGCTGTTCGCCGTCGTGCAGCGGGTGCTGGCCAGGGGAGTGGCCGGGCTCGCGGCGGATCTGGCCGGGCGCACCGTGCTGATCTCCGCGGGCGGCACCAGGGAGGAACTTGACCCGGTCCGCTACCTCGGCAACTGGTCCTCGGGCAAGCAGGGATACGCGCTGGCCAGGACGGCGGTCAGCCGCGGCGCCGAGGTCACGCTCGTGGCCGCCAACGCCGAGCTGCCCGATCCCGCAGGGGTGAAGGTGATCAGGGTGAAGTCTGCCTTGCAGCTGCGGGAGGAGATGCTAGCCGCGGCGCCGCTGGCAGACGCGATCGTGATGGCCGCGGCGGTCGCCGACTACCGGCCCGCGGTGCGGAGCGAGCAGAAGCTCAAGAAGACCGGTGCCCCGCCTGACCCGATCGCGCTGACCGAGAATCCGGACATCGTGCGGGATCTGGTCGCCGCCCGGCGGCGGCCAGGCCAGCTGATCGTGGCCTTCGGCGCCGAGACCGGGGATGTGCTGGCCAACGGGCGGCAGAAGCTCGCCAGGAAGGGCAGCGACCTGCTGGTCGTCAACCAGGTCGGAAACGGGCTGGCATTCGGCACCGCCGACAACGAGGCGATAGTGCTCGGGGCCGATGGCAGCGAGGTCCGGCTCCCGCGCGGCCCGAAGGAACAGCTGGCCGACGGGATCTGGGATCTGGTCGCGGCGCGGCTGCGGTAGCGGCGGGGCTGTGTCGTGCGGGAGCTGACGCAGGTGGCACCGGGAGTCCTGGTGGCGGCCGCCGAGCTCTACACCACCACCAGCACGGTCGTGGCCGGCGCCGATGGCGCCTGCCTGGTGGTGGACCCCGCCGTCACCGTGGCCGAGGTCACGGGCCTCGCGGCTGAGCTGGCCGGGCGCGGCCTGCGGCCGCAGGCAGGCTGGTCTACCCACCCGCACTGGGATCACGTGCTGTGGTGCGCGCAGCTGGGGGACGTGCCGCGGTATGCCACGCCGCGCGCGGCCGCGGTCGCGCAGGCCGAGCGCGCCGGGCTCATCGAGGGGGTGAACGGCTCGGCACCCGGTCACGATCTTGACCTGTTCGGCAAGCTGACGCCGCTTGGTCAGGCCACCATCCCGTGGGACGGTCCGGCCGCCGTGGTGATCGAGCACGATGCGCACGAGATCGGGCACGGAGCGGTGTTCCTGCCCGACGCCGGCGTGCTGCTGGCCGGGGACATGCTGTCGGACATCGAGATCCCGCTGCTGTACGGCGGGGATCCCGACCCCGTCGGCCGGTACCGCGCCGGGCTCGAGGTGCTGGCCGGCCTGGACGGCGTGCGTGTCGTGGTGCCCGGCCACGGCCACCCGGGCGACGGCGCCGAGTTCCGCCGCCGGGTGGCCGCAGACCTGCACTACCTTGACGGTCTCGCGAACGGCGCGGCCTTCGCCGGGCAGGACGAGCGGATCGGCGCCGGCTGGCTGCGAGCCGAGCATGACCGGCAGTTTGCCCTGCTGCAGTGCCAGCCCGGGGGGACGACCCCCCCGACGCCCCCGCAGGGCTGATTCAGGGTGCGTGTCGCTCGCGGGATGCCACACCACTACAATTCGGCAAGGCTTCTCTCTCCCGCGGCAGCCGGCAGAAAGGTTATCTAGTGGCTCGTCGTCTCTTCACCTCGGAATCAGTCACCGAAGGTCATCCGGACAAGATGGCCGACCAGATCAGCGATGCGATCCTGGACGCCATGCTCAAGGGCGACACCCGCAGCCGGGTGGCGGTCGAGACGCTGATCACCACCGGTCAGGTCCACGTCGCCGGTGAGGTCACGACCGAGACCTACGTCGACATCCCCGGCATCATCAGGGAGAAGATCCTGGAGATCGGCTACGACTCCTCGGCGAAGGGCTTCGACGGCGCGTCCTGCGGCGTGCAGGTGTCGATCGGCTCTCAGTCGCCCGACATCGCCCAGGGCGTGCGGGAGGCAGTGGAGCACCGCGAGGGCGAGGGTGCGGACGAGCTTGACCGCCAGGGCGCTGGCGACCAGGGCCTGATGTTCGGGTATGCCTGCCAGGACACCCCTGAGCTGATGCCGCTGCCGATCACCCTGGCGCACCGGCTCGCACGAAGGCTGGCGCTGGTGCGCCAGGACGGTACCGTGCCCTACATCCGGCCAGACGGCAAGACGCAGGTCACGATCGAGTACGCGGGTGACCGCGCGGTGCGGCTGGACACGGTGGTGGTGTCGACGCAGCACGCGCCCGCCATCGACATCGAGGGGCTGCTTGCCCCCGACATCCGCGAGCACGTGGTCGAGCCCGTGCTGGCCGGCCTTGAGCTGGACACCGCGGGCTACCGGCTGCTGGTGAACCCGACCGGCCGGTTCGAGATCGGCGGGCCGATGGGCGACGCCGGGCTGACCGGCCGCAAGATCATTATCGATACTTACGGCGGGATGGCCAGGCACGGCGGCGGCGCCTTCTCTGGCAAGGACCCGTCCAAGGTCGACCGCTCCGCCGCGTACGCCATGCGCTGGGTCGCCAAGAACGTGGTGGCTGCCGGGCTGGCCGACCGGTGCGAGGCGCAGGTGGCCTACGCCATCGGGAAGGCCAAGCCGGTCGGATTGTTCGTGGAGTGCTTCGGCACCGAGCACGCGCCGGTCGAGCGCATCCAGGACGCCGTGCTTCAGGTCTTCGACCTGCGGCCGGCCGCCATCATCCGCGACCTGGACCTGCTGCGGCCCATCTACTCCCAGACCGCCGCCTATGGCCATTTCGGCCGCGAGGAGCCGGACTTCTCGTGGGAGCGCACCGACCGGGCCGAGGCGCTCAGGTCCGCGGTCGGACACTGAGCCGCAGGCCAGGCGGCCGCGGGGAGACCCAGCGTGCTCGCGCGCGAAATTCGATATGAGCCAGTTTGTAGTTGCCCGGACAACGGTGCGCCGTAGCTTTTACGATCTTTACCTATGTCTGGCCCATTGAACGCTGGTCTGGTGGCGGATGTCAGAACCCAGTGACCTGGCCAGCGGCGCTGGCGCAGCTAACGGACACCTGGCGCGCGCCGGCCGGGAGCAGGAAGCGGCTGCCGAGGCACCGGCCCCGGCCGACCCGTGGTTCGAGCCTGCCCCGAAGGTGGACCACGGCAACGGGCACGCGGGAGCGTACGACCCGGAGCAGACAGACTGGTTCCTGCGCACCGGGCGGGCCGGGCTGCTGCCTGACTCGATGACGGAGTCGTGGGAAGAGAGCGGGCACGCCGCGCCGCGCCCGGAGACGTCGGCCGCGCCACCGTGGGCTGCCGAGGCGCCGGCCCCGGCCACCGACGAGCCGCCGCCGTGGGAATCCGGGCCGTGGCCGGATCCGGACGAGGCCAGGCCGGAGTGGCATCCTCGGCCGAGTGCCGCTCGCCAGGTCCGCGCAGCGCCGGCCGACGATACCGGCAACTGGCAGGCCCTGGCGGCCGTCGTCACCGGCGTGCTGCCGCTGGTGATACCCGGCGCTGTGCTCGGCGTGCTCGGGCTGCGCCGGGCACGGGCGACCGGCGGGACTGGGCGGATCGCATCCCTGGCCGGCATCGCGCTGTCGGCGGTCTGGGCCGTGATTCTGGTGGTGTGGCTGCTGAGCGGCGGCGGGTCAGCGGCCAGCGCGTGCGGCAGCTACCAGAACGACGTGAGCTATCCGGTCTCGCAGGTGCTGCGCGACCTGTCCAGCGGCGCGCCGCGCAGCGTGCTCACCTCGGACCTCCAGCAGGCCATCAGCCAGGCGAACTCCGCCGCGGCGGGCGCCCAGCAGGTGACCGGGCGCAACGCCATGTCCACGCTGACCAGCGGGCTGCAGCAGGTGCTCAGCGAGGTGGGCAACCGGCGCGCGTACAGCTACTCGCAGATGCGCCAGCAGGTGGCCGCGGACGCCGCGGCGATGGCAACCGCCTGCAAGAGCTGACCAGGCTGATCTAACAACATCAGCCTGGTCACGCTAGTAGCCTCGGGTAACCATGTGGCTGGCGGTTGATCTCGTAACGAGGCTGGTGATCGGCGGCAGCCTGCTGCTGGCCGGGCTGACCAAGTTAGTGTCCACGGTCGCCTGGCGGCAGCTATGGCTGGCGTCCTACCGGCTGCTGCCAAGGCGGCTGGTGCGCCCGGTGGCGCTTACGCTCCCGACAGCCGAGACAGGGTGCGGCCTTGCCATGCTGCTCGGCGTTCTCGGCGCCGCGTCCGCCCTCACCAGCGCGGTGCTGCTGGTGGCGCTGGCAGTCGCGGTTGGCAGCGCGCTGGCACGCCAGCTGGAGATCTCCTGCCACTGCCTGACGATGGTCGGCGAGCTGATCTCCTGGCGCGGCGTGACGCGCAACCTGGTGCTCGCGGCCGCGGCCGCGGTAGTCAGCTGGCACGGCGGGGCCGACCTGCTTGGCGCGACCAGGATCGGCTGGCCTGGCCAGCTCGGCTGGCTGCTGGCTGCCGTGATCGCGGCGCAGGGCGGGACACTCGCGCTGCGCGCGCTCCGGCGGCGGCGAACGCTCGCGGCGATCGCCAGGCGGCCGGCCCTGCCCGCGCCCGGCACGGCGGGATAACGGACGGCAATGGCGATCACCGTTGTGGGCGAGTTCGCGGTGTACTCCGGCTACGCCACGATGAACGAGTACCTGGTGCTCGGCATGCACCGCGCGGGAGCCAGGATCAACCTGCAGCCGCAGTACCTGGACCCGTGGGGCTGCTCGGCAGAGCTCCTCAGGGTCTGGGCCTCCTCTCGCGCTGGCGTGGACGGCCCGGTGCTCTACTCCAGCTGGATGCGGCCGGACCTGGCCTGCTTATTCGGCACCGAGCTGTTCATGCGGTCCATGTACGAGGCGAGCCGGCTGCCTAATGGCTGGGCGGCGCAGCTCAACCACGCGCGCGTGGTCATCGTGCCGTCGACATTCGTGGCCGACGCATTCCGCGCCAGCGGCGTGAGCGTGCCCATCGAGGTCATCCCCGATGGCGTGGATCCGCAGGCCTACCCGCTGCTTTCCCGGCCGCGCCGGGACGGCGTCACGACACTTGTCGTCAGCGCGGCCTACAACCGGCTGGCTGGGCTGCCTGGCATCGGCGACCGCAAGCACCTGCCAGAGGCGATCGCGGCCTGGCAGCGGGCGTTCGACGGCGACCCCGAGGCCCGGCTCATCCTGAAGTGCCGCTGGGGCCGGCCGGAGGACTTCCCCGACGATCCGCGCATCACGCTGCTGGCTGACGAGGAGCGAACGCACGGCATTGCGCACTGGTACCAGCAGGCGGACGTGCTGCTCGCGCTCGGCAGCGAGGGATTCGGCCTGCCCATGATCGAGGGGATGGCGACCGGGCTCCCGGTGATCGCGCTGGCATCCGAGGGACAGGGCGACGTCTGCCGCGAGGCCGGCGACCTCGTGCTTGCCGTGCCGCCCGCGAGCTGGGAGCCGCACCTGCACGAGGGCCGGGAGGAATGCGGCGTCCGCGGCGTGCCCGGCGTGGCGGACGTGGCGGACAGGCTGCGGTGGGTGGCCGCGCACCGGGACGAGGCAGCCGAGCTTGGCCGCGCCGCGTCGGCCTGGGTGCATGCCCACCGCGACGTCTGGACCTACGGTCCCGCGGTGCTGGCAGTGATCGAGAGCCGTACTTCCTATCGCCGCGGGCTGCGCAGGCGCCAGCGCACGGCTGCCGGCCCGCTACGTCACATCCCTCTGGTAGGACAGGAGCGTGGCAGGTCGGGCGCAGGCGGCGGGCAGCAGGACGGCTCATAGCGAGCGCCGGCCCGCCGCGAGCTTGCCGGTGGCCGCCGTCGCGGTGCAGAATCCGCTGCCGCACCTGGACCGGCCGTTCGACTATCTCGTCCCCGAGGCGCTGGCCGAGCTGGCCGTTCCCGGCTGCCGGGTGCGGGTGCGGTTCGCCGGGAGGCTCACCGGCGGCTTCCTGCTTGAGCGCAAGGCGGCCAGCGAGCACGAGGGCAAGCTGGGCTACCTGGAGCGCGTCGTGTCCGCCGAGCCGGTGCTGACGCCGGAGCTCGCGGCGCTCGCGAGGGCCGTCGCCGACCGCTACGGCGGGACACTCGCGGACGTGCTGAGGCTGGCGATCCCGCCACGCCACGCGGCCGCCGAGGCTGCTCATTCCGGCGGCCTGACGGCCGGAAACACGGTGTTGGCCGGAAACAACATGCCGGCGGGGAGCCCACCGCCGCCGCCTGACCCTGGCTCGTGGCGGCGCTACGCCACGGGCACGTCGTTCCTGGCTGCGCTGGCTGACGGCCGCGGCCCGCGCGCGGTCTGGTCGGCATTGCCAGGCCCCGACTGGCCAGCCGAGATCGCGCTGGCGGTCGGCGCCGTGCGCGGCTCAGGCCGCGGCGCGGTGGTGGTGGTACCCGACGCGCGCGACCTGCAGCGCGTCGACGCGGCGCTGGCCGCGCGCCTTGGGCCGCGCCAGCACATCGTGCTGTCGGCCGGGCTCGGCCCGGCGGAGCGATACCGGCGCTGGCTGGCAGCGGCCAGGGGCGAGGTGGCGGTCGTTGCCGGAACGAGGTCGGCTGCGTTCGCCCCGGTCGCCAACCTCGGCCTGGTGGTGCTCTGGGACGAGGGCGACGACCTGCTGGCCGAGCCGCGGGCACCATACCCGCACGCGCGGGAGGTGCTGGCGATCCGCGCCTACCTGACCCGCGCGGGGGCGCTCATCGGCGGCTTCGCCAGGACAGCAGAGGCCGAGCTGCTGCTGGCCGCACGCTGGGCCAGGCCGGTTGCCGCCGAGCGGGACGCGGTACGGGCGGCCGCGCCGGCGATCGCCGCCGCCGGCGATGACCCGGAACTGGCCAGGGACGAGGCCGCCAGGTCCGCACGGCTGCCGAGCCTGGCGCTGCGCACGGTCCGCGACGGGCTGGCTAGCGGCCCGGTCCTGGTCCAGGTGCCGCGGCAGGGATACCTGGCCGCGGTCGGCTGCGAGAACTGCCGCGCGCAGGCGCGATGCGACTGCGGCGGGCCCGCGGAACTGCCGGGCAGCGGGGCCGAGCTGAGGTGCGGCTGGTGCGGCTCGCCGGTGAGCCGTCGCTGCGCCCGGTGCGGTCACGACGGGCTGCGCGCGCTGCTGACCGGGGCACGGCGCACGGCCGAGGAGCTGACCAGGGCGTTCGTCTCGGTTCCCGTGGTGACCTCGGGCGGCAGCTCGGTACTGGCGGCGGTCGGCGGCGAGCCGGCCATCGTCGTCGCGACGCCAGGAGCCGAGCCGGTGGCTGCGGCCGGATACAGCGCCGCGGTCCTGCTCGACGGCTGGGTGCTGCTCGGCCGGCCGAGCCTGCGGGCGGCGGAGGAGGCGCTGCGCCGCTGGATGAACGCGGCCGCCCTGGTCAGGCCTGCGCCTGAAGGTGGCACGGTCGTAGTGGTGGCCGATCAGGGTCAGCCGGCGGTGCAGGCCCTGATCCGGTGGGATCCCGCGACCTTCGCCGGCCGGGAGCTGGCGGCGCGCGCAGAGCTCCGGTTCCCGCCGGCCGCCCGGATGGCCGCGGTCACCGGCGCCGGGGACGCCCTGGCGCCGCTGCTCGACCCTGCGCTGCTGCCCGCCGGGGCGGAGGTGCTCGGGCCGGTGCCGGTGCCTGCCAGTTTGCGCCGGGTGCGCGCCGCGGGCGGGGAACGCGATCCGGAAATGGTCCGCTATCTGGTGCGAGTGCCCAGGTCAGCCGGTGCGGACCTGGCTGCCGCGCTGCACGACGCGCAGGCCGGGCGGTCCGCGCGCAAGGAGGCAGGATCGGTCCGGGTACAGCTAGACCCTGCCGCGCTGGTCTGACTACGTATCGTTCAGGCCGTAGGGTACTTGGGTGACCAACTCTCGGCCGGGACAGCGCGGCGGCGCGCCAGGCGGCAACGGGCAGCCAGATCGCCCTGGTGCGCCGGATGCCGGCCGGGATGTCCAGGCCCCCCGCGACCGGCCGCGCCTTCCGCCGGTCCGGCTGGCGCCCCGCGACGAGCTTGCGGCGGCGGCCCGGGTCGCCCCGCTGCTGCGCGCCGCCCGCGACCTGACCACCTGGGCGCGGGAGCATCCCGAGGTGTCGGCCAGCCAGGTGCTCGACGGCAGCGACGCGCAGGCGGCAGCCGACGCGCTCGAGCTGACGTCGGACGAGCTGAACGCCGCCTGGCAGGTTGTCGCCGCGGCCAGCGAGCGGGCGGCGGCCGGAGACCCGCTCAAGAGCATGGACAAGGCGCTGGCGAGCTGTGACGCGGAGGACCTGCTGCAGGAGTGGGACGCCGCGCTGGCTGCGCTGCTGGCCGCTGAGGAGCTCGACGGCCTGGCTACCGCGCTGTACACGGTCGGCACGCCGGTGCGCATCGACGCGCTGTTCGACGCCTACTCGGCGGCCGCCGGAACCGGGCCGGGCGGCCGCAGCCAGGGCGCTGCCGATGGGGCCGGGGCCGAGCGCGGCACCAGGCTGGCTGGCGGCGCGCCCGACCCGAGCGAGGCCGCGGCGCTGTCGCACGCGCTGGAGACGCTCGCCGACCTCGGCGTGGTCGAGCTCGGCACGGAGGAGACCGGCGGGGGGCTAACCGTCGCGCTGTCCCCGCTTGGCGTCTGGGGCGTGCACCGCAGGCTGCTTGCGCAGGGCTGGCACGTCCCAGTCCTCGGCGGAGCCGACCGTGACGGCGCCGTCGGCCTGCTGCTCACGCTGGCTGGGTGCGACGCCGAGGACGGCGAGGCAGAGATCAGCACGTGGCTGGTAGGCCGGTCAGAGGAGCAGGCGGCAGCCGAGCTGATCGTCGCGGCGGCGGAGGGATCGCCAGGACTGCGCGGAGCCGCGTTTGCGGTCCTCGACCGTATCGGCAAGGCGGCGGTGCCAGAGGTCAGGGCGGCGCTCGAGCATCCGCTGCTGCGCGCGCACGCGGCCGTGTGGCTGCACGAGCACGGGGAGGAGGCCGATCTCGGGCCTGCCGACCGGACCTGGCTGCTGGTCGACCTTGGCGCCGGGCTGCTTGAGGAGGCCGACCCGCGCGATGTGGTGGCCGAGCTGCTGCCCGAGGTGCCCCCGGACGCCCAGGCCGAGATCGTGGCGGGCCTCTGGCAGGTCAGCCACCCTGGCGTGATCGACCTGCTCACCACGCTCAGTGAGCATCATCCCGATCCGGCGGTGGCCAGGGCCGCGCGGAAAGCGGCGTTCAAGGCCCGCTCGCCAGGCGCCGGACCGCGCCGGCCGGCTTCATAGACTGAGGGCATCTCACAAGCGTGTTACCGAGCCCACCTGCCTGGAGGAACGTAGTGAGCATCAAGCCGATCCGCCTGTTCGGCGATCCGGTGCTGCGGACACCCGCCGAGCCGGTGACTGACTTCGATGCCGAGCTGCGCAGGCTCGTTCAGGACCTGACCGACACCATGATGGATGCGCCCGGCCTGGGCCTGGCAGCCCCGCAGATCGGCGTTGGGCTGCGGGTGTTCACCTACTGCGTCGACGATGTGGTCGGCCACCTCATCAACCCGTCGCTCGACCTGTCGGCCGAGTGCGAGGAGGACGACGAGGGGTGCCTGTCGTTCCCCGGCCTGGCCTACCCCACCAATCGTGCCCACGGCGTGGTGGCCAAGGGCTTCGACATGCACGGCGAGCCGGTCACGCTGGAGGGCACCGGCCAGCTTGCCCGGTGCGTGCAGCACGAGACCGATCACCTGGACGGCGTGCTGTTCATTGACCGGCTCGACCCGGTGCAGCGCAAGCTTGCCATGAAGGAGATCCGCGCGGCGGAGTGGTGGGGCGAGCCCGTCCCGATCGTGAAGGCCTCGCCGCATCCGACCCACGGTAAGGCGTTCTAGCGGATGCGCCTGGTCTTCGCCGGCACGCCGGCTGCAGCCGTGCCGTCGCTGGACGCGCTGCTGAAGTCCAGGCACGATGTCGCCGCGGTGCTGACCAGGCCTGACGCCAAGGCCGGGCGCGGCCTGCGGGCCGGACAGAGCCCTGTCGCGCAGCGAGCGGCACAGGCAGGGGTCGAGGTGCTCAGGCCCGCCAGGCCCGCCGATCCGGAGTTCCAGGCCCGGCTGCGCGAGATAGAGCCAGACTGCTGCGCGGTCACCGCCTACGGGGCGCTGCTGCCGCAGTCTGCGCTGGACATCCCGGCCCGCGGCTGGGTGAACCTGCACTTCTCCGTGCTGCCCGCCTGGCGCGGCGCCGCGCCGGTGCAGCACGCGATCCTGCACGGTGACGACATCACCGGGGCCACCACTTTCCAGATCGTGCGGGAGCTGGACGCCGGCCCGGTCTACGGCGTGCTCACCGAGCCGGTGCTGCCGGCTGACACCGCCGGGGATCTGCTCGCGCGGCTCAGCGCCGCCGGTGCGGACCTGCTCGTCGCCACCCTCGACGGCATCGAGTCCGGTGCGCTGCAGCCGCAGCCGCAGCCGCCGGACGGCGTGAGCATGGCGCCCAAGCTGACTACTGACGATGCGCACGTCCGCTGGGAGCAGTCGGCAATGGCGGTGGACAGGCTCATCAGGGCATGCACGCCGGCTCCCGGCGCGTGGACCGAGCTGGACGGGCACCGGGTCAAGCTCGGGCCGGTGCGGCCGGAGCCAGCCGAGCAGCCGCTCCCGGCCGGCCCGCTGGCGCCTGGCGAGTTGCACATCGTGCGCGACGGCGTGCTGGCGGGCACGGGTACCGTGCCCGTGCGGCTGGGCGAGGTACAGCAGGAGGGCAAGCGGCGCATGCAGGCTGCCGACTGGGCTCGCGGCCTGCGGCTCGACCCGAGCGGTCGGGACAGGCACGGGGTGGTGCTCGGCTGAGGTGGCTGAGCACGCAGGACGCCAGAAGGCCCGTGGCCGGCCAGGCCGGGCGGGCAGCCAGCGCGGCCGCGTGGTACACGATCGCGCGCGCCGGCTGGCGCTCGACGTGCTGCTGGCGGTTGCGGGCCGCGATGCTTACGCCAACCTGCTGCTGCCTGAGCTGCTGCGGCAGCGGGGCCTGAGCGGGCGCGATGCCGCCCTTGCCACCGAGCTGACCTACGGGACCCTGCGCGGCCGCGGCAGCTACGACGCCGTGCTGGCCATCTGCTGCGACCGCGAGCTCGCAGCGCTTGACCCGGTCGTGCGCGAAGTCCTCCGGCTGGGCTCGCATCAGCTGCTCGCGACCAGGGTAGGGCCGCACGCCGCGGTGACCACGTCGGTGGACCTGGTCAGGGAAGTGGCGGGCCAGCGGCCCGCGGGGTTCGTCAACGCAGTGCTGCGCCGGGTCGCCACCAGGGACCTGGCGGCCTGGCTGGAGATCGCCGCGCCGGACCGGGAGCAGGATCCGGCCGGGTCCCTCGCCGTCCGCTACAGCCATCCGCGCTGGATCGTCGAGGCGGTGGCGCAGGCCCTTGGCGAGCCGCAGGCCGGGGCGCTGGCGGAGACCGAGGAAGTGCTGGCGGCCGACAACGAGCGCCCGCAGGTGCACGTGTGCGCCGTGCCCGGCCTTGCCAGCCAGCAGGAGCTCATCGGCGCTGGCTGCGTGCCCGCCCGGTGGTCACCCTACGGTGCCTACCTGCCTGCGGGTGACCCCGCAGGGCTGGCTGCGGTCCTGGCGGGCCGGGCCGGCGTCCAGGACGAGGCAAGCCAGCTTGCAGCGCTCGCGCTGAGTAGGGTGCCGGCCGGTAATGGGCCTGACGACCGATGGCTGGACCTGTGCGCCGGGCCTGGCGGCAAGGCGCGGCTGCTGGCCGGCCTGGCCCGGCCTCGCGCCAGGCTGCTGGCGGCGGAGCGGCGCGAGCACCGGGCCAGGCTGGTGCGGGCCGCGACCACGGTGACCGGGACCTGCGGCGTGGCGGTAGCCGACGGGAGGCTGCCAGCGTGGCAGCCGGGCATATTCAGCCGGGTTCTCGCGGATGTACCGTGCTCGGGCCTCGGCGCACTGCGGCGCCGGCCCGAGGCCCGCTGGCGGCGCAGTCCGGCCGACATCCCCGGCCTGGGGCTGCTGCAGCGTGACCTGCTCGCGACCGCGCTGCAGGCAGCAAGGCCGGGCGGCGTCGTCGCGTACGTCACGTGCTCGCCGCACGTCGCCGAAACACGCGAGGTGGTCGCAGCCGCACTGGCCAGCGCGCCGCGCACCGAAGTGCTCGACGCGCCGGCCGTGCTGGCGGACGTCCCTGACCTGCGCTGCCCGGAGCCCTACCAGCGGTTCGCGCAGTTCTGGCCGCACCGCCACGGCACCGATGCGATGTTCGTCGCGCTGCTGCGGCGCGGCTAAGGTTGCGCCGCTGGGCTACGGTGCCGCGGTGAAGGCGATGGACAGCGGCTGCGCGTCCAGGGTTGCCGTGCCGGTGCCGCCGGTGATGGTGCCCGACACGGTGTTGGTGGCCGGATCGATCACCGTGATGTCGCCGTCCAGGATGTTGCCGACCCACACCTGCGAGCCGTCGGGCACGATCGCGACCGCCGACGGCAGGTGACCGACAGGTATCGTCGCGGTGACCGCATCGGTAGCGGTATCGAAGACACTGACCGTGTCCGCGTTCATGTCCGTGACATAGCCCTGAGTGCCGTCGGGCGTGATCGCCACTCCGTAGGGCTCCGCGCCCGTGGAGATCGTGCCGGTGAGGTGATCGGTCGCCGTGTCGATGACCCAGACCGAGTCAAGTGCCGGGTTGGTGACGTACAGCGTCGAGCCGTCGGGGCTGAGCGCGAGGCCCTGCGGGCCTGACGGGTCAGGGATCCGCGCGACCACGGACTGGCTCGCGGTGTCTATGACGTCGACGCCGTCCTCGGTGCTGACGTAGGCGGTGGCGCCGCCGGGGCTGAAGACGACCTGGCGCGGCGCGGTGCCCACGGTGATGTCGCCGACCACGGTGTCGGTCGATGTGCTGATGACGGCCACCACGTCCGACCCGCCCGCTCCGGTGTCGCCGCCGGTGACGGTGGCGTAGACCACGCTGCCATCGGGGGAGACCGCCACGTCCTGCGGGTAGGCGCCGACGAAGATCGGCGTCTCCGCCAGCGTGGTCGGGTTCACCGCGATTACCTGGTACTGGCCGGTCTCGGCCACGAAGATCTGCGACCCGTCGGGCGTGACGGCCACGCCCTCAGGAGTGTCGGCCGAGATGCTGTCGGAGATGATCGTGTCGGTGGACACGTCCACTTCGGCGATCGAGTAGCCGCCCGCCAGCGCCACGTAGGCGTCATAGCCGGTGCCCGAGGTGGCCGCGCGGACCGAGGAGCCAGCATGGCTGACCACGGAGTGCCGCCCCACCTGGTACTTGATGGCGCTCGGCGGCGAATTCACCGGCCTGTTTCCGTGCGTGATGAAACCGTGCGCGACGCCGTAGGCGCCCGCGGGCACAGCCAGCGCGACGACCGCGATCGCCGCCATCCAGGACAGCCTGATGATCCGCCGGCCAGCCCGTCCACGGGTCTTTGGCGGTGCCGCGTCCGTGCGGCTGGTGCTCAAGTCTGCAGACACGTGAGGTTCTCCTTTCGCCTGACCGTCAGATCTCACGGGTGGTGTTCCGAGGCCGCGGCCGCGGGCCAACCTCCTGGACCGGCACCGTCTGGCTGGTGGTGGGGAAGACGGGCTCGGGCAGGTTGTTGACGTTGTAGACGGCCTGGGCCAGCGTCGGCTTGGTATTCGGCAGCTGGCTCACTGCGCTCGGGAAGGCAGGGAAGCCGAAGGCCGACAGCAGGTTGCCGAACGTCTGCCGCCGCCACGCGCTGATGTTGGGGATCGTCACGCCGGTGAGCAGCTCGAGGAACTGAAGCACCGAGGTGTGGTCGAAGGTCTCGCTGGCGATCCATCCGCCTTGCGTCCACGGCGAGACGATGATGCAGGGCACCCGGAAGCCCGCGCCGATCGGCCAGTTCGGGTCGGAGCCGACCTGGATGAACTCGTTCGGCGTGGCGGCCGGCGGGGTCGGCGGCGGCACGTGGTCGAACAGGCCGTCGTTCTCGTCGTAGTTGAGGATGAACACCGTCTTGGCCCACACGTCCGGGTTGGCGGCGATCGCCTCGATCTTGCTCGCGACGTAGTCGGCCCCGGCCGCCGGGGTGTAATCGGGGTGCTCGGACTGATAGCTGGTTGGGACCAGCCAGGACACCGTGGGCAGCCGGTCGTGCAGCGCGTCCCACTCGAACTGGCCGTTGCTCAGCGTGCGCAGGCCGCTCTGGTACAGCGTGGAACTGACCGGCGCGCCCTGGAAGCTGGCGAACATCTCCAGCAGGTTGCACTCGTAGTTGTCGACTTCCTGGTAGACCTGCCAGCTCACGCCGGCGTTGGTGAGCGCCTCCGGGTAGCTCTGCCACTCGTAGGGGATCGGGTCGATGTTGCTGGTGATCGGGCCGCCGCCGACGCCCTGCGGGTCGATCCAGGCGCTCATGTGCATGAGCCGGTTGGGCCATGTCGGCCCGAGCACCGAGCAGTGGTAGTTGTCGCAGATGGTGAAGTTCTCGGCCAGCGCGAACTGGAACGGGATGTCCTCGCGGGTGTAGTAGCCCATCGTGTACGGGCCGTTCACGCCATTGGCCGCGATGTGCGAGGGCACGAAGTTGTCCATCGCGCCGCCGTCCCACGAGGTGTGCTGGTAGTACCACGCGTGGCTAGTCGACGGAATGGCCTGCGCGCTAGTGGTAATGGTGTTCAGCCGGAATGGCAGCAGGTAGCCGTCCGGGTTCTCCGGGTCCGGCTGGTAGAACACCGACTTGCCAGTGCTCAGCGTGATGGCGGTGGGGTCGGAGAAGCCCCGCACGCCGGGCAGCGTGCCGAAGTAGTGGTCGAACGACCGGTTCTCCTGCATCAGGATGACGACGTGCTCGATGTCGGCCAGGCTCCCGCTGCCACGCGGCGGGCCAGCGGCGAGCACCTTGCGGAGGCTCAGCGGGAGGAACTCGGCCGCGAAAGCCGCGGATGCTGCCGCGCCTGCTGAGGTCAGCAAACGGCGTCTGGTGAGCTCGGGCATAGGCTTGCTCCGTCCGGGATGTACAGGTACTGGCACCCAGGACGATCCATTTGCCGCACTGCACCGCAACGACTTAAAGGTGAATGGTCGGGAATAGTGCGATGAAGTTTTAAGTCCTGCTACTCCGATTCAGCCCGTATTGGCCGCTGTGTCGGCTGCGGCTTGCGTGAGCGCGTCAGGGACGGCCTGGAAGGCCCGGATCGCGAGCGCGGCGAAGCGCCGGGAGCCCGCGATCCTGGCTTGCGGCGACGTCGCCTGGATGCCGCTGTTGGCCATGATGACGAGAATCAGGTCGTCCAGGACGAAGTCGGCGCGCAGCTGCCCGGCGTCCTTGGCCCGGCGGGCCAGTTCGGCCATGGAGCGGAGCGCGTACTCCCGGTCGGCGGTGATATCCATGGCGCGCGGAAAGGCCGACAGGAAGGCGGCCGTGAAGCCCGCGCTGCGCGCATGCAGTTCGCAGATGTTCTCGATCACCAGGCAGAAACCGCGCCACGGATCCGGGTCAGCGAGGCCCGCGTCGACGATGTCGCGGCATGCGCGCATCTCGCCCGCGAGGGCCTCGGCGGCCAGCATCTGCTTGGTCGGGAAGCGGCGGTAGAGGGTGGCCGGGCCGACCCCGGCGAGCCGCGCGATCGCTCGCATCGGAGCGGTCAGCCCCTCGGCCGCGAACACCGCTCGCGCCGCCGCCAGGATGCGCTCGCGGTTGTCCAGCGCGTCAGAACGCAGCGGGTGAGGCAAATGGCCGGTCACCACTCTCACTTTAGCTAACCGGACGCCCGCGTCCGCTAGCGTCCTGCGGCATGGACGTAGCACGGCCAGGGCGCCGGGAGGAACGACAGTGAAGGCAGTCATGATCCAGGCATTCGGAGGCCCGGACGGTCTGGAAGTCATCGACCTGGCGGACCCGGCCGCTGCTGGCGGCCAGGTGCTGATCGCCGTCGAGGCGATCGGCGTAGGCGGCGTCGACGCGGTGATCCGGCGCGGTGACCTGGCAGCCTACGGGTTCAGGAACGGCCATATCCCTGGCAGCGAGGTGGCCGGCACGGTGACCGCCGTCGGCGCCGGCGTCGACGCGTCCTGGCTGGGTCAGCGGGTGTGGGCGTTCACCGGGGTGGGCGGCGGCTACGTCGAGCACGCCGTTGCCCCGGTCGAGGAGATCGTGCCGCTCCCGGCGGGCCTGTCTGCCACAGGCGCGGTGACGCTCGGCAGCTCCGGGGTAGTGGCGCACTTCGGCCTTGCGCACGGCCGCTTTGCCGCTGGCGAGGCAGTGCTGGTGCGGGGCGCGGCCGGAAGCATCGGGATCATGACCGTCCAGCTGGCAGCGCGCGGCGGGGCCAGTGCGGTGGCGGTCACCACGTCATCGACCGGGCGTGGTGACCGGCTGCGCGCGCTTGGCGCCACCCACGTGCTCGACCGCTCCGGTGCGAGCACGCAGGATGCCCCCGCGGCCTACGACGTCATCATCGACGTTGTCGCCGGCGCCGACATGCCCTCGTTCTTTGCCAGGCTCAAGCCGAACGGCCGGATGGTTGTCGTCGGCGTGGTTGGCGGCCAGCCTCCGGCTGACTTCGGCGCCACGATGATGGCGGCGTTCCAGAAGTCGCTGTCGCTCGCCACCTTCAGCGCGGCGACTGTCAGCGGGCCCGATCGACGTGCCGTCCGGGCCGACCAGTTCGCTGCCGCCAGCCGCGGCGAGCTGCAGGTGGTCGTGCACGAGGTGCTGCCACTGGAGCAGGCCGTGCTCGCGCACCAGAAGATGGACGACGGCGAAGTGTTCGGCAGGATCGTGCTGGCGCCCTAGCTGTCCGGGCGCAGCGGCATGGACAGGGCGGGGTCCTGCCTAACGGGCTGCGGCAGTCAGCGACCGGTCACGCGGCCGGCCGACGCGGCCCGTTCCGATATCAGCGCGCTCGCCCTGCCGGTAGCCAGCGCCGAAGCCGCTGCCGGTGTAGGTAAGGCGTGCCGTCCTGGTGACCGGGTAGGCAGTCGCGACGTTGCGGCGGATCACCACGGAGCGGTCGGCGAGTACGAGGGCGGCGCTGCCATGCGGGCCTGCGCTGGTGGCGGTCGCGGTGCGCTCGGCGCGCTCCTCGGCCGCCCTGACCCTGGCGATCACCGCGGCGGCGAAGCCCAGCAGCCAGCTGCGCCGCCAGGCCCGTACGCTTGAGGCCCTGGCCGGCACCTCGGCGCCGATGAGACCGCGCCACATCTGCACCAGCACGGAGGTGTACAGGACGTCGGCGCGCTCGATATCGGAGGCATACCCGAACATGTGCACGCGCTGGCCCTGGCCGGAGGGCAGCAGGATGCACTGGCAGCGCATCGCGCCGGCCAGGCCGCACAGCAGGTGCGCCTGCACGCGGGCCCACGGGTTGTAGATGTCGACCAGCCGGCTGGCGGGCTGATCGGTTTCCGGCCGCCTGGCCGCCAGCAGCGCGCGGTCGATCCCGTACTTGGCCATAAGCTCGGCGGCCTTCGCGGTGAGCGCCTGCGCCTCCTCGAGCGTCACCCCGTCGGCCTCCGCCTTGGCCAGCAGCTTGCGGACGCGGTCGAGTAGCCGGTCTGATGCGTGCATAGTCAGCGCGCGCCTCCCTGTCTTGCCGCGCCAGTAGTCCACCCAGAACCTATCGGCCCGGTGCGACAGTCGGGCGGGCTTCGCGCGCCAGCCAGGCCGGCCTGTCTAGACTCGTCCGTGATGAGAGTGCGGATGGCACCCAGCCTGCTGTCAGCCGACTTTGCCAGGCTTGCCGACGAGGCCGAGGCGGTGGCAGACACCGCCGACTGGCTGCATGTCGATGTGATGGATGCGCATTTCGTGCCGAACCTGACCATCGGCCTGCCAGTGGTGGAGTCCCTGCTGCGTCATGCCAGGCTTCCGCTCGACTGCCACCTCATGATTTCCGAGCCCGATCTCTGGGCACCGCAGTACGCCGAGGCGGGTGCCCGGAACGTGACTATCCACGCAGAAGCTACTACCGCCCCCATTCGCACCCTGCGCCGTATCCGCGCGGCGGGCGCCAGGGCCGGGCTCGCCCTCAACCCGGTCACCCCGGTGGAGCCGTACGCCGACCTGCTCGGCGAGGTCGACATGGTGCTGGTGATGACGATCGAGCCAGGCTTCGGCGGCCAGGAGTTCATGGACGTGGTGCTGCCGAAGATCCGCCGCGCCCGGCAGTACATCGGCGAGCACGGCGGGGACATCTGGCTTCAGGTTGACGGCGGAGTTGGCCAGGAGACCATCGAGCGGTGCGCCGAGGCCGGTGCGGACATGTTCGTGGCCGGCTCGGCGGTCTACGGCAGCGCCGATCCGGCCGCCGCCGTGGCGGCGCTGCGTGAGCTGGCCGTGGCGGCCAGGCACCCATGACCAGCAGCACAGGCCGCCAGGATGAGCGGCGGTGAGGAGCGGGCCGGCGTTCCGCTGACCCACCTCGACCAGCCGCTGTTCGATGCCGCGGCGGCCACCAAGCGCGACCTCGTCAACTACCTGGACGCGGTCTGCGACGCGATGGTCGGCCAGCTGCGGGACCGGCCGCTCTCGGTGGTCAGGGTGCGCCCCGGCCAGCCGCCGTTCATGCAGAAGAACCTGCCGGGTTACACGCCCCCGTGGGTCAGCTCGATCTCGCTCTGGGCAGAAAGCTCGCGCCGCGAGGTGACCTACGCGCTCTGCAACGACTCCAGAACGCTGCTGTGGCTGGCTAACCAGCGCGCCGTGGAGTATCACCCCACCCTGGTCCGGGCCGGGCACTGGGACCACCCCGACTTCCTCGTGCTCGACATCGACCCGCCGTCAGCCGATGCGTTCGCGCCGGCCGTGCGAGCTGCCCTGTGCGTCCGGGAGGCGCTGGCCAGTGCGGGCCTGGCCGGCGCGGTCAAGACCAGCGGCGCCAAGGGCCTGCACGTCTTCGTGCCGCTGCAAGCGGATGTCAGCCTGGCCGATGCCGCGGCCGCGACCAGGGCCATCGCGGCCAGGGCCGAGCGGATCGAGCCGCGGCTGGCGACGACCGCGTTCATCCGCGAGGACCGGCAGGGCAAGGTCTTCCTGGACGCCACCAGGGCCGGCGGAGCCACCGTGGTCGCGGTTTACAGCCCGCGGGTGCGGCCAGGGACCCCCGTCTCGTTCCCGGTGGCCTGGGAGGAGCTGGAGTCGGTGCGCCCGGCCGACTTCACGCTGCGCACGGCCGCCGGGCTGCTCGGCGGCGCCGACCGGTGGGCCGCGCAGCTCCCGCCGCCGCAGGCGCTGCCCGCCGACCTGGTCGCTGAGGGCCACGAGATCCCGCTGGCCAGGGTGCAGGCGATGCACGAGGGCAAGCGCCGGGCTCGCGCCAGGCGGGACAGCGGCGATGCGCCTGGCTAGCCAGGGAACTTCCGCGCACTCTGTCGATTCGCGGTCGGCCCGTTCGTCAGGTTGATGACGAAGGCAGCTAGCCAGCAGAGAGAGGAACCCTCAATGTCCCAGCAGTACTTGATCCTGATCTACGAGCAGGAGGCTCCGTACGCCGAGATGGACGAGGCCGGCCGTCAGGCTGTCTTTGCGGCCCACGGCCGGTTCGCAGGCCAGGTCGGCGAACTCGGCGGCACCCTCCTGGGCGGCAACGCACTCCAGCCGTCAGCCACGGCCACGACGGTGCGCGACGACATCGTCACCGACGGGCCGTTTGCCGAGACCAAGGAGGTGCTCGGGGGCTATTACCTGATCGAGGCACGGGACCTCGATCAGGCCCTGGCGATCGCCAAGCTGTGCCCGGCGGCATACGGCGGCGTGGAGGTCCGGCCCATCTGGGACACCTCGGCGGGTTGACCGGACCGACGGACGCAGTCGCGGCGGTGGCAGACGCGCACCGCCGCGACTGGGCCCTGGTGCTGGCGGCGACGGTCCGCCTGACCAGGGACCTTGACCTGGCCCAGGAGTCGGTGCAGGACGCGTACGTGGCGGCCCTCGATGCCTGGGCCAGGTCTGGAGTTCCGGCGAATACGGCCGCATGGCTGACTACGACTGCGCGGCGCAAGGCACTGGACGCGCTGCGCAGGGACAAGACACTGCGGGCCAAGCTGCCGCTGCTGATAGAGCCCGCTGGCGAGCCCGAGCCGTCTGGTGACCAGGACATGATCGGCGACGACCGGCTCCGGCTCGTGTTTACCTGCTGCCATCCCGCGCTCGGCAGGGAGGCCCAGGTCGCGCTCGCGCTGCGGCTGGTCTGCGGGCTGACTACGGCGGAGATCGCGGCAGCGTTCCTGGTCCCGGAGGCCACCATGGCGGCGCGGGTGACCAGGGCGAAGAAGAAGATCACCGCCGCCAGGATTGCCTACCGGGTGCCATCGCCCGCCGAACTGCCGGCCCGCCTCGACGCGGTGCTGACGGTGGTGCACCTGGTGTTCACCACCGGGCATACCTCGCCCGCGGGAAGCAGCCTGGTCAGGACCGAGCTAGTGGAACGGGCAATCAGCCTGGCCAGGATGCTGGCCGAGCTGATGCCGGACGAGCGCGAGGTGCTCGGGCTGCTCGCGCTGCTGCTGCTCACCGACGCCCGCCGCGCGACCAGGACCGACGAAAGCGGGCGGCTGCTTGTCCTGGCCGACCAGGACCGCTCCCGCTGGGACACCGCAGCAATCACCGAGGGTGCGCGGCTGGCCAGCAGGGCCATGCGGGGCGGAAGTCCCGGCAGGTTCGCCGCGCAGGCCGCCATCGCCGCGGTGCACGCGCAGGCGCCCGACTACGACCACACTGACTGGCCGCTGCTGGTGGCCCGTTACGACGACCTGTTGCGCGCCTGGCCCTCGCCCGTGGTCGAGCTCAACCGGGCGGTGGCGGTGGCCATGGCGGCCGGCCCGGACGCCGGCCTAGCCGAGCTGGCCAGGATTGAGGCCGACGGCCGGCTGGCGGGCTACCGGTATCTGCACGCAGCCAGGGCCGACCTGCTGCGGCGCGCTGGCCGGGATGCGGCCGCGGCGCAGAGCTACCGCGCCGCGCTCGAGCTGACCCAGAACGAGGCTGAGCGGGGCTTCCTGGCGGCCCGGCTCGCGGAGGTGGCGGGGCCGCAATAGCAGCCGCGGAGGGTGAGCCGGCCTGCGGGGCTGCCAGCCGGGCTGCCAGAAAGCACTGGCTCGGCTGGCTAACTGGCCAGCCGGCAGACCACAATGTCCTTCATGACCGCTGCGACCAGCATGAACGTGAGGCAGCCCGGCACCGCACGGGTGCCGCCGCTGCTGGCGGTCCGCGATCTCAGGGTGAGCTACGGGCCGCTGCTGGCGCTGGACGGTGTCAGCCTGGACATCAGGGAAGGCGAGGTCGTCGCGCTAGCCGGCGAGAACGGCGCCGGAAAGACCACGCTGGTGCGCTGCATCGGCGGCGACGTCACGGCGAGCAGCGGCGAGATCCGCATCGAGGGGACGCCGCTGTCCTCCGATCCCATCGCCGTCAGCAGGCAGGGGATCAGCGTCCTGTGGCAGGACCTCGCGCTGTGCGACAACCTCGACATTGCCGCAAACCTCCTCCTCGGCCGCGAGCGGCGGCTGCACATGGCGTCGGAAGTGCGGCTGCACACCGAGGCGGCGAGGCTGCTCAGGGAGCTTGGCATCAGCCTGCCGTCGACGACCAGGGACGTCAGGTCGCTGTCGGGTGGCCAGCGCCAGCTTGTCGCCGTGGCCAGGGCGATCAGTCACCGGCCCCGGCTGCTCCTGCTCGACGAGCCGACAGCATCGCTCGGCGTCGCCATGTCCAGGCAGGTCGAGGAGCTGGTTGGCGGGCTGCGCACGCAGGGCACCTCGGTGCTGCTCGCCTGTCACGACATCGACCTGATGTTCCGGCTTGCCGACCGCATCGTGGTGCTCCGCCATGGCCGGGTCGTCGCCGAGGTGGCCCCGTCCGAGGTGCATCCGGACGATGTCGTCGCGCTGCTGTCTGGCCAGGACGCTGACTCCTCGGCGCGCGGCCAGCTGACCCGGCTGCACGGGCTGGCCGACCGGCTGGTGTCGGCAGACCCGTCCTCCAGCCTGTCGCTGATCCTGTCTGCGCTCGGCGCCGCGCTCGGCAGCGAGCGGCTCTGCATTCACCTCCTGTCAGGAGACTCGCTTTCCTGCACGGCGTCTCTCGGGATGCCGCCCGCGCTGCTGTCGGCGTGGTCCATGCTGCCTCGCGGCCAGGCAGGCGGCCCCGTGGGTGTCGTGGCGGTCACCGGCGAGCCGGTGATCGAGGAGGACGCGCGTTTCGGCCAGGGGTGGCACGCGTTCGCCGGCGCCGCCAGGGCGGCGAAGGTCGCCAGCTCGTGGTCGGTGCCGGTGCTCGGGCCGGCCGGGCTGCTCGCCGTAATCACCGTGTTCCGGTCGATTCCTGGCCGGCCGACGCGTGACGACATGGACCTCGTCACGCTGTATGCGGGCTATGCGGCCAGCGCGATCGAGCGCGACCGCCTGCTGGAGGAGGTGACGGCCCGCAACCGGGTCCTGGAGACCATCAGGGAGATGCTCGAGACGCTGGCCGGGCCGCTGCCGGTCAGCGACAGCCTCGAGGTGGCACTTGACGCGCTGTGCCGGGGCCTGCAGGCACAGGAGGTGGCCCTGGTCGTCCAGGCGGCGAGCGGGAACCAGGAGTGCCGGGCCGCGGGCGGCCTGACCGCTGCGGTCCCTGGCGGCCCTGGCCGCGTTCGCGGCGGCTGCAGCGTGCCGATGATGGCCGCCGCCGCGGATCTGCTCGGCGAAGCTCGCAGCGACGATGTCGCGGTGCCCGTGCAGGGCGGCGACGGCGACCAGCTGCTGGCGGTGACGTTCGCCGCCCCTGGCTGCGGCGCGGCCCTGCTCGCCAGCTGGCGGCCGGCACCGCCGCCAACGGATGCCACGGCGCTGCTGGAGGATGCGGCCAGGTCGCTGCGCCTTGCCCTGGAGCGCGAGGAGGCCTCGATCGCTCATCAGGAGGCGCTTACCCTGCGCCGGTCCCAGGAACTGCAGCGAGGCTTCCTGTCCCGGCTCAGCCACGAGCTCAGGACCCCGCTCACGGCGATCCGCGGCTACGCTTCGAGCCTGATGCAACCCGACGTGACCTGGGACGGCGAGTCCCAGAACCGGTTCCTCGGCAGGATCGCGGCCGAGTCTGCCCGTCTTGGCCGGCTCGTAGACGACCTGCTGGACTTCTCCGCCATCGAGTCAGGCATCCTGCGGCTGCAGGAGGACTGGTGTGACCTGCCACTTGTCCTGGAGGCGGCGATAGCCTGCCTGCCGCCCGATGCCAGCCCGACGGTCAAGCTGTCGTGCGCGCCGGGCCTGCCGGTGATCTGGGCCGACCATGACCGCCTCGAGCAGGTGTTCGTGAACCTGCTGGCCAACGCACTCGCGCACAACCCGTCGGGGACCAGGGTCAGGGTCGGCGCCGGCCTCGCAGGACCCGGCTACGTGGAGGTGATGGTGGCCGACGACGGCACCGGGCTCAGTCCGGACCTGGCCAAGGCCCCGTTCGAGGCGACCAGGCGGCAGCGGCGGGCGCCGACCGCCGGGGCTGGTCTCGGGCTGTCGATCGCCAAGGGGATCGTGGCTGCGCACGGCGGGCAGATCGAGCTGGTCGCGGCCAAGCGCGGCACCTGCTTCCGGATCAGGCTGCCGGTCGAGGCAGCGCCGGCGCTGGAGCCCGAGGCTCATGATCGCCAGGTCGCGCAGACGGGAGTTGCCTAGGTGGTCAGTGACGCGGCTACCCGCGCCCTGGTGGTGGAGGACGACCTCAACATCGTCGACCTGATCAGGTCCAACCTCGCCGTCCGCGGCTTCGACACCGTCGTGTCCACCGACGGGCTGCGTGCGCTGCGGCTGCTGGAAACTGAGTCGCCAGACATCGTGCTGCTCGACCTGATGCTGCCCGAGGTGGACGGCTTCGAGCTATGCCGTCAGATCCGCGAGCGCTCGTCCGTCGCGATCATCGTGGTATCCGCCAGAGGCGGGGAGCGGGACAAGGTCAGCGCGCTGAACGTCGGCGCGGACGACTACATGACCAAGCCGTTCAGCATCGAGGAACTGCTCGCGCGGATTAACGCGACGCTAAGGCGCACCCGGCCGGCGGTCGCCCCGCCGGCCGTCAGCGCGCCCGAGGTGATCACCGTGGCCGACCTGGTCATCGACCTGACCAGTCAGCAGGTCAGCCGGGCCGGGCGGCCGGTGCACCTGACGCCGACGGAGTTTGCCCTGCTGCGCGAGCTTGCACTGAACCGCGGCAAGCTGCTCAGCCACGCGCACCTGCTGCGCCGGGTCTGGGGCCGCGGATACGAGACCGAGACCGAGTACGTGCGGGTCTACGTTCGCAGGCTGCGCGCGAAGCTGGAAACCAACGGCACGCCGCTGATCCTGACCCAGCCGCGGGCCGGTTACCGGCTGCTGGCCGACTAGGACGTGGCGCCGGTGCAAAGACAGCGGAAACGAGGCCGCGCTGTCATTTCTCTGCCGAGTTGTTATTTTCCGGTAGCTGCCCTGTGACCTCGAGGTTCTTCGTTAACGGAATTTTTACGAGGTTACGCAGATGTTAACGGAGCCGTTTACCGGAAGCGCCTTAGTGTTTGCCCCGGAAGTGATTTGACCCCCCAGCGCGACAGTCCAATGGGCTCGCAACGTATGGAAGCAGGGCCGTGCCCAGCGGTGTCCGCCAACAGACGAGGTGGTTTTCTTGCGCTCAGTCACCAAGGCAGTGGCCCTCGCGGCCGCAGCCAGCACCGCGGCGCTGTTCGTCGCCGCGTGCGGCAGCTCGTCGAGCTCAGCGAGCAAGCTGAGCTCGTCGCAGGTGCCCAAGCTCAGCTACAACGACTTCAGCCTGTCGTTCTCGGCCATGTCGGAGCTGAAGATCCTGGCATCGCACGGCTCGGGCAACGTGGCGGCCATCCTGCCCGACACGGTGTCATCCACCAGGTACGTGGAGTTCGACGCTCCTTACCTGCGCAAGGCCATGCTGGACGCGGGTCTCTCGTCGTCGCAGATCGTGATCCAGAACGCCCAGGGCAGCGACGCGACCGAGTACTCCGACGCCCAGGCCGACATCACCAAGGGCGCCAAGGTCCTGATCATGGACCCGCTTGACTCTGGCGTCGGCGCCAAGATCGAGTCCTACGCCAAGGCACATGGCGTGCCGGTGATCGACTACGACCGGCTCACCCTCGGCGGCAGCCGCAAGTATTACGTGAGCTTCAACAACGTCTACGTCGGCACGCTGCTCGGCCAGGGCCTGGTCAGCTGCATATCGTCCTGGCACGTCACCAAGCCCCAGGTCATGGTCATGCACGGCGCGACTACTGACAACAACGCCACGCTGTTTGCTGACGGCTACGACGCCGTGCTTGCGCCGTACTTCGCGAACCACTCGTGGACGGACGTGGCCAACCCGGCAGGCACCTGGACGCCAACGGTGGCGCTGACAGAGTTCCAGGCCGCGTACACGGCGCACCCGAACATCAACGCTGTGCTCATGCCCAACGACGAGAACGGCGCGCCGATCATCCACTACCTGCAGACCCGCCACGTCAAGCCGTTCACCTTCCCGGTGACCGGGCAGGACGCGACCCTGACCGGCCTGCAGAACATCATCTCCGGCTACCAGTGCGGCACTGTCTACAAGCCGATCTACCTTGAGGCGCAGTCTGCGGTGGCGCTGGCGATGTACCTGCGGGCCGGCATTACCCCGCCGGCGTCGCTGGTGAACGGCACTGTCAAGGACGTCGACACCGGGGTCAATGTCCCGTCTATCCTGGAGACGCCGGAGTGGGTCACGGCGCAGACCATCGAGTCGACCGTGGTCAAGGACGGGTTCGTCCCTGCCTCACAGATCTGCGCCGGCTCGTTCGCGGCGGACTGCACGAAGTACGGGATCTCCTGATATGAAGAAGACCGCTCACGACCTGGCCGGGACGGCCAGGTGGTAGCGAATAGCGCCGGGGACGGTGCCGCGCCCGCTGCTGCGGGCGCGGCACCGTCCGTGCCCGGCACGACGGTTACGCTCGGCCATCCGCTGCTCAGGTTGCGCGGCGTTGGCAAGTCATTCGGCCCGGTGCAGGCGCTGTCCGGCGTCGACCTGGACATCCCGGCGGGCCAGGTCACGGCGCTGGTCGGCGACAACGGCGCGGGCAAGACCACCCTGGTCAAGTGCATTGCCGGAATCTGGCAGCCAAGCAGCGGCGAGCTGCTATGGAACGGCCAGCCAGTCCACCTGCATTCGCCCAAGGAAGCTGCGACGCTCGGGATCGCGACGGTCTATCAGGACCTTGCGCTGTGTGACAACCTGGACATCGTGCAGAACATGCTGCTCGGCCGGGAGGTGACGCGCCTCGGCCTGCTCGACGAGGTCAGCATGGAGCTGACCGCGAAGCAGACGCTGAAGGACCTGGCCGTCACGACCGTACGGTCAATCCGCCAGCCGGTCGGCTCGCTCTCCGGTGGCCAGCGCCAGGCCGTTGCCGTGGCCAAGGCGGTCATGCAGGAGGCCAAGCTCGTCATGCTGGACGAGCCCACGGCCGCGCTCGGCGTTAGCCAGACCGAGCTGGTGCTGAACCTGATCACCACGCTGGCACGCCGCGGCCACGGCGTGGTGGTCATCTCGCACAACCTCAACGACGTGTTCCGGGTCGCGGACCGGCTCGCCGTGCTTTACCTGGGCAGGCTGGTCGCGGCGGGTCCGGTGAGCGAGTTCGACACGCAGTCGGTGGTGGACTTCATGACGACCGGCGCGTCGACCCGCCTGGGCAGTGACGGCGGCCGTGAGCCCGCGCAAGCGCCCAGCGCTAGCAGTGGCTCGGAGGGCTGAGACATGGCATTCACTGATCACACTGGGCCTGGCGCAGAGCCGCCTGGTGCTGTCGCGGTGGCGGGCGAGCCAGCCACCGAGTCCGAGGCCAGCGCGGCGCTGGCCGGCCGCGTCGGCGGCGCGCCTGAGTTGCTGGCTGACTCGCTCGGCGAGTACTTCCGGCTCTGGCTGCGCCGGGTCAGGAGCGGGGAGAGCGGCGCGCTGCCGGTTATCCTGGGCCTGGTCGCGCTCGGCATCTATTTCCAGGTTTCCGAACCAGCGTTCCTGTCGGCCACCAACATCGCCAACCTGATGGGGCAGGCGGGCTGGATCATCACGATCGCCATGGCGCAGGCATTCGTCCTGCTGCTCGGCGAGATCGACCTGTCGGTGGGATTCAACGCCGCGATCGGCGGCACCATCACGGTCTGGATGGTTGCGGTACACAACCCGTTCCCGACCTGGCTGGCCATCCTGGCGGGCCTGGCTGTCGCGGCGGCGATTACCGCCCTGCAGGGCCTGATCATCGTCTGGCTTCGCATCCCGTCGTTCGTGGTCACGCTGGCGGGCCTGCTCGGCCTGAACGGCGTGCTGATCTGGCTTTTCGACGCAGCCGGGCAGGTTGGCAACGGCGGGGTCATCTCCCTGCACAACACCTTCCTTGAAGACCTGACCTCGGGTAACCTCACGCCGGCCGCGGGCTGGATCGTGCTGATCGCGGCTGTCGTGCTGGGTGGCGTGTTCATGATCATGCGCGACAGGCGGCGCCGGGCCAACAACCTGGCCGCGCCGCCGCTTGGCGTGACGGTGCTCAAGCTCCTGACGATGGGCGTGATCGGCGCGCTGCTGGTGGCGGTCCTCAACGTCAACCGCGGCAGCGCCATCGAGCCGCTGGAGGGCGTGCCATGGGTGGTGCCGATCCTGCTCGGGCTGCTCGCGCTGACCACGATCGTGCTGACCAGGACCAAGTTCGGCCGCTACGTCTACGCGGTCGGCGGCAACGCCGAGGCGGCCAGGCGGGCGGGCATCAACCTGAGCCGGATCCGGGTGCTGGCGTTCACGCTGTGCGGGCTGTTCGCCGGCGTGACGGGCATCCTGTACGCCTCGCTGCTCGGCTCGATGTCGAACGACTTCGAGGGCGGCCAGTACGTGCTTTACGCGGTGGCCGGAGGCGTCATCGGCGGCGTCAGCCTGTTCGGCGGCCGGGGCAGGATGCTCGGCGCCGTGCTCGGCGGCTTCGTCGTGGCGGTCATCTACAACGGCGTCGACTTGCTCGGCCTCGGCGCGGCCGGCCAGTACATCTGGACCGCTGCCGTGCTGCTCGCCGCGGTGACCCTGGATGCGATCGCCCGCAGGGGCGCTGTGGCGACGTAGCGCCCCTGCGCACAGGCCACGGCCGCCCGGCCCGTTCCCAGGGCCTTCGGAAGGGGCTGGCGGCCGCGGCCTGCTGGCGGAAGCGGAATACGAGGCATGGCAGACTAGTTCTCGCAAGCAAGGCGTGCTCCGGGGTCGGTGAAACTCCGAACCGGCGGTGATAGTCCGCGACCCGGCCGAATCCATCGGCCGGTTGACCCGGTGGGATTCCGGGACCGACGGTTACAGTCCGGATGGGAGGCAGCACGCTCGCGGCAGTGGCAGGTCCATGGCGGACGGCCGATGCCGCGGATGCGCGATTGTCGCGCAACCCCGGAGCCCGTGCGGCAGGAGGCTCCGGAGGAGGGCGCGGTGTTCACCGGAATTGTGGAAGAGCTTGGCGAGGTCGTGGCGCTCGAGCAGGCGGGCGACTCGGCCCGGCTGGCGGTGCGCGGCGCGAAGGTGGCCGCCGACGCTGCCCGTGGCGACTCGATCGCGATCAACGGCGTATGCCTGACTGTCACCGCGACCGCTGGCATGCAGTTCACGGCCGATGTGATGGGCGAGACTCTCAAGCACTCCGCCCTCGGCTCGCTAACTCCAGGTGCCGCGGTCAACCTGGAGCGCGCCGTGCGGCCCGACGGCCGGCTTGGCGGGCACATCGTCCAGGGTCATGTGGACGGGACCGGCACGATCCTGTCCAGGGCGCCCGGCACCGACTGGGAGGTCGTGCGCATCGGCATGCCGCCCGAGCTAGCCAGGTACGTGGTCTACAAGGGCTCGGTGGCGGTGGACGGCGTCAGTCTCACCGTCTCCGGCCTGAGCGACGGCGGCGAGCCCTGGTTCGAGGTCAGCCTCATCCCGGAGACGCTGCAGCGGACGACGCTCGGGTTCAGGCAGCCAGGCGCGGCCGTGAACCTGGAGGTCGACATCCTCGCCAAGTACGTGGAGCGCCTGCTCGCCGGGAGGCAGCCGTGACCAGCGACGAGGCAGCGCAGCGGGAGGCCCGCGTGCGGCTCGATGACGTGGACAGGGCGATCACCGACATCGCCGCCGGGCGGCCCGTGGTGGTGGTCGACGACGCCGACCGGGAGAATGAGGGCGACATCATCTTCGCCGCGAGCAAGGCGACCCCGGCGCTGCTCACCTTCATGATCCGCTACACCAGCGGCGTCATCTGCGTGCCCATGCCGGGGGAGATGCTGGACCGGCTCCAGCTGCCGCTGATGACCAGCCAGAACGCAGAGCGGATGCGCACCGCCTACACCATCAGCGTGGACGCCCGCGACGGCGTCAGCACCGGCATCTCGGCCGCGGACCGGGCCAGGACCATCCGGACACTGGCCGACTCGGCCACCGAGCCGTACGAGATCGTGCGGCCAGGGCACGTGTTCCCGCTGCGGTATGCGCCAGGCGGCGTGCTGCGCCGGCGCGGGCACACCGAGGCGGCCGTTGACCTGGCCAGGCTTGCTGGGCTCACCCCGGCCGGCGTGCTCGCGGAGATCGTCAACGACGACGGCACGATGGCCAGGCTGCCGCGGCTGCGCGAGTTCGCAGACGAGCACGGCCTGGCGCTGATCTCCATCGAGCAGCTCATCGAGTACCGCCGCCAGCACGAGCGTGTCGTGGTCCGGGCAGTGGAAACCAGGGTCCCCAACAAGTACGGCGACTGGCGCGCTGTCGGCTACGTCAACTCCGTGGACGGCACCGAGCACCTGGCCCTGGTCCTTGGCGACCTGGCCGCGGACGGGCCTGATCCGCTGGTGCGGATGCACTCTGAGTGCCTGACCGGGGACGTCTTCGGCTCGGACCGCTGTGACTGCGGGCAGCAGCTGGATGCGGCTATGGCCGCGATCGGCGCGGAGGGCCGGGGCGTGGTCCTGTACCTGCGCGGCCACGAGGGGCGCGGCATCGGGCTGATCTCCAAGCTGCGCGCCTACCAGCTGCAGGACGGAGGCGTCGACACCGTTGATGCCAACACCGAGCTCGGGCTTCCTGTCGACGCGCGCGAGTACTCCACCGGCGCGCAGATGCTGACCGACCTCGGGGTGCACTCGTTCCGGCTGCTGACCAACAATCCAGCCAAGGTGGTGGGTCTGACGGGCTTCGGCATCGAGGTGACCGGCCGGGTCGCGCTGTACTCGGTGCCGACCGCGCACAACCTGCGGTACCTGACTGCCAAGCGAGACCGGCTCGGGCACCAGCTCGACAATCTGCCAGCTGGCGTGCTGGGCCACGGCGCGGAGCCAGGCGGAAATGGCAGCGGGGTCGGACCGGCATCACCGGTGGCAGGGTCGCGGTGAGTGGCGCGGGCCGCCCTGGCGGACAGGTCGTCGACGGGGCAGGGCTGAGCCTGGCGATCGTCGCCACCCGCTGGCACGCAGAGATCACCGATCAGCTCGTCAGCCGTGCCGTCACGGCCGCGCGGGCCTGCGGGGTGCCTGAGCCGCTGGTGGTCCGGGTCCCCGGCGCGGTCGAGCTGCCGGTGGTCGCGGCCGAGCTGGCCCGCAGGCACGACGCGGTCGCCTGCCTGGGCGCGGTGATCAGGGGCGGCACGCCGCACTTTGACTACGTCTGCGACGCGGTGACTTACGGGCTGTCCAGGGTGGCCCTGGACACCGGCACGCCGGTGGGCAACGGGGTGCTTACCTGCGACACGCTGGACCAGGCCGCCGAGCGCAGCGGCGCAGAGGGCAGCGCCGAGGACAAGGGCTGGGACGCCGTGCTCGCCGCCCTGGAGACCGCGCTCGTGCTCAGGTCGCTGCGCCGATAACGCCCCGTCCCGCTCCGGCGCACGGCCGCCGGGCGTCCTGGTCAGCGGGCCCAGGCGACAACCGGCCCGCGCGCCCTGACGACGACCGGCGCGCCGGCGGCCAGCTGCGGCCCGCCCGTTGTGCGCACAATGACCTCCTGGCTGGCTTGCTCGCTGTCCGGCCGCACCCGGACGACAGCGTCGTGGCCGTAGTACTCGCAGGCGATGACGTGACCGGTGAGGCAGTCCGGCGCGACGGCGGCCGACGGCGACCGCTCGGCGATCTCCAGCTGCTCGGGCCTGATCAGCACCGTCACCTGGCCCGCTGGCGCGAAGGCCTGGCCGGATGGCTCGACGGGCAGCCTGCCGAGCACGGTGTCGACGAGGCGGCTGCCGTTGCTGCCAGCCTCGGCCAGCAGACCCTCGAGCAGGTTGGCGTCGCCGATGAACCGGGCAAGCGCGGGGTCGGCCGGGCTCCGGTAGAGGTCCTGCGGCGACGCGTACTGCACGATGCGGCCGTCCCGCAGCACCGCTACCCGGTCGGCAAGCGAAAGCGCCTCGTCCTGGTCATGGGTGACAAGCACCGCGGTGGTGCCGGCCGCCCGGCAGACCTGCTGAACGTCCGCTCGGACGCTCGCGCGCATGTGCGCGTCCAGCGAGGCAAACGGCTCGTCAAGCAGGACCACTTCTGGCCGGATCGCCAGCGCCCTGGCTAGCGCAACGCGCTGCTGCTGCCCGCCGGACAGCTGATGCGGATAGCGAGCCCCCATCCCGGTCAGCCCGACCGCGTCGAGCAGCTCGCCGGTTCGAGAACCGCGCCGCTCGCGCGCGGGGAGGCCGAACCCGACATTCGCCGCCACGCTGAGGTGCGGGAACAGCGCGCCTTCCTGGGGCACGTAGCCGATCTTGCGGCGCTCCGGCGGGACATGCCCCGCGCCAGGGCCGTCGACCACCCGGTCGCCGATGACGATAGTGCCGGCGTCGGCCCGCTCGAATCCCGCGAGCAGCCGCAGCAGCGTGGTCTTGCCGCTGCCGGACGGGCCGAGGATCGCGGTGAACGCCCCGGCCGGGACGTCGAGGTCCAGGCCGGTCAGTACCGGATGCGTACCGAACGCCTTGTGCAGCCCGCTGACCGCCAGTTGCCTCATGTGCTTATCCTCGCGCCTGACTCGTGCGGTTGAAGAATCGGCCGAGCACCACGCTCGGCAGCGCCGCCACCGCGATGATGACCAGCGCGAACGGTGCCGCCTGTGCGTTGGACCCGTTCTGCTGGTAGCTCCAGAACTGGGTGGCCAGTGTCTGCACGCCGGTGGGGATCAGCACCAGGGTCGCGGTCAGCTCGGTGATGACCGACAGGAAGACCAGGCAGAACGCGGCCATCAGGCCGGGTGCGGCCAGGCGCAGCGTGACCCGGCTGAAGGCGGCCAGCTTGCGCTGTCCGAGCGACCGGGCGACGTCGTCCAGGCTGGCCGGCGCGCGGGCAATGGCGGCTTTTACCCCGACCAGGGCCAGCGGGAAGAACATGATCGCGTAGCAGATGACGAGCAGCGGCGCGGTCTGATAGCCGAAGCTGTCGAGGTGCTGCTCGGTGAAGTAGGTCAGTGCCAGCGCGATCACTACGCCCGGCATCGCCAGCACCAGGTAGGTGCTGCGCTCAAGGAAGTGCCGGGCGGCGCCGGTATAGCGGATCGCGAGCACCGCCACCGGGAGGGCCAGCAGCGTGTCCAGCGCGGCCGCGGACAGGCCGTAGGCCGCCGTGTGCCAGGCTGCGTCCAGCATGGAGACGCTGACCGAGTTGGTGATCGCCGGCGGGCCGCCCTGCACTATCAGGTAGATGCACTCGCCGACCGGCACGCCGAGCGCGAGCAGCACCAGCAGGATGACGCCGGCCAGCGCGGGCGCCTTCGCGCCGCCGAGGCGCAGCGGCGGCATCACGCGCTGCGTCATGGGACCCGACCTGGCCACCCGGCCGCCGCCGCCGGCCCTGGCCTCGCCGGCCAGCACGAGCAGGCTGATCGCGACCAGTACCAGGGACAGCGCGCACGCGGTGGGGACGCTCGAGGGCAGCCCCAGGTTGGTGTAAATCTCGGTGGTGAAGGTCTGGTAGCCGAGCATCTCGAACGCGCCGTACTCGGCAAGCAGGACCAGTGTCACCAGCAGGCAGCCGCCGAGGATCGCGCCCCTGGCCTGGCCGAGGGTGATGCGGGCGAACGTGCGGAGCCGGCCGACACCCAGGCTGCGTGCCACCTCTTCCTGCCCAGGGTCGGCGGCCCGCAGGCTGGCCGCCACCGGCAGGTAGACCAGCGGGTAGACCGCCAGCGTCATCACCAGCACCGCACCGCGGAAGTTCTGCACCCAGGTGGAGAGAGTAAACCAGCCGAAGGCGACCACGAAGTCCGGGATAGCCAGCGGCACGACCAGCAAGACTGCCCATATCCTGCGGCCTGGCAGGTCAGTTCGCTCGACCAGCCAGGCCGCGCCGGTGCCGATGATCGCGCACAGCACCGTCACTACCACGGTAAGCCGGACGGTGTTCCACAGCAGCATGCCGGTTAGCGGCCGGAAGATCTGGCCGGCGACGGTACCGACCCCCGCCTGCGCCGACTCCAGCAGCAGGAAGAACAGCGGCACAGCCAGCAGCGCGGCGATGATGGCGCTGACGGCGAGCAGCCCGGCTGGCCGCCGCCCGCGCCTGGCCGGGGTGACGGCCATCGCGAGCGAGGCGGGCCTGCCGGGTGCTGTGCCGACCGGGGTTGTGCTCATCGAACCTGATTCATCGGACTACTCGGGGATCCATCGGCCTTCCGCTTCCCGCCTCACAGCAGCCCGGCCTGGCGCATCAGGTCAATTGCCTCGCTGCCGGTGCCGAGTTCGGCGATCGTGATCGGGTAAGGCCGGAGCTGGCTGAACGGGGTTTCGCCGGTCTTGGTCGTTACCCCGGACGCGATGGGGTACTCGAAGCTCAGCGACTGGTTCTGGCCGAATCCGGGGTTAGCGATGATCTCCTGAGCCTGCTTGCTGACCAGGAAGGCCAGGAATTTCTGCGCCGCGGCCTGGTGCTTGCTGGACTTCAGGATCGCCGCTCCGGACACGTCAAGCACGTAGCCCGGGTCGCCGGGCGCGAAGTAGGTGATCTGCGAGTGCATGTTGCCCGCGCCGATCTCGGCGCGCATCCGGTACCAGTAGTACTGGTTGATGACGCCGAAGGCCGCGGCACCGCGGTTGACCTCGTCGGCGATGTCCTCGTTCGCGTCGTAGATGTGGCCGCTGGCATTGGCGTAGATCTGCTTCAGCCACGTCAGCGTGGCCGCCTGACCGTAGGCCCGCAGGTAGGCCGTGACGATCGGCTGAAAGTCAGTCTCGCCGGGAGCCAGCGCCAGCTTGCCGCGGTACTGCGGGTCGGCCAGCTGGCTCACGTGCGTTGGCAGCTGGCTGGCCGAGATCAGGCTGGGGTTGTAGATGATCACGCTTACCCGCGCCGAGACTCCGACCCAGTAGCCCTGCGGTGAGTTGAACTGGCTGGGCGTCGCGGCCAGCGTCGAGGCGTCAACCTTGGAGAGGAGACCCTTTTCCTGCAGCGCCTCCAGCGGAGGCGAGTTCTCGGTGAAGAACACATCGGCGGGGGAGCGACTGCCCTCGGTCTCGATCTGGTCGGCGAGGACGTCCTCGTCGTCACTGCGCGAGATCACGGTGATCCCGGTCTTCTTCTCGAAGGCGGTAATCAGGTTGTCCGCGGTCTGCTCGTGCTGGCCGTTGTAGAGGATCAGCGTGTTTGACGGCGAGTCAGAGCTGCTGCACGCCGCGAGTGGGCCGCATGCGGCCAGGATGGCGGCAGCGACAGCGATGGCCGCGGTGTGCCGCCTCATGCCGTCGCTCCCGCGCCGGGGCACAGCTTGTTCATGTGCGCCGCAGCTGCGGTTACCGAGCTGATCGCCGCGGTGCTCTTGCCGTCGCTGGCAAAGAACCGCGCGTACGCGTCTGCCAGGCTGGCGATGGCGGTGCGGAGTTCCGCATCCGAGGTGTGCACCTGGCGCAGCGGGAGGATCTGCGCCTCCGCGTAGCCCACCGGATCCTCGCCAGGATCCGGGCCGTCGGACAGGACGGCCGAGACCTGCTGGCAGGTCTTGGCCGTCACGGTGGCAGTCGCGGAGGAGCCGCCGCCGGAGCCGCACGCCGACAGCGGCAGCGCCGCTGCGGCGCAGGCGGCGATCGCCAGCGTGACGCCCCGGTAGCGGTAGCGGTGCCGTCCGGCCACGTCGGCGCTCGGCGGTGGCGCGCCCACGGGCGCGTCATGGTCAGTCAGCATGCGGTCCTTCCATCGCAGGGCGGCCAGGCAGGCAGCTTAGGGTCACCTAACCCACGGTAGCTTAGGCTAACCTAATTTCCGGCTCCAAAGCGGGAACTAGTCGACTGGTGTTGCGGCTGGCCAGCTGGTCGCGGGCCGCGCGCCATCCGGCCCGCTCAGGCCGACCAGGCAGTAGCGCTGCCGCCGCGCCGACCTTGATCATGCAAGCTCGCCTATCCGGCAGGCCCGAACGTAGGGTAGAGCTACACCAGCGATCGCTTTGAGGTGACCCGGAAGTGCGCGACATTCTTGATTCCATCATCAAATGGTGGGATGCGGACGAGACGTTCGGCCTCGCGACGGTAGTCCGGACGTTCAGCAGCGCGCCGCGCGAGCCCGGGGCCGCGATGGCGGTCTCCGCGGCGGGCGAGGTCGCCGGCAGCGTGTCCGGCGGCTGCGTCGAGGGAGCGGTGTACGAGGTCGCCGGAGAGGTCAGGGCCAGTGGCGAGCCGGTGCTGCGCCGGTATGGGATCAGCGACGACGACGCGTTCGCCGTCGGCCTGACTTGCGGCGGCATCATTGACATCTTCGTCGAGCCCGCCAGCCCCGAGCGCTATGCCGAACTCGGCGAGATCGCCGCGGCCGTTAGGCAGGGCATCCCGGTGGCGGTCGCGACAATCGTCGAGGGGCCAGGTCACATCGGCGCCCGGCGGGTGATCTGGGAGGACCAGCGGGCTACCGGCACTCTCGGGGCCGGCGACCGGCTGGATCAGGCCGTGGACGACGACGCGCGCGGGATGCTCGCGCAGGGGCTGACCGCCGTCCGCAGGTACGGGCCGGATGGCCAGCGGCGCCGCGATGAGCTCGCGGTGTTCGTCCAGTCTTTCGCCCCGGCGCCGCGCATGCTCGTATTCGGGGCCATCGACTTCGCGGCCGCGGTGGCCAAGGCCGGCAAGTTCCTCGGGTACCGGGTGACCGTGTGCGATGCCAGGCCAGTTTTCGCGACGGCGTCCCGGTTTCCCGACGCCGATGAGGTGATCACGGACTGGCCGCATCGGTACCTGTCTGGCACCAGCACCGACGAGCGCACGGTCATCTGCGTGCTCACCCACGATCCCAAGTTCGACGTGCCGCTGCTCGAGGTGGCGCTGCGCCGCCCGGCGGCCTACATCGGGGCCATGGGCAGCAGGCGCACGCATTCCGATCGCCTG
>DASPWG010000159.1:0-15918 GCA_035621915.1 Streptosporangiaceae bacterium
GTGCAGGGAGAGCTAAGCCTTCAGCGAGCTCTCGACGAGTACCGGATCCCCCGCTCTGAGGCCGCCCTCGCCACCTCAGCCGACGACGCGGTGTTGCTGGCGGCGCGGTTTGGCTACCCGGTCGTCGCCAAGATCGTCTCACCCGACGTCGTGCATAAGAGCCAGGCGGGCGGAGTGCGCATCGCGCTCGGTGACCCGGAATCCGTGCGGGCTGCCTACGCCACCATCCGCACCGCGATCGGCGAGGCACATCCGGTGGCAGCGATCGATGGCGTCCTGGTCGCACGCCAGTACGCAGCCGGGCCCGAGTTCCTGCTCGGCGCTCGCGCGGACCCGGACTTCGGGCCCGTCGTCCTGTTCGGCCATGGCGGGACTCGGGTAGAGCAGACGCGGACCTTCGCCACGGCGCTCGCCCCGCTGTCAGCCGGCCAGGCAGACCAGCTGTGCCGGCGAATCATCGCGCCCGAGCTGATGACCGAGTTCGGTACGCGGGCCGACGAGGTGCTCGCCAGTGTCGTCCGGCTAGTGACAAACTTCGCGCAGCTGGCAGCCGATGCGGAAGGGCTTTATGACGAGATTGAGATAAACCCGCTCGTCGTCACCGCCGAGGGTCCCGTCGCGGTCGACGCACGGATCGCCCTCCCCGTCGGGCCTGCGCTGAGGGACGGCGGCAGTTAACACAGGAGGCTGTAGCGGAAGTGCTTAACTACATCATGCGGCGCATCGGCCAGGCGCTCGCGGTCCTGTTCGGCGTGACCATCATCGCGTTCATCATCATCCACCTGCTTCCAGGCGGTCCGGCCATCGCGCTGCTCGGCCCGCACGCCTCGGCTCAGCAGCTCCACACCTTCATCGTTCAGAACGGGTACAACAAGCCAATATTCGTGCAGTACGGCTATTACCTGAGCAGGCTCTTTAAGGGATCGCTCGGGTATTCATACCGCTACGGCGAACCCGTCACCACGCTGCTCAAGAACGCGCTGCCGAACAGCCTGCTGCTCGTGGGACTGTCCTACATGGTCGCCCTGGTCGTCGCCGTACCGCTTGGGCTTCTCCAGGCCGCCAAGCGCAACTCGCCTGCGGACAACACCATCACCGGCCTGGCCCTCATCGGCTACTCGATGCCCGTGTTCTGGCTCGGCATCATTCTCGTTGTCGTGTTCTCGTCAACCACGCACCTGCTGCCACCGGAGGGTCCGCAAGGCGGGACGATCGCTGCGGCACTGCAACAGCCGTTGGCGATGGTGCTGCCGGTCGCCACGCTGTCGATCGTCACCATCGCCCTCTTTAGCCGGTACATGCGCTCCTCGGCTATTGAGAGCCTCGTCCAGGACTACATCCGCACCGCAAGAGCGGAAGGGGTATCGAATACCCGGGTTCTGTGGCGCCACGTGCTCCGAAACTCGCTGCTGCCGCTGATCACGCTGGTCGGTCTCAGCCTGCCGGTCACGGTGTCCGGCGCGGTCATCACCGAGTCCGTCTTCAACTACCCCGGTATGGGCTTGCTGTTCTGGAACGCCGCCACGACTCACGACTACCCGCTGCTCATGGGCTGCGTGCTGGTGGTCGGCATCGCCACCGTGCTCGGATCCTTGCTAGCCGACCTGCTCTACGCGGTCGCCGACCCGAGACTGCGGCGAGCATGACCGCGGGCACGCCTGACATGGCCGCACGGCCTGCAGGTCAGCTACCTGGTGCTACGCTGCCGCCGGCACCGGCGCGCGAAGTCACCGCCGCATCTGACCCGGGTGTCCCTACCGGTGGCTTCGCAGCATTCGTCCGCGCCTTCCGGCAGAGCAAGGCCGGGCTGCTCGGCGTTGGCATCGTCCTAGGCGCGATCGCGTTCAGCTTCCTGGGCCCGCTCTTCTACCACACCGACCAGGTGCACGTAAATCTCAACGCAATCTCCCAGCCGCCGAGCGCACGCCATCTGCTCGGCACTAACGCAGTCGGCAATGACGTGCTCGGTCAGCTGATGCTGGGCGGACAGTCATCCATCGAGATCGGGCTCGCCGCCGCGCTGCTTGCCAGCATCCTGGGCACAGTATGGGGCGCGGTTGCAGGCTATGCGGGCGGCTGGCTGGACGCCGTTATGATGCGGGTCGTCGATTCCATGATCGCCATCCCGCACCTGCTGATGATCTTGCTGCTGACCTCGATCTTCGGCCCGTCCACGCCAGTCCTGATCCTCGTCATCGCGATCGTATCCTGGCTCGCGACCGCGCGGCTGGTCCGGGGAGACGCTCTCTCCCTGGTGACCAGGGATTTCGTGCATGCCGCGCGAGCCGCAGGAGCGGCCCCGGGCTGGGTGGTGCGCCGACACATCATCCCTAACGTGATCGGCATTATCGTCGTCCAGACGACCTTCGAGGTCGCCAACGCGATCCTGCTACTGGCCGGACTGTCGTTCCTGGGCCTCGGCCCGCAACCGCCGGCGGCCAACTGGGGCGGCATGCTGAGCAACGGCCTGAACTTCGTTTTCGACGGATACTGGTGGCTTATCTATCCGGCCGGCGCCGCCATCGTGCTGACGGTCTGCGCGTTCAACATGATCGGCGATGCGCTACGGGACACGTTCGAGGTACGGCTGCGGCGGCGTTGATGCCTGCCCAGGTCCTTCGGCCGTCCAGCCGATTCCTTGACCGGATCAACTCGGTTATGTCGGCTGCTTTCTCTTGATTCTCTTGGGCACGTCGGCCGATGTCGCGGTCATCATGGCTGCTTGAGCCGGCGCCGCCCGGCGTTGAGGTCGGCCGTCAGCGGCGGCGGGGCGGTGCTCATTGCTCATCGCCGATCGCGTAGTCCGACAGCAGGCGGACCGGGACGGGGGGAGGGTAAGTACGAGAGCGTCTCCGGCCGGCCGGCCGGCCGGGCGTGGGCGCGGCGCCGGCCGCGGCCAGGATGGAGCGGACATCATCAGCTCGCCACCGCCCGAACTGCGCAGCCGCGTCGACGATTCCGCGGCCCTGATCGTAGGCAGCGGTGACGAACTAAGGCCGCGCGGCCGACAGAACGTCATTTTCGAGCTGGGCGTCTTCGTCGACAGGCTCGGCCGAAACCGCCCGCATCACGTCCGCGCTCGACCCAGCGCCCCGGCCAGACCTGGCGGACGTCAAACGAGTTGATCCGGCTGTGCACAACCGGCGCTGCGACCGCGCGGCCGTGGAAGCGCTCACGCGGTAGCACCGCGCCGGCGCGCAGCCTGGGCACATGACTGACGACTCGACAACGGGCGCGCCATCGTCGCGCCGACCCAATCAGGACGCCGGCAAGCGCCAGCCGGATCCGCAGACGCTCCGCGTCCAGGCCGGAGCCCCGGATGCCTTACTCGCGGCAATCCCGCACATGCTCGGCTTCTACCCCAGCCACAGCCTGGTGGTGATCGGGCTCACCGGAAAGCGCAACAGCGTGCGCGTCACGTTCAGGTACGACCTGCCCGAGCCGTCCGACGCGGCACTGGCGGAGGACATCGCCGGGCATGCAGCCTCGGTCCTGAGCGCACAGCGACTGCATGCGGCTGTTCTGGTCGGCTACGGACCCGCGACGCTGGTCATCCCGGTGCTAGTGCCAGTCGTGCACAGGCTGCTGGCCGCCGGAGTGGAACCGGTGGAGGTGCTGCGCGCCGAGGCTGGCCGGTACTGGTCGGTGCTGTGCGAGGACCCGGCCTGCTGCCCGCCCGCGGGCAGGCCCTTTGATCCCGGCTCGCATCCGGTGGCCGCTGCCATGACCGGGGCGGGCATGCCCGCGCTACCCGACCGGGAAGCACTTGCGCGTACCCTGCTGCCTGCGGCCGGCAGCGCCGAGGCGATCCGCCGGTCCACCAGGCTGGCCGAGCAGCGCCTGTGCGATCTCGGCACTCAGTACTGGGCTGCGGGCGGCAAGGACCCGCAGGAGCTCACTGCCAGGACCGGCCGAGCCGAGGTCGGCCGGGCGATCCGCCGCTACCGGGCCGGGGACTCGATAACCAGCGCCGATGAGATTGCCTGGCTGGCCGTGCTGCTGGCTGACCTCAGGGTCAGGGATGACGCGTGGGCGCGGATGGACCCGCGGCGCTGCGAGGCGCACTGTCTGCTCTGGACCGACGTGGTGCGCGGCGCGGCGAGCGAATATGTGCCGGCACCCGCGTCGCTGCTGGCCTTCGTCGCGTGGCAGGCGGGCAACGGGGCGCTCGGCTCGATCGCCGTGGAGCGCGCACTGGCGGCGCGGCCTGGGTACTCGATGGCGCTGCTGATCGGAAGAGCCCTGGAGGGCGGCCTGCCACCGTCGGCCGCCAGGCTGCCGATGACGCCAGCCCAGGTCGCGGCGAGCTACGCCGCCCAGCGGACGTCCGGGCGCCGGGCCGGGCGAGCGGGCACCGGCAAGCCGCGGCTGGCCAGCAGGTCGAGCGGGGGCAGTAACAAGAAGCAGGCCGGTAACGGTCAGTCGGCAGCGGCCGGACCAATGGGCAGAAGGTCAGGCTGACTTTGGCCGCGTCAGGTTGTGCGTGGGTGGTCGGCTTGCCTGGCGCCGTCGAGGGCACCGATTTCGGCAGCGATCGCTGGGGCCTCGCCGGCGCCGATGCGCTGGAAGATCTCCAGCGCATCGGTGAGGCTGGCGCGTGCGTCGGCGATGCGGCCGGCGGCGAGGGCGCAGCGGCCCAGCCCCGCCAGGGCGCTGGCTTCAACCTCCGGGCTGCCTATCTGGCGGGCCAGGTCCAGCGACGTCCGGTGGCAGGTCTCGGCGCGACCCAGGTCGCCCTGAGCGCGGTGCAGTGCACCCTTGTCGTTGAGCGCTTCGGCCTGACACTGGTGCTCGGCAACTTCCTCGAAGATGCCAAGCGCCTGCTCCAGCGCCTGTTCCGCGCCGGGAAGATCCCCGGCCTCCTGTCGTACCGCGCCCAGTTCCTGCAGGGCCAGCGCCTGCCCGCGGCGGTCGCCGAGTTCACCAAAGATGCTGTGGGCTTCGTCAAGCGCCTGGGTGGCAGCCGTGTAGTCGTCGGTAGTCCGCCATACGTATCCGAGGTAGAGGCCGGTAGTGGCCTGGCCCAGCCGGTCGCCGAGGTCACGGAAGATACCGCGTGCTTGGTTCAGGCTCTCGGCCGCGGCCTCCTCGTTACCGCCACGCAGCCGGGCATAGCCGAGCTGGCACAGGGCCGCCGCTTCGCCCGGCCGGTCGCCTGAGTCCCGGCCAATGCGCGCTGCGTGCGCGAGCGACTCGGTGCCGCCTGGAATGTCGCCGGTCAGCAGCTGCACGACCCCGACATCCTTGAATGCGCTGGCCTGGCCCCGGTAGTCGCCGAGCTCACGGTAGATGTCAAGCGCCTCTTGGAGAGCCCGGCTGGCGCCGGGATAGTCGCAGGTCAGCAACCGCAGCTTCGCTATGTCGTAGAGCGCGTTGGCCTGGCCCTGCCGGTCCCCAGCAGCACGGTATATGCCCAGCGCTTCGTCCAGCGCCTGCGCGGCGGCCGTGACGTCACCCGTCAGCGTTTGAGCGTCGCCCAGGTCCTGCAGGGCGCTGGCCAGGGCCAGCCGGTCGCCAAGCTGGCGCGCGGCGGATGCGGCGGTGTTATGGCGGGTGACCGCCTCGGCCCAAGGCCCGTCCATGCGCAGCAGGGCCGCCAGGGCGGCGGTGAAGGCGACTACCCTGGCGTGCTGACCGGTACTGGTTGCCTGGTCGAGGTAGGCCAGCAGACTGGCGCGCTCAGCCCGCGCCCACGCCAGCGCCCGCACGCGGTCGGCTACTTCGGGGATTGCGGCCGGAGGCGTGGCGGCGGCAGCATCGGTCATTTGCCTGGTCTGGCGGGCCAGCACGGCCGCTGCCAGCGTGGCGGTGTGCTGGTAGTAGCCCAGCACCCGCTCGGTGGCGGCGTCACGGTCGGCCGCGGGATCGGCGGCGGCAAGCGTGCGGGCGTGCTCGCGGACCAGGTCATGGAACCGGTAGCGGCCACGGGCGGGCTCGCCGATCAGGTAATGATCGTAGAGGGCCTCCAGCTGGCGGACGGCCGCCGCCAGGCTGGTTCCGCCCAGCGCGGCAGCCGCGTAGGCGTCGATTTCCGCGCCGGGGTGCAGGCCCAGTCTGCGGAACAGTTGCTGCTGCTCATCTGCGAGGTCCTGATACGACAAGCTGAGGGCCGCATCCACCGACAGGTTCTCCGCGCGCAGAAGTCCCAGCCGGTCGTGGGTGGCCGCCAGCTCAGCCGCCAGGTCAGCCGCGCTCCAGGCCGGGTGATGGTGCAGCTGGCGGCCCAGCATCCCCACCGCTAGCGGCAGGCACCCGCACAACCGGGTCAGCTCCCCGACCGCCGGGTCCTCCGCAGCGAGGCCGGGCCGCGCCGCCAGCCGGACCAGCAAGTCCGCCGCCTCGGCAGGCGGCAGGGTGTCCAGGCTGATCGACTGCGCGTCGTCCAGCGCCGACAGGTGGCGGCGGCTGGTCACCAGTACCAGGCTGCCCGGGCTGGCGGGCAGCAGCGGCCGCACCTGCTCGCTGCCGGAGGCGTCATCCAGTAACAGCAGCAGCTGCCTGTCCGCAACCCTGTCCCGCCACAACGCCATCCGCGCTTCCAGCGTCGCCGGGATTTGCGCCGGGCCTACCCCGGCTGTCTGCAGCAGACTCGCCAGTGCGTCCGACGGGTCCACCGGCCGCTGCCCGGGCGTGTGCCCGTGCAGCGGCAGGAAAATCTGCCCGTCAGGGAACATTGGCGCCAGCCGGTACGCCGCGTGCACTGCCAGCGCGGTCTTCCCGATCCCCGCCATCCCGCCGATCGCGTGAATGCCCACCACGCCGCCGGAACCTGCCGCGGCCACGGCGGTCACGAGCTGGTCCAGTTCGGCGGCCCGCCCGGTGAAGGAGCCGATGTCCCGTGGCAGCGCCCTAGTCGCGGCCGCCGTCCCGCCGATTCCCGCGCCAGTCCGCGCTAGAGCCGCTGTCCGTCCCCGCGCCACCGCCTCGAACCAGTCCCGGTCCGGGCCGGCCAGGTCCAGCGCGTCGGCCAGCAGCCGGGCGGTGTCCTTGCGCGCGGTCTGCGCGACTCCGCGCTCCAGGTCACTGACCGCGCGGGTGCTGAGACCTGATGCCTCCGCCAGTTCCTCCTGGGACAGCCCGGCTTGGGTGCGCAGCTGCCGCAGTAACGCGGCGAACGTCACCACCGGCGGCTCGGCCACCACCCACCCCCTGCCGCCTCAGCCCACGGCAGGCTGTCGGCCCGGCGTCAGGCCCGGTTAGCAAACCGTGCCCAAAAGCGTACGTCCGCCCCGTCGCCGCCACCATGCCGAGACGCGATGGACCGATCGGCCGGTCGCGCGGGCCGGGGTGCCAGGCTCGCTGCCTGGCACCCCGGACGCCCTCTTAAGGCTTGCAGGAAGCTGGTGATTACCCCGTAATGGCGGGGCTCGTACCCGACATCATGCCCAGGGCCAGATTGGTCGCGCCGGTGGCCGGTGAGTAGGTGTACAGGTCGCCGGTGTTGGCCTGGAAGGTGACTTCGTAGCTGCCGTTGGACAGGGCGGTGATGGCGGGGCTGGTGCCGGCCATCAGGCCGAGGCCGAGGTGGGTGGCGCCGGTGGCCGGTGAGTAGGTGTACAGGTCGCCGGTGTTGGCCTGGAAGGTGACTTCGTAGCTGCCGTTGGACAGGGCGGTGATGGCCGGGCTGGTGCCGGCCATCATGCCAAGGCCGAGGTAGCTGGTTCCGGCTGACCCTGCCAGGGTCAGGTTCCCGTTGCTGGCCTGGAAGGCGACTTCGTAGCTGCCGTTGGACGCCTCAGCGATGGACGGGCTGGTGCCCGCCATCATGGCGATGCCCCAGCTGCCATGGTTGACAGAGCCGACGGTCCACAGGTCGCCGGTGTTGGCCTGGAAGGCGACTTCGCTGCCTCCCGTGGCCGTGCCGGTACCCTGCTCGGAGAAATCGAACTGGTTGTAGTCGTAAGGCGCGCCCCAGTCGACCGACCAGACCCAGTCGTTGACGTTTATGGTGTCCTGGCCGACGCTTTCGCCGCCGAGGAGGCTGCCATTCTCGTCCAGATAGGTGATCGCGCCAGTGCCGCTGCTGTTGACGCTGACCTCGGACACCACGCCGGTGTGGCCGAGCGGGTCCTGATTAGCCCCCCACATGCTGACGACGTCGCCGGGTACTGGCAGCACTCCCGGTCCCGGCGAGGCGATTGCGACCCCGTCGTTGTCGTGCAGTTGCTCGACAACATCGGCGCCCGGGCCTTCGACGCCGCCGAGGCCGTAGACGACGGACTCGAACCGGGAACTGAACTCGGTGCACTGGTAGCCAAAGGAGTCGTCGATATCGGGATTGGCGCACGGGTAGACGTCATCGAGGCTCGCCCCTGAGGTGGAAGTCCCGTCGTAGGGACTGCAAAACGCCGCGCCGGCCCCGGTGCTGGCTGCCGCGGCATCCTGGGCGGTGGCGGCGTGCGCCGCCGCCGGGGTCATGCACATCCAGGCTGCTCCGAGCAGCCCTAAGGCGACGGCTACACCCAGCGCGGCCAGGCGGGACTGGTGGCGTCCCTGTCGGCCTGCGCGGCTGACGGACGGTGCGCGGTTTGTATTTGTCGACGTCATGGCGATCTCCCTTCATGGATTTCACCGGAAACGTAAACGCGCGGCCGCGGAGGTCACCATGAAGGAGACCCACAGAATGACCAACAGTCTCGGGACTGCCGCCGGTCGCTCCCGCTGCACCGTTGCGCTGGCAGGGAGATAGCGCCGCCGGAGGCGCGCCGATCAGGATCAGTCGGCGAGAGCGCGGGCTCCTGCCGCCCGGTCGGGCGGCAGGACCAGCGGGGCAAGCAGCCGCCCCTCGGGATAGCCGAGCGCGGCCGGAGGCAGGCTGGACAAGCGTCCGCTGAGCAGGATCCGCACCGTGCCGGCCGCAGCGACTGGGTCGGTGCTGGCGGCGGGGGCGCGTCCGGCCGGCGGCGGGGCGGCGCGACGCAGGGCCTGCGCGCTGACCGCAGCGGCCGAGCCCAGGGTGATGCTGCCAGGGACGGCGGCAGCGATCCTCCCGGCCACCAGTTCGTACTCGGTGCAGCCGAGCACGATCGCCTGGCAGCCGGCCGGGGTCCTGGCCGCGCCGCTGGCGATCGCGGCTGCGATGCCCGCCTCGTCCCCGGCGTCGACCGCGTCGGCAAGCCCGGGGCAGGCGACAGGGGTGACGTCGGCCGACCCGCCGAACTGGTCAATCAGCCTGCGCTGGTAGGCGCTGTTGGTGGTGGCCACCGTCGCCCAGATCGCGACCTGCTGGTAGGCCGCCGCGGCTGGCTTGATGGCCGGCACGGTGCCGATCACCGGGATGGCGGGCTCGAACTCGTCCCGCAGCGCGTCCAGGGCGTGTACCGAGCCGGTGTTGCACGCCATGACCAGCACGTCTGGCTCGTACTCCGCGCAGGCCCTGGCACAGAGCAGCGCCCTGCCCGCGATGTCCTCCGGGGTCCGCGGCCCCCAGGGCATCCCGTCCGGGTCGGAGGCCAGGATGAGGTCGGCGTCCGGCCGCAGGCCGTGCAGGGCGGCCGCGGGAGCGAGCAGGCCCAGTCCGGAGTTGATCAGGGCGATACGCATGAGGCAACTGTACGAGAGGCCCGGAGCCGGCCATGGCGGCCGGCGCGGCTACCGTGCCCGCGGCCGCGATGGCCGCGAGCGGCCGGCCTGGACGAAGCTGCGCGCCACGGCGGGTCTAGCCCGACACCGTGATCTGGGAGACTCCGGCCGGGGCAGCCAGGTCGTAGCGGTCTGCGGCGCCAGCCCAGCCTGGCTCGGTGAGGACCGTGCCGCCGGCCAGGCCGGTGTAGGTCTGGCCGCCCAGCGTCGCTACCGACGCGCCGCCGAAGAGCTGCAGCCTGGCCGCGATGTCCGTGGGCAGGCTGACGCCGACCTGGCTCGCGCCGCCAGCAAGCGTGATCGTCACGGTGCCGGCCGGCCTTGGCAGCCCCATCGTGATCAGACTCGAGCCGGCGGTGAAGTCGATGCCGCTAACCTGCCCGTTTCCCATCTGGACTGACGTCTCGCTGGCGCCGCCGCTGAACTGCAGCCCCCAGCGCACCGCCGAGCTGACCCGGATCCAGAGGGCCGCAGGCCCCGAGTTCCCGGTACTTGCCAGGTACACCTGGACGGTCCCGTCCACGACGACAAGCTCTGGCCGGATGCCGGAATTGGCGGGAGTCCAGGCACGCACCAGCACGCCGGGCATCGGCGCCGCGCTGACGGTGACGCTCGCAGCGCCGCTCAGGACGGCAAGCGTGGCCCGGCGCTGCCCGGCCGACGACAGCGTTACCACGTGGGCCGGCGGCGCGCCATGCCGGGTGCTGGCGAGGATGGCGGCCGGCGTGCCCGCGCAGCCGGCGAGCGCCAGCACTGCTAACGCGGCGAGGGTCAGGCGCATGCGCATGACTGCTAGCTGCCCGCGAAAGTTCGCCATATGCGCCGGCCGGCCGCTGCCGGCCGCTAGGCCGGCTTGCCCGCCATGTCCGGGTCCAGGCCCGGCAGGCCGTCGATGCTGACGGCGTTCTTCTCGGCCCGGTACTGCGCCAGCTGCTCGGGCGACTTCTTCTCTGCCCACCTGGCCAGCACGTCCCGCTCTTCCGCGAGTTCCATGACCGGAACCGCGTACCCGCACGAGTCGGCTATCCGGTCAAGCCGCACGTCGATGATGGCCCGCCGGCCGTGGCGGTCTGTGCCCGTCCCGACCGAGCTCGGGAAGTGCCCGGCCAGCTCGTCCCAGTGCGGCGTCCCCGGCAGCACGACCCGGCCGGTCCCATACAGCCGAAGGATCGTCGTCTGGTGGTCGAACGAGCAGAACATGATCGTGATCTGGCCGTTCTGGCGCAGGTGCGCGATCGTCTCCGCGCCGCTGCCGGTCAGGTCGAGGTAGGCCACCCGGAGCGGCCCGAGCACCGCGAAGGTGTCGCGGTAGCCCTTCGGCGAGACGTTGACATGCCCGCCGGTGCCGTCGCCGGACAGGCAAGGAGCAGTAGCCACAAAGAAGACAGACTGCCTGGCGATAAACTTCCTCAGCCGCTCGTCAAGTTCGGGGTAGAGCTTGCCCATCACGCCCTCGGTACATTCGGGGGTAGTTACCCGGACAGTTGCATTCTGCGACGAACGGGCGACCGGGAGCCAACGTGGAGGAGGCCGTGTGACCGAAGTCACCAGGGCGGCGGAGGGCGCCCCCGCGCTGGCGCAGCACCGGGCCGCAGTTGCCGCCATCGAGGGTGCCTACGCGGCGATACCGCCCGGCAGCACGGTGCGGCTGGCGAAGAAGACCTCTAACCTCTTCCGGTTCCGCTCCGACCCCACGGCCCCCGGCCTTGACGTCTCGGCCTTCGGGCACGTCCTTTCTGTCAGCCGGCCGGACAAGACCGCCGTCGTTGGCGGCATGACCACGTACGAGGACCTGGCCGCTGCGACACTCAGCCACGGCCTGATGCCGCTGGTGGTGCCGCAGCTCAAGACGATCACGCTGGGCGGAGCGGTGTCCGGGCTTGGCATCGAGTCGAGTTCGCTGCGCAGCGGCATGCCGCACGAGTCGGTGCTGGCGATGGAGATCCTCACCGGTGACGGCCGGGTCGTGACGGCCACGCCGGACAACGAGCACGCCGCCCTCTACTACGGCTTCCCCAACTCCTACGGGACCCTGGGCTATGCGCTGTCGCTGACCATCGAGCTTGAGCCGGTCAAGCGGTTCGTGCACCTGCGGCACTACAAGTTCGGCGACCCGGCCGCGTGCATGGCTGCCGTCGCCGAGGTCGCCGCCGGCGACAGCTACCGCGGCCACCGCGCCGACTTCATCGACGGTGTCGCGTTCGGGCCGGACGAGTTGTACCTGACGGTCGGGGCGTTCAGCGACGTGGCGCCGTGGCGCAGTGACTACACCAGGGCGCAGATCTACTACCAGTCCGTCCGCGGGCCGCAGGAGGACTTCCTCACGATCGCCGATTACCTGTGGCGCTGGGACACGGACTGGTTCTGGTGCTCGCGCCCGTTCGGCGTCCAGCGGCCGGTGGTGCGGCGGCTGTGGCCGCGGCGTTTCCGCAGGTCCGATGTTTATCGCAAGCTGGTCGCCCTGGACCGGCGCTACAAGCTGACGGCGACCCTGGATGCCCGGCGCGGCAAGTCGGCTAACGAGGCGGTGATCCAGGACGTGGAGATCCCGGTCGAGCGCGCCGCGGAGTTCCTTGAGTTCTTCCAGCGTGACGTGGGCATGAGCCCGGTCTGGATGTGCCCGCTGCGGCTGCGCGGCGAGAGGACCTGGCCGCTGTATCCGATGCGGCCAGGTCAGGTGTACATCAACTTCGGATTCTGGGGCACTGTCGCACTGCCGCCAGGCAGAGCCGACGGGTACTTCAACCGCCAGGTCGAGGAGAAGGTGACCGAACTCGGCGGCCACAAGGGCCTGTACTCGACGTCGTTCTACTCGCCGGAGCAGTTCTGGGCGCTCTACAACGGCACGGAATACGCCAGGTTGAAGAGCGCTTACGACCCTCAAGGCCGGCTGGCCGGCCTGTATGACAAGTGTGTTCGCGGTCTGTAAGGGTGTGATGACGGTATGGCGCTAGCCGAGGTGTTCGAGCAGGTTGCGGGCCCGGAGGCCCCTGTCGAGTTCGAGGCGTTCGACGGGAGCAGGGCGGGACCGCCCGACTCGCCGGTCAAGATAACTGTGAAGTCGAAGACCGCCGTCTCCTACCTGGCCCAGGCGCCTGGCGCCCTCGGCCTTGCCCGCGCTTACGTGTCCGGTCACCTGGATGTCTTCGGTGACATGTACGCCGCGCTGTCGCGGATGGCCAGCGCGCAGCGGCTGGAAGTCACGCTCGCCAGCAAGCTGCGCCTGCTGCAGTCGCTCGGCGGGCCGAAGGTGCTGCTGCCCAGGATCCCGCCGCCGCCGCAGGAAGTCCGGGTGAACCGGCGCTGGCTGTCCGGGCGCCGGCACACCAAGGGCCGCGACGCCACCGCCATCTCGCACCACTACGACGTGTCCAACACCTTCTACGAGTGGGTACTCGGGCCCTCGATGGCCTACACCTGCGCGTGTTACCCGACGCAGGACGCCACCCTCGAGGAGGCGCAGTTCCACAAGTTCGATCTCGTCGCGCGCAAGCTCGGACTGCAGCCGGGCATGCGGCTGCTCGACGTCGGCTGCGGCTGGGGCGGCATGGTCATGCACGCGGCGCGCGAGTACGGCGTGCAGGCCCTTGGCGTTACCCTCTCGGCTGAGCAGGCCGCGTGGGCACAGCGCGCGATCAAGGAACGCGGCCTCTCTGACCTGGCCGAGGTCCGCCACCTGGACTACCGGGACGTGCCGGAGACCGATTTCGACGCGGTCAGCTCGATCGGGCTCACCGAGCACATCGGGAAAGCGCAACTGCCCGGCTACTTCGCGTTCCTGTATGGAAAGCTCCGGCCTGAGGGACGGCTGCTGAACCACTGCATCACCCGGCCGGATAACACCGGGCCTGCCAGGGTGACCGACGGATTCATCTACCGCTACGTCTTCCCCGACGGCGAGCTTGAGGGCCCCGGCCACCTGATGTCGATGATGCACGACGCCGGGTTCGAGGTCCGCCACGAGGAGAACCTGCGCGAGCATTACGCGCTGACGCTGGCCGCCTGGTGCGCGAACCTCGACGCGCACTGGGACGAGGCGGTGGCGGAGGTCGGCGAGGGCACCGCGCGGGTGTGGCGGCTGTACATGGCCGGCTCGCGGCTCGGCTTCGACCGCAACCAGATCCAGCTGCACCAGATGCTGGGCGTCAAGCTGGGCAGGCACGGCGCTTCCGGCATGCCGCTGCGGCCTGCCTTCGAGCCGCCGGTCGCGCCGGAATAGGCATGGTGAGCACGCATAGTCCGGACGCGGCGCTGACGCGTACGGCCGCGTCGCGGGCCGTCGAGCCGACCGGCTGGCGATACCTGCTCGGCACGCTCGTGGCGTCGGTGCCCGTGGACTCGCTCGCGCAGGCGGCGAGCGCCGCTGCCGTCGCGGTGGCAGCCTGCGGTGACCTGGCCGACCGGCACCTGCGTATCGATGTGCGGCCCGACCGGGCTGAGCTATCGCTGCAGGATCGTCCGATCGACGCGGTGACGGGCCGGGACACCGAACTGGCCAGCGCGATCACGGCCGCGCTGGCGCGGCGGGGCCTGGCCATCGCGGCCCCGGTCACGCAGGCAGCGCGCCCGCGGCCGGTGCAGATGCTGGAGATTGCCATCGACGCGATGAACATCGCGGCGATCCGGCCGTTCTGGAAGGCAGTGCTCGGTTACGCGGACGAGCCCAATTACGCGGGCCCGCAGGACGCGATCGTGGATCCGGCGGGCCAGTTGCCGGCGGTCTGGTTCCAGCAGATGGACGAGCCGCGGCGGCAGCGCAACCGCATCCACTTCGACATCACCGTCGCGCACGACGAGGCCGAGGCCAGGGTCAAGGCCGCGCTCGACGCAGGCGGCGTGCTGGTCAGCGACGCTGCGGCGCGCGCCTTCTGGATACTCGCCGATGCCGAGGGCAACGAGGCCTGCGTGTGCACCTGGCAGGACCGCGACCGGCCGGCGTAGCGGAGCGCCGCTCACTCGTGGGCGGGATGCGGCGCCCAGTCGGGCACCCCGGCGGGCCACGGCAGCGGGCACGCCGCCGGCACCGGTTCCCCGCGCTCGGCGAGCAGCAGGCGCAGCAGGTCGGGACGGTCGCTGACGATCGCGTCCGCGCCGAACTCGATCAGCCCGGCCATCCGGTCCTGGTCGTTTACGGTCCAGGCGATGACCCCCAGGCCAGCGTCGTGCGCGGCGGTGACGAGATCCGCGCTGATCATCGGATCCCAGGGCGAGAGCCAGGCCGCGCCGATATGGCGGGCCGCCGCCGCGCATCCGGCCGCCTGCTCCGCGCGCAGTGCCAGCGAGGTCAGCGCGGCGGCACTCGCGCCGCTGGCTGCCAGCACGGCCAGGCTAGCGTCGTCCGCGTCTGGCCGCGCCGCGTAGTCCCGCGCGTCCAGCCCTGCCAGCCAGGCCGAGCCAGGCACCCAGGTCCGCGGCTCGACCAGCGCGACGCGGGGCACCGTAGGGTCTGCCGCCTGCGCGGCGACCAGCACCCGCCAGTCGAAGCCGAGGATCCTGGCACGGCCGGTCATGTCGTGCGCCGCGAGCACGGCCAGGGTGTCCCGCGTCAGCGCGCGCACGTCGGCGTCGGGCCAGGATGGCTCGGTCTTGAGCTCGACCGACAGCGTCACCATGTCGGCGCCGGCCTCGGCGACGAGGCGGCAGACCTGACCGAGGCTGGGCACCCCGGTCGCCGGGACCGGCACGAACGTTGCCCCGAACGGCGCCGGCGGCCGCCGCTCGCCGGCGTCCAGCGTGGCTACCTGGGCTAGCGTCAGGTCCAGCCAGCGCTTGCCGACGTAGGGGTAGTGCGGGTCGGCCGCGCTGGCCGGCCCGGTGTCGGCGATCGTCACCGCGTCGGCGGTCAGGTCGTGGGCCAGGATCAGGCCGCCATCACCGCTGCGGGTGACGTCGAATTCGAGCGCGTCGACGCCGATCGCCAGCGCGTGCGCAAGGCCAGGCAGGGTGTTCTCCGGCCGCAGCGCGCGAGCACCGCGGTGTCCGTGGATCTCCGGCACGCCCGGACCATAGCAGTCGCATCCGGGCGTACCGTCGTCAGCCGGTGCACTGGGGACTGGTATCCACGAGATCGATGTTCAGGTCGAGCAGCGTGCCCGTCTGGCCTGGCTGAGCGGCCCAGGCCTCGATGAATAGCCCGATGCCGGGCGGAATGGCCGACGGCCGGATGGCGAAGGACCCCATGCCCGCGAGGCCGGCCCCTTTCGGCAGGTGGTACACGTAGGCGTGCGGGCCGATCCGAGTGGGCCGGATATGCATCCAGGCGAAGTACCAGGTGGGACGGGGCGGCATGATCTTCATCTGCAGCTCGGCGTCTGCCATGTTCGACATGTCCGGTGA
>DASPWG010000160.1:0-8253 GCA_035621915.1 Streptosporangiaceae bacterium
CCACCGCAGGCGAGCCGGCCGAGGACCACACCGCGACCGAGGCCAGCACCGCGACCGAGGCCAGCACCACGCCTGAGGCCAGCACCGAATCGGTGGATGCACACGCCGTCCAGCCCGTCGCCGAGGCCGAGGTCGCCAAGCCCAGTAGCGCCAAGTCCGGCACCGCCAAGTCCGGCACCGCGAAGTCCGGCACCGCGAAGTCCGGCACCGCCAAGACTCGGACTGCGGGGGCCGCCAGCGGCAGGACGGCTACGGCCAAGGCCAGTGCCGACAAGCCGGCGCCCAAGGCCGCCGGGACCAAGGGCAGCGCCAGCGCGAGGAAGCCGCGTACACCTGCTGACAAGTAAGCACCACCACTTCCCGTCACTGCCGCCAGGCGGCGGGCCGCCAGACGCGAGCCCGCCACCTGGCGGCACTCGGGCTTGGAAGGGAGACCGGCGTGAACGAGCCGTGGGACTCTCAGATGGAGGCGCTCGGCGACTTCATCCGGCGCCAGCGCAAGCAGGCCAACCTCTCGCTGCGCCAGCTCGCCGATCGCACGAAGCTGTCCAATCCTTACCTGAGCCAGATCGAGCGGGGCCTGCACCAGCCGTCGGTCCGGGTGATCCGGCTGATATCTGACGCGCTCAACGTCTCCGCGGAGACGCTCCTAGCGCATGCGGGACTGCTGCATCACAAGGATGGCGGCTCCGATGTCCCGGCAGGCAAAGTCAGCGTAGAGGCTGCGATCCAGGCCGAGGACCGCCTCAGCGAGGAGCAGAAACGCGCCCTGGTCGCGGTGCTGCGGAGCATGCTGCCAGCCGAGTAGTACGAATCGGTGACACAAGCAGTTTTGGTGTGAACATGACAGAAGCCGATCCAACCGATCTGCCGGGCGATTACGATACGACACCGTGACTGATCAGAGCCAGCCCTCAGAACCACTGCCGGTGCGCCAGCCGCTACCGCAGCGGGGCGAGTCGCTGGCGCCGCTGCCGCAGCGGGGCGAGCCATTGCCCCAGCGCGGGGGATCGCTGCCCCAGCGCGGGGGGTCGCTGCCCCAGCGCGGCGAACCCCTGCCCCAGCGCGGTGGGTCGCTGCCCCAGCGCGGCGAACCCCTGCCGCAGCGCGGCGAACCCCTACCGCAACGCGGCGAACCCCTGCCCCAGCGCGGCGAACCCCTGCCGCAGCGCGGCGAACCCCTGCCCCAGCGCGGCGAGCCGGGCATGCGGCCGGGCGATCCGCTGCCCCGGCGGACGACCAGGACCAGGCCGGCCGGGCGGCACCGCAGCCCGCACCGCCTGTCGGTCGCCTCTGACGCCCCGTCGCTGGTGATCGCGGTGCCCGGCACTGCCGAGGCCGACTCTGCCGACATCGCCGCCCAGGTAGCGTCGATAGCGGAGCTGTCCTGCCCCGGAGTCGACATCCGGGTTGGCTACCTGGAGGGCGAGGCCTACGCGCTCGCGGCCTGCCTCAAGTCCGCGCCGGGCTCATCCGATGGCGCGCAGCCGGCCAGCGTCGTCGTGCCGCTGCTGCTGAGCCCGAACGAGCGCGCTGACGCCGCGCTGGCCGCAATCATCGCGCAGAGCGGCGAGAAACTCACGCTCGGCGCGCACCTGGCCCCGCACCCGCTGGTCGCAGAGGGGCTGCATGCCCGGCTGGCCGAGGCCGGCCTGGCCAGGCACGCCAGGTCCAGCGGCCTCAGCATCTCCACCGGCAGCAGCGGCATCGTCGTACTGTCTGACACCGGGGAGGAGGCCGCCGCCGCCGCGTCGGTAGCGGCCGTGCTGCTGGCCTCCCGGCTGTCAGTGCCGGTCGTCCCCGCCTCCCTCGGCGACCCGGCGAGCATTGCCAATGCCGTCGTGCGGCTGCGCGAGTCCGGCACGCCGAACCCGGCCCTGGCACCGTGCATTATCGGCCCGGAGATCGCGCCGGGCGTCCTCGATGACCTCAGCGCCGCCCTCGGCGCGCCCTGTGCGGCCCCGCTGGGTGCCTATCAGGCGGTTGGCCAGCTAGTCGCGATCCGCTACGGCGCGGCCCTGGCCCGGCTCAGCCTCGCTGGCTGATCCGAACGCCCGTCGCCTTGCCCTCGGGCGCTGACTACATGTCACTTTGCGTGGGACAAACCATCGCATTGCCCGGCGCGATTCCGACTCAAACCGTCATGGAGTCGCCAGCAGCGCCGCCGCGCTGCCGTCTGCTCGTGGCTGGCTGGCGTGGCGTGCGCGACGGGCCACGCGACAGCACGTTTCCGCTATGAAAATGGCCGTTGACAGGGCGCATTCGCGTGCGCTGGGCTTCCTACTGTGAATCGCACATCGGTTCACGATACGAACTCCGAAAAGCGGGCCTGAGAGAGGTGAACGGCTTGAGCGAGTGGAACGCCATGACCTACGAGGGCAAAGACACGATCCTGCGCGTGGTCAGGCATGAAGCCGACCAGATGTTCACGCTAGCCGGGGAGCCGGGCGCCTGGGACGCGCCCACGGCCTGCGAGAACTGGCGCGTCAAGGACATCATCGGTCACATCGTGGACACGACCGAGGGATACTTCAGGTCCTTCGAGTTCGCACGCAGTGGCACGGACGCGCCGACGCCGCACGGGCTGCTGGTCATGCACGAGCTTGCCGGCGACTCCGCGCGCTCGTTCGGCAGCCTGTCGCAGCAGGACATGCTGGCCCGCGCCCGCGCCGACCTGGACACGATGATGAGCATCCTGGAGCCGCTTACGGCCGAGGAGTGGGGCGGGTTCATCGTGCCGCATGCCTACATGGGGCCGGTGCCGGCGTTCGTGTACGCGGGCGGCCAGCTGATGGACTACGGCGTGCACACCTGGGACATCAGGCAGGGCAGCGGCCAGGCGCATGCGCTGTCGGCGGACGCTGCGGACCTGCTGGTCCCGTTCATGTTCATCATCTGGCAGTCCACGATCAGGCCGGACGCGGACCTGTCGCCGTTCAGCATCGGCATCAGGGTGAGCGGCCGCAACGCCGGCGACACGCGGGTCTCGATCGGCGACGGGGGCATGACCTACGAGCCTGGTGACATCTCTGACCTGCCGGCATTCCTGGAGTTTGACCCCGGCAGCATGGTGCTCACCGCGTTCGGCCGGCTCAACGGCGGCACCGCCTACGGCGATCAGGCGCTGGCGAACCGGTTCCTGAACCTCTTCTACCGGATCTGACTTTTTGGCGGAAACGCCAGCTCACCGCCCGCCGGTCCGGTCAGGACGCAGGCGGCGGGATATAGCGGACGGACTCGTCGACCTCGCGGTAGATGGCCTGGCCCGCCGGGCTGCGGAGCTCCTCGGCCAGGTGGCCTAGCAGCCCGGCGGTCCTCGCCAGCAGCGCGAAGCCGCGCAGCAGGTCTGGCGGGAAGCCGAGGTCGGCGAGTGCCGCTCCGCATACTCCCGCGCCGTTTAGCGGCAGCGTCCGGCCAAGGATCGCCGGGTGGACGCGGCCGACCGCCGCGAACAGGCGCAGGTGCGGGCCGAGCTGGCCGTTGTCCGCGGCGATCCGGAACATGGCCGGCGTGCGCGGATCGCCGCGCTTGTGGATGGGGTGGCCCAGGCCAGGGACCAGCCGTCCGGCCGCGCGCTGAGCCGTGACGGCCCTGGCCGCCAGCTCGTCCCAGCCCGCGTCGTCGCCGGGCAGCGGGCCCTCGTGCGCAGCCAGGGCATCGGCCAGGAACTTGCCGCAGTCCTCCGTCACGCCGAGGTAGCGCGATCCGCCGCCGAGAAGGCCTGCGGCCAGCGCGCCCTGCAGTGACTCGGGCGCGCCGGTCAGCGTCAGCCTGGCCGCGATCGCCGACGGGGTGAACCCGTGATCGGCCAGCGCCACCAGCACTGCCTCGAAGACCGCGAGCTCACCCGGCGTCGGCCGGCGCAGCGCGGCCAGCCAGAACGACAGCTCGCCGAAGCCGACCTTGCCCATCAGCTCGCCCGCCACGTCGTGGCCGAGCAGTGTGATGGAGTCGGCGTCCGAGGTGCCGATCGACGTGGGGTAGTCGTTCACTGCGAATCCTCCGGGTGCGGGGATGGCTGGCCGGGCTCGGCGTCGTACTCCTGCGGCGGGTGACCGGCCGGCAGCCGGTGCTTGGCTACCCTGGCCGTCGGTGTCCTGGGCAGCTCCTCGATCTGCTGCCAGTACCTGGGCACCTTGAAGGCGGCCAGCCGGCCGGCGGCGTAGGAGCGCAGCCCGTTGAAGTCGAGCTGCTGGCCAGGCGCGGCGACCAGGAACGCCTTGACCTCTTCCTCCGACAGCTCCGACGGCACGCCCACGACCGCGCAGTCCTGCACGGACGGATGGGACTCGAGCACTTCCTCGACCTCCAGCGGGGAAAGGTTCTCACCCCGGCGCCTGATGACCTCCTTGACCCTGGCCACGAAGGTGAAAGTGCCGTCGGCGTTGGCCGTCACCAGGTCGCCCGTTCGCAGCCAGCCGTCCTGCTTCACCTGCGCGGTCTCCTCCGGCATGCCCCAGTAGCCAGGAGTGAGGACCGGGTTGCGCAGCTGGAGCTCGCCGGTCTGGCCAGGTCCAAGCAGCGCGCCGTCGTCCCCCGCCAGCCTGGCCTGGTTCACGGCCCCGAGATAGGGATGCTGCCGGACGGTCCCGAGCGTGCCGTACGGCCTGGTGCCGCGCGGCCAGATCAGCCCGTACGGGGACTCGGACATGGCGTATCCCACCACGATTCGCAGGCCGAACCGGTTCTCTATCTCAAGCTGCCGTTGCCGTTCCGGAGCCGGGCCGGTGTAGCACAGGCGGAGCGGGTTGTCAGCGTCGTCGGGCCGTTCCGGCTGGCGCATGAGGATCTCGAGCATCGCGCCGATGGCGTTGAACTCGGTGGCGCCGTGACGGCGGGCCGCGTCGAGGAAGCCGCTGGCGGAGAACCGCTCGACGAGCACCAGGCCAGCGCCGCACGCCAGCGAGCCCATGACCGAGTAGGCCGGGGCGTTCACATGGAACAGCGGCAGGGTGGTCATCAGCCGGTCGTGGTCGGTGAGCTCCATCCAGAACGGGAAGCCTTCTCCTGCCATCGCGTAAGCCCGGTGCGTCTGCATCACGAGCTTGGACCGCCCGGTCGTGCCCGAGGTCGGGATGAGCACTGCCAGGTCGTCGGGCGAGGGCAGGTCCGGCAGGCTGGCCCGGCCCGCCGCGGCCGACATCGCGGCGTGACTGGCCCAGTCCTCGGGCACCATGGCGTGCACGCCAAGCAGCGGGCCGCTGTCGTTCCCGGCCTGGCGGGCAGCGTGCGCGGCGCCGGTCACCAGCGGGGCCAGGTGGGCGTCGGTCACGATGGCCGCCGGGGTCGTCTGGCCGATCAGCCCGGCAAGCTCGGCCGCGGCGCTGCGCGGGTTGACCGCCACCGCAACGGCGCCCATCGCGGTGACAGCCAGCCAGCTGAGCAGGTACTCCGGCGTGGTCCTGGCGGTGAGCAGGACCAGGTCGCCACGCCGTACCCCGGCCGATGCCAGCGCCTGCGCGGTCAGGCCGACCGCGGTTACGGTCCCGCCGAACGTCAGGGTGCCGTCATCGCTGCGCAGCCAGGTCGCATCCGGATTGCGCTGCGCCGCGGCCAGCAGCAGGCCGGGAATGCTGCCCTGGTAATCGCCCCCGGTCACGCCGGAACTCCGATCCTGGTCAGCGTGGTCGTCATCGCGTAGTCCTTGCCCGGCCCGCTGACCCGCCAGTCCTCGGTGAAGCAGTCAGCGCCGGAGACCCGCACCGTCACCAGGTACTGGTCCTCGCCGCACGGATGCTCGGCCTGCCAGCAGCCCGACCGCAGGTCGAGCCGGTAGAACGGCCGGCCGTCGGCGAACAGCACCTCGGCGGTCCCGTCCGGCAACGGCAGGAAGATCAGGCTCCGGCTGGCGGGCCCGCGGTGGCCGCCGAACCGTAGCTCGCCCTGCTCGCGGTAGGCCAGCGCGCCAGCGCGCAGCCCCGCATCTGCCGGCGCGTCGGCGAACGCCGCCTCGCCGGCGAAGGAGCCTGCCAGGCCCTGCCGGAAGTCGGTGAGGTTCCGCTCCGCCCGCCACCTGCCGCGCAGGAAGCCCAGCGTGCCGCCGCTGGGTCGCCAGCTTTGCCCGGACGTGCCCACGTCACGCACGCTACTACCCGGTGCCTCCGCGCCGTCTGGGGTACCTGCGCGCATCTGATAGCGTCCGTGCTCTCCGGCCGCAGCCCCCGGCGGCCCGCCCGAGGAGGCCCGCCCCCCGCATGTCCCTGTCACTCCCGCTGCAGCGCCCCCGCCAGCTTGTCCTCGCCGACCTCGTCGCCAGCAGCCGCAGCCGGGTCACGCGGATCGCCTGGGATGTCGCCCTGGTCGTCGGCGCTGCCGCCCTCGTCGGGATCCTGGCGCAGGTCTCCATTCACCTGTCGTTCACGCCCGTGCCGATCACCGGCCAGACGCTCGGGGTGCTGCTGGCCGGCACCGCGCTCGGCTGGCGGCGCGGCGCCGCGGCGATGGCGCTGTACGCGATCGCCGGCCTGGCCGGGGTGCCCTGGTTCGCCGGCCACACCAGCGGCTACGTGGGAGCGTCGTTCGGCTACATCGTCGGGTTCTTCTTCGCCGCCGCGGTGTGCGGCTACCTGGCCGAGCGCGGCGCAGACCGCTCCGTGGTTGGCTCTGTGCCTGCCATGCTCGCTGGCGAGCTGATGATCTACCTGTTCGGCGTGAGCTGGCTGGCTATCGACCTGCACGTGACCGCGGCAACGGCGCTGCACCTCGGGTTCACGCCGTTCGTCGTCGGCGACGCGATCAAGGCCGCGATCGCGGCCGGGCTGCTGCCGGCGGCATGGAAGCTGGCCGGCCGGGGCCGCGAGAGCTGAGCCTCGGGGGCCGCGGGCCTTATCTCGCCGCTGGCCCTATCTCGCCGCGGCCCTACCTGGCCGCAGGCCCTACCTGGCCGTTGGTGGCAGGCCGCGGGCGAGCACGTCCATCAGGTCGTCGAAGACGTCATCTGGGACCCGGCCGCCAGCGGTCCACTCGGCCCAGCGCATTCCGACGAAGTGCCCGAGCCCGGTGTAGATATAGGCCACGACCTCGGGGTCGTAGCTGGGGTCGACGTCGCCAGCCAGCTGCGCCACCCGCACTCCCCTGGCATATCCGCGGGCGAGCCGCTCGTAGTACGCGCGGAACTCGGCCGGCGCCATGAACTCAGCCTCGCGCACGACCCGGAAGATCCACGGCCGCTCTGACATCAGGTCGAAGTAGGCGCGGAACGCGGCCCGCTCCCTGTCTCGCTGATTGTCCGCGGCGGTGGCCTTCAGCGCGACGGCCATGGCCGCCCTGGTGTCGGTGCTAATCCGCCTGATCACGCTGGCGAAGATGTCTGCCTTGGAGGCGAAGTGAGCGTAGAAGCTGCCGGTGGCGATCCCGGCGGCCGCGCAGATGTCAGCGACGGAGGTGCGCCGGTAGCTGCGCTCGCCGAAGAGCCGCTCCGCCGCGGCGAGCAGGCGCTCGGCCGGCGGCTCGTCTACGTCGCCGGCGTGTCTGCGGCCCAGCGTGCGTGCCACGGGTCTACCTCTGCTCCCAGCCGCGCGATCCTGGTTCCGGCCGCCCGCAGCCAGCGCGAGCGGCCGGAACCCTGACGGCGTCAGGTTACGGTATGCCGCTGCTGGGGGCCGGCGGCTGTGCGGTGGTATAGGTGGTGACCGCCCCGGTCGGGGTGTTGTCGGTCACCTGCACCGGACCGAGCGGGACGAGTACCCCGTTCTCGATCTCGGCGATGTAGGCACCAGTGATGCCGTCGTGGTCGGTCGAGGAGTAGGCGTACGGCGCCACGGACACTCCCTGCGGAAGCCCCGCGTTGACCGCGTTGACCAGGTCCTGCCGGGTCGGGTTGCGGCCCGCCTTGAACAGCGCCTGGACGAAGGTGTAGGCGACTGACATCCCGTACAGCACGTTGCCATCGAGCGGCAGCTTGGGGATGTACTCGTTGTGAATCTTCGTGAACAGCTTGATCCAGCTGTCGCCGCTGCCGAGCGAAGGCAGGTAGCTGTCGGTGATCGTGCCCTGGATCAGTGAGGTGCCGAAGGTGCCTGACTTCTTGGCGAAGCTGTCGAGCAGCCCGGACAGCGTGATCGGGTCAGAGCCTACTGAGCTGCTGACCAGCTGCGGGCTGTAGCCGAGGCTCAGCTCGGACAGCCGGAGCAGGGCCATGAACGCGGGCACCGCGAAGGCCACCACGACCTGCGCCCTGGACGCCTTGAGCGCGGCGGTGAGGGTGCCGACCTCAGCGGCCGGGTTGGCCGCGGCCACGTTGTAGGGCTCCTT
>DASPWG010000161.1:0-9697 GCA_035621915.1 Streptosporangiaceae bacterium
TTTTGCGCGGCTTGCCTTCGCGGTTCCGGCTTGCACCTGCTCGGACAGCCCGGCGTCCGAGGACGGCTCGGCCGTCGGCAGGGCGGCTCGAGTCGCGGCCAGTTCCGGGCCAGGCCCTTGCGGCGACTCCGCGACCGGCGAGCCGGCGGCATCCAGCGCATCCTTCAGCCGTTCTCGTAGCTCGCGCGCCACTTCAGACCTGGCCAGCGGCCTGGTCTTGGCCGCGACCCGGATCAGGAGCGTGTCCGAGGAGACGTTCTCCACGCCCCAGACCTCAGGTTGCTCCAGCATCGACCGCTTCCATCGCGGCTCGGCGAACATCCCGGCCGCCGCGCGCTCGAGGGCAGCGCGCGCCGTCGCCACCGGCGTCCCGTACGGCACCGGGAAATCCACGACGGCGCGTGCCCAGCCGTGCGTCTCGTTCCCGGCCTGCTGGATCGTGCCATTGCGGATGTGCCAGGCGACGCCGTTGACGTCGCGGACCCTGGTGATGCGCAGGCTGACTGCCTCGACTGTGCCGCAGACGCCGGACACGTCGATCACATCGCCCACGCCGTACTGGTCCTCCAGCAGGATGAAGATCCCGGCCAGGTAATCCTGTACCAGGCTCTGCGCTCCGAATCCGAGCGCGATGCCAAGCACGCCCGCGCTGGCCAGGATCGGAGCAAGGTTCACCCCCATGTCGCCCAGGATGATGAGCGCGGCGACCGTGAAGATCGCCACCGACGCGGCGTTGCTCAGGACCGAGGCCACCGCCGTCGCGCGCTGGCTGCGCCGCCCGCCGAACACCGCATGCGGCTGGTCGGGCCGTTCCCGGCTGATCGCGGCACGCGCGGTCAGCCTGCGGATCACCCGCTGAGCGGCCGCCCGGAGCAGGGCAGCAAGCACGAGCACGAGCGCGATCCGCAGCGCCAGCCGGACCGGTCCGGCCAGATAGGCGCTGGCGAAGTCGGCCGCGTAGCTGCTGTGGGTGATGTCCCAGGTGAGCCTGCAGGCCATGCCGGGAGCACGCCCGCAGGCACTTGTAAGGGTCGCTGAGGCAAGGCCGGAATTGCGGTAATTGATGCCTGGCCAAAGAACGGAGACAGCCACCCGCCCGATATTAATCAGTCGGCCACCACAATTTCGTCACGGAATCCAGCGATGCAACTGTGACCAATGAGGAAAGGGAGCCGAAAAGGATTAACAAGACGCTATGAATAAGTTACAATGTGTTAGCAGTTCGATCCGCTCGGGGTGACGCGGGCTTGCTCAGGCCCACTACGTCAGGGGAGGCAAAACCGGTGTCAGCTGAGCGGAGCGCGATAGTCGCTGCGTCCGATGACCTGGACGGCCAGGGCATCGAGCCCGAGCTGGGGGACAGCCGCCACGAGGTGGCGGCTGCGCGCCTGATCAGGGCCCGCGAACTGGTCGCGGGGACGACACCGGCCCAGATCGCTGCGGCGATCGCCAGCGAGTGCGGCAGCAGCATGATCCGCGCTTACCGGCTTGCCCTCGGCGTCGCGCTGGCCGACGTCGTCGCGCAAGTGCGCGCTCGATACGAGGCCGATGGCCGCCAGGTGCCGCGATTTAGCGAGACGCTGCTGTCGGCGTATGAAAGCGGGCAGAAACGTCCTGGCCCTGAGTACCTGCACTATCTGTGCGCCGCCTACAGCGCCGATCCGGCCGACCTCGGCTTCGAAGGCCGCTGCCTGTGCGGCGGCTCGCACCGGCCGCGGCAGGGCGCTCCCGCCCCGAACGGGGTCGTGCCCGAGCAGCCGCCGGCCGTCGGCTCGCAGCCGGCCGGCGCGACGCCTGCGCGGGCGACACCCAGTCTCGCATCGCCGTACTGCACCGGGTCGGGCTCGCCGGCGATGCTGTCCGCGGCGCGCTGGGCCGGGCCCGATCAAGGCCGTCGCGGTGCCGCTGCCGGCCCTCAGCCCGCGAGCAGGTTCGACGGCGACCAGGACGACGACGAGCTTCGCCGGATGCTCGTCAGGCAGATGACCGCGGCAGGCTGCCGGGTGGACAGCCGGTTCCTCGGCGCGGTCGACCGCATCCGCCGCCGGATGGACGACGTGCTGCTGAGCGGTACGGTCTCGGCGGCGATGATCGACACGTGGGAGCAGAGCAGCGTCGGGTACGGGCGTCAGTACATGTCGGTTCCGGCCCTGCGGCTGCTGTGCGACGTGCTCCTTGACCTCGGCGACGTCCGCCGCATGTGCGAGGAGCGCCAGCCGCTCGAGGTCTCGGAGCGGCTGTGCAGGCTGGCCAGCCAGCTGTCCGGGCTGGCGGGCATCTCGATGCTGGACATCGGCGATCACCGCCTGGCCAGGTCGCTGTTCCGGACGGCGCGGATGGCCGCCGACGAGACCGGAGACCGCCGCCTTCGTGCGTGGGTGGCTGCCAGGGAAGCCCTCGTTCCCCTCTATTACGGTGATCCGCGCGAGGCGGCCGGGCTGGCGGGCAGCGCCGCTGACCTGGCGGGCCGTCACTTGTGCGTGGCGGCGGTAATGGCGCCGGTGATCGAGGCCAGGGCGCAGGCGCGGCTTGCGGCGCTGGCCGGTCACGGCAAGCGCGAGGCGCTGGGACGAACGAGGTCCGCACTTGACCGCGCCGCCGACGCCATCGCCGACCTCCCCGCGGAACAGCGCATCGACACGGCGTTCGGCTATACCGAGCGCCAGCTTTACTTCCACGCCGGCGACGCGCTGGTCACCCTTGGCGACTGGCGGGGCGCGCAGCGGGCGTTCAGCCAGGCGGCTCAGCTGTACCCAGCTGCCGAGGTGCTCGACTGCGCGCTTGTCTGTCTCGGCCAGGCGCGCTGCCTGCTCGAGTCCGATGAGCCCGGACAAGCGCTGGTGCTGGCCCTGGAAACCGTCCTCGGCCTGCCGGCCGAGCACCGGACCGAGGTCATCCTGAAGGTCGCGCGGCTGCTCGGGCAGGCTGCCGGGGAGCGGCATCCCGACTTTCCCGTGCTTGCCGACTACCGCGAGGCCCTGGCGAGCGCCTGAGGCGCCGCGGGCGCGCGCTAGAGCCTGAGGCCCGTCTGCGCGGCGGCGAACGCGAGGGTCTGGGCCGAAAGGCCCACCGTCCTGCTGACCGCCCTCGCGCCATGGCCCACGTTGGACTCGCGGCGGAGCAGCACGGGGCGCTCCTGCGCGGGGCTGGCGGTGGCGTACTGCAGTGCGGCGCACAGCTTGCGCGCGTGCAGCGGGTCAACTCTGCTGTCACCGTCGAAGACCGTGAATAGCACCGCCGGGTACCTGATGCCGTCACGCACGTGGTGGTACGGCGAGTATCCCCTTACCCAGCCGAACTCCTCGGCGTCCGCTACCGTGCCGTACTCGTCGTTCCAGGTCTCCCCGAGACCGAAAAGCTCATACCTGATCATGTCGAGCAGCGGGGCAGAGCAGACCGCGGCGGCGCACAGGTCGGGGCGCTGGGTCACCGTCGCACCGACCAGCAGCCCGCCATTGGAGCCCCCCCACACCACCAGCTGCCTGCTGGTGGTCCAGCCGTCGGAGATCAGCTTCTCGGCAGCGGCATGGAAGTCGTCAAACACGTTCTGCTTGTGTGCGCGCATGCCGGCGCGATGCCACTGCTCGCCTTCCTCGCCGCCGCCGCGCAGCCCGGCGATCGCGTACACGCCGCCGGCCTCCACCCACGCCAGGATGCTGGGTGAGTAGGCCGGGGTCAGGCTTACGTTGAAGCCGCCGTAGCCGTACAGGATGGCCGGCCGCGGGGCCCCGGCTTCGTGACTGGCCGAGCTGAGCACCAGCATGCGGATCGTGGTGCCGTCGGCCGACTCGTACTGGACCTGCTCCGCTGTCACCTGCGGGAGGCTCACCGTGCCGGGGGAGCGCTGCCAGACTTCGGTCTCGCCGCTGGTGGCGTCGTAGTGCAGCACCCGGACGGGGCTGGCGTGGCTGGTGTAGCCGAACCACGCCTCGTGCCCGCCCTCCGGACGCTCGCTGATCCCTCCCGTCGTCCCGAGGCCGGGCAGCGTGACCGTGCCGGTGCGCTCGCCCGTGGCCAGCGCGTGCACCGCAATCTCGCTGATGGCGTGCCGCGACCTCGAGGCGAGCAGCACCGGATGCTCGCCCATGCCGGGTCCGTCCAGGATGGCAAATCCGGTGAGCACCGCCTCGGGATCCTCGGCGACCAGGTCGCGCCAGCTCTCATAGCGGGGAAACGACGGGTCCGCGGGATCGGCCACCGCGATCCGGCCGCGGGGCGCGTCCCGGTCGGTGAAGACGTAGAACCGCCCGTCCCGGCCCGCGCGCGGCAGCGTGTTGGCGTCGACGTTCTGCTGCAGCACCTGGAGCCTGGGCGCGGCCGGGTCGCCCTCGGACAGGTCCGCCACCCAGACATCGGTGCGGGGCGCGGTGCCTGCCGACGCCGTGATCGACAGCCACCGGCCGTCACGGCTCACGGCCACGCCGTAATAGTTGAGCTTGTCCAGGCCGTCACCCAGGATCACGGTGTCCTGGTCGGGATCGGCGCCCAGGCGGTGCAGGTACACCCGCCGGTGGAACTGCTCCTCGCCGGGCGGGACGTCGCCGGGCGCGAGTCGGCGGCCGTAGTAGAACGACTTGCAGTCCGGCATCCATGCCAGGTCGGAGTACTTGCACCGGTCGATGGGCCCGTCCACGAGGTCGCCGCTGCCGACGTCAACGATGCGCAGCACGGCCTCCTCGGTCCCGCCCTCGGACAGCTGGTAAGCCAGCAGCGCGCCGTCGTTGCTCGGCCGCCAGTAGTCGAGGGTGGTGGCGCCGCTCGGGTCGATGCTCATCGGGTCGATGAGGGCTCTCTCGCCCTCGCCGGGCGCCGCGGTGTAGAGCACCGCATGCTCCTGGCCCGGCTCCCGCCTGGTGTAGAACTGACGCTCGCCGCGCCAGGCTGGCGGTGCGACGTCGCCCGCGCTGAGCAGCTCTGACAGCCGTGCCGCCAGCGCGTCGCGGCGCGGCAGGCCGGCCAGGTAGCGCGCGTAAAGCTCGTCCTGGGCGCGCAGCCAATCCTGCGTCTGCGGGCTGTCGGCATCCTCAAGCCAGCGGTAAGGGTCGGGAACGTGCTGGCCGTGGATGATGTCGACGACGTCCTGACGGGGGGCGGCTGGGTAAGAGGGCTGCATGTCAGGCACCCTATGCTGCCGCGCGCGTTATGCCCGCAGTGCCCGTCCCGGACCTGCGCCAGCCGGCCGCTGGCGGCAACTCGACAACACGCGCGCGGCAATGCTCTTGGCGAACGAGCCGCCGGACAGTCACACTGGTCACGGATGCCCCGGCGGTCTGGCGCCGGGCTCGTTCGTGAAGGGTGACGTAGGCTCGGTCCGCAGGAGGTGTGCGTGCAACGGGTGCTGCTGCTCAACATCACCTATGAGCCGCTGACCACCGTCGGGCTGCACCGCGCCGTCTGCCTGGTACTCGGCGACAAGGCTGACGTCGTGCACGACGACAGCAGCGGCGTGGTACTGCACTCCGCATCGGTCAAGCTGCCTGCTCCGTCGGTTATCAGGCTGCGCCGCTATATCCGGGTGCCGCATCGCAGCCGGGTGCCGCTCACGAGGGCGGCGCTGATGCGGCGGGACAACTACATGTGCGCCTACTGCGGCACGAAGGCAGACACGATCGATCACGTGGTGCCGCGCAGCCGGGGCGGGCAGCACATCTGGGAGAACTGCGTCGCTTCGTGCACTCGGTGCAATCACCGCAAGGCGGACAGCCTGATCGAGGAACTGGGCTGGACCCTGGACCGCGACCCGGCGGCTCCGCGCGGTGCGCACTGGCGGCTGATCGGCGCGGCACAGGATGGCGATCCGCAGTGGATCGCGTACCTCAGCGAGCCGAGTGCCGCTTAGAGTGACCGGCCGGTAACGGACCGTGCTGGCGGACCCTTCGGACGCCGATGTTAGCGTCTGCCGATGGCCAGTCTCGAGTTTCCGCCGTCTCCGCGCAGTGGGCCGGGCCGGCCCTCGCCGGGGCGCTGCCCTGCCTGCAGGATCGACAAGCCGATCCAGCCCGTCCGGTACGTGCGCGGCCTGCTGCTCGGGCAGGGGCTCGCCTGGCTGGTCCTGGCTGCGGCCGGGCTGACGGCCTGGATCGTCGCATTCCCCCGCAGCGTGAATCTCCTCGATGACGGCTGGCGGCTGGTCTGGGTCGGTCTGGAACTGCTCGCGCTAGTCATCGCTGCCTGCATGGGCTCGGCCCAGGTCGTAATGGCATGCAGGCTGGCCGGCGGGCAGCCGAGGCTGCTGCTGCGCACCGTGCTCGGCCTGCAGGGCCTGACGCTGGTCTGCGGGCTGATCCTCAGCGCCGCCCTGGTCACCGTCGCCGGAAGCCTCCTTGAGCTGTCGGCGCTGGCCAGCAGGTTATTACTGCGCGCTCGCTGCATCGGCGGCTGGCGCGGGACCCGGTGCCCTGGTGGCTGCGGGCTTCGCCTCGTGCGCAGTGCCCAGCGTCCTGAACTCGCGTCGGCAGATGGCGATCAGCACCGCGACCGCCAGCACGATCCCGCCTGCCGGGAAGAACGGCTGCGGATGGAACCGCTGCACCAGGAAGCCGGAGACGACGGCCGACACCGGGAAGCTGCCCATGCTGGCCAGCATGATCATGCTCATCACGCGCCCGACCTGGTCGGCCGGCGCCCACCGCTGCAGCAGCGTGATGAAGATAATGTCGCCGAACGATGCGCACATGGCCAGCACCAGGATCGCGGCGCAGGCACCGGGCAGCCCGCCGAGGTAGGGCACTGCCGCCACGGCCACCGCGGCCACCAGGAACACCCGGCATGCCGTGACCGCCGGAGCCCGGCGGGGCCTGGTCCGGGCTGCAGCCAGCGAGCCGGCCAGGGCGCCGGCCCCGAAGCAGGCCAGCATCGCCCCGTAGCCGGCCGGGCCGAACCTGGCATGCGCCAGGTCGGGCATCGCGACCTCGAACGTGCCGGCCAGCACCAGGTTGGCGATCAGCGCGACTGCCATAGAAGTCTGCAGCACGGGTTCCCTGAGCAGTCGCCTGAGCCCGGACGGTCCGGCGGGGGCGACCTCGGTGGGCTGCGGGCCGCCATCGTCCCTGGGTGTGTCGTTTCCGTTACTGACCTGCCCGGCGATGCGCCCAGGCGGGCGGATCGCGAGCAGTGTGATCGCCGAGACGGCGAAGGTGGCCGCGTCGGTCCCGAACGCGGCGGCGGGACCGAACGCCGCCACCAGCGCCCCCGCGAGGGCCGGTCCGGCAAAGGCGCCGAACTGGTTCCCTGCTGAGCTGATGGCGTTCCCGGCCTGGAGCAGGTCAGGGGCGAGCAGCTGGGGCAAGATCGTGTAGGAGGCCGGGATGAACAGGCCCCCGCACGCTCCCACCAGCGCCGCGACCGGGCCGAGCGCTGCCAGCGACACCACGTGCCTGGCGTCGAGGTAGAGCAGCGCGAGCACGAGGCAGCAGCGGGTGGCGTCGGCCGCGAGCATGACGGTCCGGCCGGTGATCTTGTCGGCCAGGATGCCGCCCACCGGGATGAGAGCCGTGCGCGGCACGCCGTAGCACGCGAGGACGAGGCCAAGCAGCCCGACGCCGCCATGCGCGGACAGCACCATCCACGGCAGGGCCACGGCATAGCAGAAGTCGCCGATGGTCGACGTGGTCTGGCCTGCGGTGAGCAGGCGGAAGTTGCGGTCGGCCAGCGGCCCGGCGCGCAGCGATCCGGCGAGGCGGGCTGAGGTCCGCCGGAGCAGTCCGTCACTGCCCTGGTCTGCGGGACCGTCGGGGCGCGGAGGGCTATCTTGGCGCCCGGGGCCGGCGGAGTTCGCAAGGCTGTCTGGGCGCGGGAGGCTATCTGAGTGCCCGGAACTACCAGATCGCGCAGGTGCCATCCGCGGTCCTCGCCGTCGCGCTCGTCCGAGCAATGAGATATATCTTCTTCTTGCGCGAGCAAGATATATCTCGTTCACCGGGACGCGCAAGGCGTTAACGGCCGGCAGTACGCCGCAGCCGCCTGGAAAGCACCGCAAGCTCGCCGGTGTCCGTGGTCACCACCTGCACGCCAGGACCGAAGTAAGCGGCCAGCAGCCCGCTGTTAAGAACAGTGGCGGGCGGCCCGGCGGCCGCGATCTTCCCGTGGGCCAGCAGGAGCAGCCGGTCAGCGAACTGCCCGGCCAGGGTCAGGTCGTGGATCGCTGACAGCACGGTCAGGCCGCGTTCCTTGCGTACCTCATCGATGAGCTCGAGCGCGTCCATCCGGCGGCCGAGATCGAGTGCGCTGGTCGGCTCATCGAGCAGCAGCACGGGTGCCTCCTGCGCCAGGGCCCGCGCCAGCACCAGGCGCTGCAGCTCTCCGCCGGACATGGCACGCAGCCTGCGCTCGGCCATCGGTGCCAGGTCGAGCCGGTCGAGGACGTCGGCGCAGACGCGGTGGTCTCGCGTCGTCTCGGCGCGCAGGAAGCCGATGTGCGCGGTGCGGCCCAGGAGCACGTAGTCGGCCACGGTCATCTCTGGCGGCAGCAGCGGCCGCTGCGGTACGTACGCGATGAGCCTGGCCAGCTCGCGCCTGCTCAGCCGGGCCGCGTGCCTGCCGCAGACGACTACTTCACCGCGGAAGCTGACTAGCCGGACAAGCGCATTGAGCAGGGTTGTCTTGCCGGCGCCGTTCGGGCCGATGACGCCCAGCCACTCGCCGTCACCGACGCTGTCGCTGACGCCGTCCAGCGCCATCACCTCGCCGTAGCTGACGCGCAAGTCAGTGAAGGTGATCAAGATGAGCTCTGCCTTGCCCGCCGAGACCGGAGTATGAACAGGAAGAACGGCGCGCCGGCCAGCGCAGTGATGACGCCGATCGGCACCTCGGCCGGCGCCTGGACCGTGCGCGCGGCAACGTCGGCGAGGACGAGGAACGCTGCACCGCCGATCATCGAGACCGGTAGCAGGACCCGGTAACTGGGCCCGGCCGTCAGCCGGATCGCGTGCGGGACGATGATCCCGACGAAGCCGATCAGGCCGCTGACGGCGACCGCGGCGGATACGCCGAGCGTAGCCGCGATCACGACGATCAGCCTGACCCTGGCCACGTTGACGCCCAGTGTGGCAGCCTCGGCCTCGCCGACGCGCAGTACGTCGAGCAGCCTTCGGTGCGCCAGCAGCGCGACCGCGGACACGGTGACGTAGGGCAGGATCAGCCAGACCTGCGACCACGTTGCCCCGGACAGGCCGCCGAGTATCCACGAGTAGACCGAGGCCAGCACCTGGGTGTGCTCCTGCTGGAGGTAGGTCTGGATCGCGGTGAGGAGGGCGGCGACGGCGATGCCCGCCAGCAGGATCGACCCGGTGCCGCTGCGCTCGACCGGGGTCTCGCCGGTGCGCCCGGCGCTCGCGCCTAGCAGGTATGTCAGCGCGACCGCGCTGGCGGCACCGGCAAAGGCAGCCGGCGGAAGCAGTGCCATGCTGCCGCCGGACACGATGACGATGGTGGCGCCGAGCCCGCCACCGGCGGCGACTCCCAGCAGGTAGGGATCAGCCAGTGGGTTGCGGAATATGCCCTGGTACGCGGCGCCGCCCCCGGCCAGCATCGAGCCTACGAGCACGCCGAGCATGACCCGTGGCAGCCGGAGTTGCCAGACGATCGCGTTGTCGAGGGCCGATGACCCAAGCTGCGGGTGCCACGGCAGCCGGGTCGCCAGCGCGGCCGCGACCTGCTGCAGGGACAGCCCTGCCGGGCCCACGGCGATGCCGACCAG
>DASPWG010000162.1:0-16173 GCA_035621915.1 Streptosporangiaceae bacterium
AGGTCGATCGCGATCAGGCTCTCCTCCGGCCAGGTATGGATGCTCAGGTGCGACTCGGCCAGGATCAGGACCAGGGTGATGGCCCCGTTCGGGAAGATCACGTGACTGGCGTCGAGCACGTGCCCGCCCCCGGCAGCGACAGCGCGGACGGCCAGGTCGGTGAGTGGCCCTAGCTCAGCGGCTGGTGAGTCCGGCCCGAAGACAGCGTCGACGGCGTAAAGGCGCTTGGCCGAAATGGCTTCCTGTCGCCGCAGGTCGGTGTAGCTGCTCGCCGCTTCCATGCCCGGCATGATGTGCGACGATACCGTACGGTCATGGACGTGGACACAGCGGTGACCGAGGTCGCCGCCGCGGTGGGCCTGGCCGAGGGCGAGGCGGGCATCCGCGACATTCTGGCCGCTGTGCTGGCCGCCGAGCCGGCTGCGGTACGGGAGGTGGCCCGGCTTGCGGAGCTGCCCGTTCCCATCGTGGCGGCGTCCTGCAATGAATTGCGCAAGCGCGGGATCGTGGATACCCAGCGGCCCGTGCGGCTGACCCAGGCAGGCCGGGCGGCCGTGGCGGCGGCAGGCGGCGGCGCCGGGCCGCGGATGGCGTGCGCGGCATGCGCCGGGCGCGGCGTGGTTATCCCGGCTGAGCTCGACGGGCTGGCCGCGGCCCTGCACCGGGCCGCCGACGGCGCGCCGGAAGCCAGGGCCGAGCTTGACCAGACGCACTGCACGGTGCCGACGAAGATCAGCAGAGTGCTGCGGATGCACGAGGCCAGGGCGCTGGCGGGCCAGCGGATCCTGCTCCTTGGTGACGACGACCTGGTGTCGGTGGCGATCGCGCAGTTCGCCGCCTGGTCGGGGAGCCCGGCGATGATCCGCAGGCTCACCGTGGTCGACACCGATCCCGAGGTGCTGGCCTGGGTGGGCGGGCAGGTTGCCGACACCGGGGTCAGTGCCGAACTGGTGCTGCACGACCTGCGCGAGCCGCTGCCGGCCGGGCTGCGCGGCGGCTTCGACGTGGCCCTCACCGACCCGCCCTACACCGTGGCGGGCGCGCGGCTGTTCCTGTCCCGCGCGGTGTCCGGGCTGGTAGCCGAGCCGGGGCGGCACGTCTTCTTCTCCTTCGGTGCCCGGCGGCCGGACGAGACCCTCGCCGTGCAGCGCGCCATCGGGGAGATGGGCCTGGTGGTCAGGTCGCTGTCCGCGGGGTTCAACGAGTACCTGGGCGCCGGCGTGCTGGCGGGCACCAGCAACCTGTATCACCTGCGCAGCACGGCAGCCGCCCGGCCGCTGGTCGAGGGCCGCTACGACGGCGCGCTGTACACCGCGGATGACAGGGCGGTGCCCACCCGGCCCTACCGCTGCGCAGCCTGCAAGGCGGTGCACCAGGTCGGCCCGGGTGCTAGCTGGCCGCGGATCGCCGCGCTCCAGGCGGCCGGCTGCCCCGACTGCGGGGGGACCGTGTTCCGGCCGATGCCGCTGGCGGCGCGATGACCGGCGATGGCGGCCGCTACCTGGTGCGGCAGGCCAGCGAGGCCGACCTGGACACGATCGTCGGCTTCGAGATCGAGATCGCGGTTATCTCGTTCGGGCGCGAGGCCGTCACCGACCCGGCGCTGCACCGCAAGCGGGTGAGCGGCGCGCTGGGCAAGCCGGGTGAGGTGACGCTGGTCGCCGCGGCGCTGCAGGCCCCGGACGCGGCGCTCGGCTGGGCCTGGCTGTCGGGACGCACCAACTCGCTGACGGGGGAGCGGTACGGGAACTTCCGCTCGCTGGCCGTGGCCGACGTGCCGGATCGCAGCGAGATCGGGGAACTGCTGCTGGCCGCGGTGCTCGCTGCCGCCGATGACGGCGGGCTGACGCAGCTCACCGGCAAGGTGCACGCGGCCAATCTCGGCATGCGCGCTCTTTACCGGAAATTCGGCTTCACGGCGACGCACCTGACCATGGAGCGGAGGGCCTCCGGTGGCTCCTGAGCGCCGTTCTGTGTACTCCCGGAGTCCCTCCGGCGACCCCGGAAACACACAGGCTTCCCCGCCCGCCGGAACAAAACCAGTCAAGTGCGTTATCTGGGACATCGACGACACGCTGATCAGCGGCGTCTACCTCGAGTCGCCCGATGACCCGCCGCCCGCCGACCCGGAGCTGGCGGCGGTGCTGCGCGAGCTGGCGGGCCGCGGCATCCTGCACGCGCTGGCGAGCCGCAACCCGCCGGAGGCCGCCGACTACGTGCGGCGGGCCACCGGGGCGCAGTTCGCCGCGGCCGAGTGCGGCTGGGGGAGCAAGGCAGCGGCCATCGGCCGCATTGCCGCTGGCCTCGGCATCGGCACGGACGCGATCGCGTTCGTCGACGACGACATGCTCGAGCGAGCGGAGGTTTCCGCGGCGCTGCCGGAGGTGCTGGTCCTGACCCCGGAGGATGCGGCTGAGGCGCCGCAGTGGCCCGGCTTCAGCCCGCCGGTCATCACCGCGGAGGCGCGCCGCCGCGGCGAGCTGTACGCAGCCATGCAGCGGCGGCAGGCCGAGGCCGCGGCGTTCGGCGGCAGCAGGGACGAGTTCGTGCGGCGGGTCGGCACCCGCATCGCGATCGCCCCGGCGGCAGCGGGAGACCTGCCGCGGCTGCACGAGCTCGCGGTGCGCACGCACCAGCTCAACTCAGCGGCGCAGCCGCTGACCCTGGCCGAGTTCGGCGGCCTGCTCAAGTCCGCCGCGCACGTCGTGGCCACCGCCGCGCTGGCTGACGATTTCGCTGACGACGGGACCGTGGGCGCTGCCGTCCTGGAGCGAAACGGGCCGGGTCAGTGGCTGGCGCCGGCCGTCATGGTGTCGTGCCGGGCGCTAGGTCGCGGCGTGCTCGATGCGTTGCTGGCCTGGCTGTGCCGGACCGCGGCACGGGGCGGTGCCAGCGCCCTCGCAGTGCCGTGCCTGGTCACCGAGCGCAACCTGCCGATGCGGCTGGCGCTGGCGGCGGCCGGGATGCGGGCCGAGCCTGGAGCGGTGGCGGCCGACGGCAGGGCGCTGTTCCGCCGCGACCTGGGCGGCGACCTTCCCGGCCTGCCCGAGTGGGTGTCGGCCTGGGAAGGACCAGGATGAGCCTGCCCGAGGCCGCGGTTACCGCCGAGCTGCGGCAGATACTCGCGGAGGTGACCGGCCGGCCCGAGCTCGCCGGCCTGCCGGGTCAGGCCGGGCTGTTCACCGAGGCCGGGCTTGACTCGCTGGGCGGGGCGCTGCTGCTGCGCCAGGTGCGCCGCCGGTACGGCGTCGACGTGGCTGCCGAGGACCTGAACCTGGACGCCCTGCAGACACTGGACACGCTGGCGGCCTTCATTTGCGAGCACCAGGACGGTCCGGCCGGCTGAGTCCGGGCTCGGCACTGCCAGCCGCGGACTGTATTTCTGAGGTGTCCGGCCGGGCCGGCCGGACACGCTTGTGCAGCAGGGTCGCGATGGCGGGGAAGACCAGCACTGAGATTGCCCCGGCTCCGTCGATGGCCGCCGCGTTCGCCGGCAGCATCACGCCGTCGCGCTCGCCGATGTCGGTAAGCGCGATCAGCAGCGGCAGCGTCGTCGCGGTGATGAAGGCCATCTCGACCCGCTGGATCAGCGGCAGCACGCGAAGGTAGACGAGCAGCGAGGGCAGGCCGCGCACGATGAGCAGCAGGCCGGCGAAGACGATCAGCCGTACCGGATCGGCCACGATCGACTCGATGTCGAGCGTCATGCCCGCGGTCACGAAGAATATCGGGATCAGCAGCCCGTACCCGACGGCCTCCAGCTTCTCCTCCAGCGGCTCGACATCGACCTGCATCCTGCGGGTCCAGCTGCGCAGCACCATGCCGGCGAGCAGCGCGCCGAGCACGATGTCCAGCCCGAACTCCTTGGCGAGCACCAGCAGCACCACCAGCAGCACGATCGACCAGCGCAGCGTGGTCTGCGCGGTGGCCCGCTGGCCCTGCTGGATCAGCACGCGCAGCCGCCGGTCGCCCACGATCCGCGGCGCGGTCGTGAGCATCAGCGCCAGCACGCCGACGGCAAGCAGCGAGCCGAGGGCCACGAACTGGTTGTGCTTGGTCAGGAACAAAGAGATGGCCACGATGGGGAACAGTTCACCGACAGCCCCGGCGGCCAGGACGTAACGGCCGAACCGGCCGCCGAGCATGTCGTTCTCCTGCATGATCGGCAGCAGCGCACCGAGGGCGGTAGTGGTGAGCGCCAGCCCGATCGGGACGAAGTCGTAGACATAGTGGATCCGCGCCAGCACGCCGACCGCGGCTACCGCCAGCAGCGCGCTGGCTGCCCAGCCGATCATGGCCAGCCTGCCCGACCGCTCGCGGAACAGCCTCGGGTCCATCTCGTAACCGGCCAGCAGGAACAGGAAGCCGAGCCCGATGTTGGAGAGCAGCTGGAGGCTGGTGGTGTCGGCCAGCCCGAGGCCATGCGGGCCGATCAGCACTCCGGCCAGTATCAGGATGACGATCTGCGGGACCTTGGGACCGGGCAGCGCCGACGCGACGATGGGCGCAATCGCGGCCACGAGCGTCACTGCGAGCAGCGACTCGAGGGCATGCAGGCTCACCAGTCCGCTCCGGCGCCGAGGTCCAGCGGACTGCGCATGCGCAGGGCGGAAGCAGGCCGGAAGGTGTCGTGCAGCCACTCCCGCGCCCACGCCAGGCGGTAGCCGCAGACCGCCGGGCGCAGCGCGAGTACCCGCGTCGGCGTCACCAGCTTCCTGCCCCCCGTGCCTCGCCCACGTGCGCGGGCGGTCAGGTGATCATGCCCATGGCCGGGGACGGGTATTCCCGCCGGACGAGCGCAGGGTCCCGGCAATGCCGGGACCCTGCGCTCCGGACTTGACTACGTCTGCTTTAGGTTCCACCCAGTGCTCCCCGGCGACAGGCGGGCCGGGCCTGGTGCGCCCGCGACGCACCTGCATGATTGGTCTGGTGGCAGTGCTAAATCGGACAATGACCAGATCGGGCACGGCCGAGCGGGGCAGGCCGATGATCAGACAGGAGCAGCCTGGTGGCGGTCACCCCGACATTTCCTAGCCGGGAGACCCTGAGCAGGCTCAGGTTCCGCCCGCTGGACGTTGGCATCGGCATCGCCGTGCTGCTGCTTATCTACGCGGCGGTCCGTGTCGGCGCCGGTGCCAAGGCGCCGGAGCACCCCTCGACGACGATCAACCTGGCGCCGTCGAACCTGCCCTACTACGCCGCGCGCAGCCTGCTGCGCATGTTCATCGCGCTGGTCTTCTCCTACGCCTTCAGCCTCGGCTACGCCTATGTGGCGGCGCGCAGCCGCCGCTGGCGGCGGATCCTGGTCCCGGCGCTGGACATACTCCAGTCGGTGCCGGTGCTCGGCTTCCTCGCGGTCACGGTGACGTTCTTCATGGCCCTGTTTCCGGGCTCGGAACTCGGCCTGGAGTGTGCAGCGATCTTCGCCGTTTTCACCTCTCAGGCGTGGAATATCACGTTCTCCTTCTACCACTCGCTTATTAGCCAGCCGACAGACTTCGACGAGGCCAGCAAGCTGATGGGGCTGTCGCGGTGGAAGCGGTTCTGGACCGTCGACGTGCCTGGCGGGGCGATCGGCCTGGTCTGGAACGGGATGATGAGCTTCGGCGGGGCATGGTTCTTCCTGACCGCGTCCGAGCTGATCACCGTCCACAACCGGCAGTACACGCTGCCAGGCGTCGGCTCCTATGTGGGTGTCGCCGAGGACGAGGGTCGCCTCAACTACGTGCTCTACGGCATTATCACCATGATCATTATGATCCTCGTCGTGAACTTCTTCTTCTGGCGGCCGCTGGTCGCGTACGTGGAGAAGTTCCGCGTCGAGCAGTCTGAGTCCAATCAGAAGGCCAGGTCGCTAGTCCTTGAAGCGCTGCGCAGGTCCAGCTGGCCTGCGGCCCTCGGCCGCGGCAGGCGGGTCGCGGCCGAGCCGGTCAACCGGCTCATGGGCAGGGCGACCGGCATCGACGACGCCAGCCTGGCCAGCCACGCCGCCAGGCGGCGTGCCGCCGACATTGCCTTCTGGGTCGTGGTTGCCGCCGTGCTGGTCTGGGGCCTGTACAGCATGCTGGCTTACATTGCCACCGGCTCGGACGGCCTGGCGGTCTTCGGTACCGCCTTCGGGTTCGGCTTCCTGACCTTGCTGCGGGTCATCGTGGTAGTGACAATCGCGTCGGTGCTGTGGGTGCCGGTCGGCGTCTGGATCGGCTTCAACCCGCGCGTGGCGCAGTTCATGCAGCCGATCGTCCAGATCCTCGCCAGCTTTCCGGCGAATTTCATCTTCCCGTTCGCCATCGTTGTGTTCATCGACATCGGGCTGCCCCTGAATTTCGGTGCGATCCTCTTGATGGCGCTGGGAACGCAGTGGTACGTGCTGTTCAACGTGATCGCAGGAGCGAGCGCCGTGCCCTCGGACCTCAAGGAAGCCATGGACAACCTGGGCGTGCACGGCCTGGACCGGTGGCGGCGGCTGATCCTTCCCGGTATCTTCCCCGCTTACGTCACCGGGGCGATCACTGCGGCGGGTGGTGCGTGGAATGCCACGATCGTGGCCGAGATCGTCTCCTACAACCACCGCGTGCTCGTCGCGAAGGGCCTCGGCGCGTTCATCTCGCAGAACACCTCCAACCTGCCCTACCTATTCGCCGGGCTGCTGGTGATGGCGGTCTACGTCACCGGCATCAACGCCCTGCTCTGGCGCCGGCTTTACCGGCTGGCCGAGACGAAGTTCGCGCTGGCATGAGCAGCTCGCAGACTTCCTTCGCACCCGAGGCGCCGCCAGCGGCCAACACTCCGCTGATCAGCGTCAGGTCGCTGAGCAAGTCGTTCTCCGGGCCAGGCGGCCGGCCGCTGCTCGTACTCGAGGACATCAACCTGGACGTCGCCGAGGGCGAGTTCGTGGCACTGCTCGGCCGCAGCGGCAGCGGCAAGTCCACGCTGCTGCGGTGCATCGCCGGGCTCATCGCGCCAACCGAGGGCGAGGTGCTGTTCCGCGGCAAGCCGCTGACCGGCACGAACCGCGAGACGTCCATGGTCTTCCAGACTTTCGCGCTGATGCCATGGCTGACGGTGCAGCAGAACGTCGAGCTGGGCCTGGAGGCCCGCGGGATTGACCAGGGCGAGCGGTCGGAGCGGGCGCTGCGGGCCATCGACATCGTCGGCCTCGACGGGTACGAGAGCGCCTACCCCAAGGAGCTGTCGGGCGGCATGCGGCAGCGCGTGGGGTTCGCCAGGGCGCTGGTGGTAGAGCCGGCCGCACTGCTGATGGACGAGCCATTCAGCGCGCTGGACGTGCTGACATCGGAGAACCTGCGCGGCGAGCTGCTGGAGCTGTGGGAGGGGCACCGGTTCCCCACCAAGACCATCGTGATGGTCACGCACAACATCGAGGAGGCGGTGCTGCTGGCCGACCGGATCCTCGTGCTCGGCACCAACCCTGGCCGGATCCGGTGGGACATGGTCAACCCGCTGCCGCGGCCGCGGCGGCGCCGCACCGCCGACTTCGACGAGCTGGTCGACCAGATCTACCGGCTGATGACCCAGCGCGAGGCCGCCGCCGTCACAACGCCGACGGCTCCCGGCGCCCCCGAGCCAGGCACTATCAGCGACTCGCCGCTGCCGCCGGCCACCGTCGACGGACTGTCCGGCCTGGCCGAGATCCTCATCGGCCGCCACGGCGGTGCCGCCGACCTGGCCGATCTTGCCGAGGGCCTCGGCCTGGAGGTGGATGACCTGCTGCCGCTGGTCGACGCGCTGGTCATGCTGGGATTCGCCGGCCTGCGCGACGACCAGCTGGAGCTGACCGGCAGCGGGCAGGTCTTCGCCGGCGCGAGCATCCAGGACAGCAAGGAGATCTTCGCCAGGGCATCGCTGGAGCGGGCGCCGCTGGTGCGGGCCATCTATCGCAGCCTGCGGGCCAGCCAGGACGGCAAGCTGCCGGCCGGCTACTTCATCGACATACTGCGCACCAGCTACAGCGAGGAGGACTCGGCCCGCCAGCTTGACGTCGCCGTGAACTGGGGCCGGTATGCCGAGCTCTACGACTACGACGCGGCCCGCGGCGAGATCATCAGGGAGGAGCAGGGCATCGGCGCGACGATTGCCGACGCTCCAGAGCCCGCCAGGCCCGGCTCGCTGACGGTTTATCTCGGTGCCGCGCCGGGCGCTGGCAAGACCTACACCATGCTCAGGGAGGGCAGGGCGCGGCGGGCGCAGGGCGAAGACGTGGTCATCGGCTTCGCCGACCCGCGCGGCCGGCTGCATACCGAGGAGGCCATTGACGGGCTGGAGGCCGTTCCGCCGCGACGGCTTGAGGGCACCGCGGAGCAGCCCAGCGGCGAGTACGAGATGGACCTGAACGCTGTCCTGGCCAGGCGACCTAGCGTGGTTCTGGTCGACGACCTCGGCATGCACGCCGCCGCCGTGGGGGCGCTGCGCGCTGCCGGGATCGACGTGATCAGCACCGCCGACGTCGGCGACGTACGGGCGGTCAGCGACCAGGTCCGTGACATTACCGGGCAGCGCCCCGCGGCCACCATCTCCGACGATCTGCTCGGCGACATTGACGCGATGCAGTTCGTCGACAGCTCGCCCGAGGCGCTGCGCAAGCGACTCAGCCACGGCAACATCTACCCGCCCGACCAGGTGCCCGGCGCGATGCAGACCGAGTTCCAGCCCGCCAGGCTGGCGGCACTCCGCGAGGTCGGCCTCGGCCTGCTGGCCAGGTCGGTGCCGGGGCCTGGCGCGGAGCGCCCGCGGGACCGGCACGACGTGCTGGTGGCGGTGTGGCGGCCCGACCAGGCGGAGGCGCTGGTGCTGCGCGGCATCAGGCTGGCCAGAAGGCGAGGCGCACGGTGCTATGTGCTCGCGCTAAGCCCGGCTGGCCAGTCACTTGCGCTGCCGGAGCAGGCGCTCGGGGCAGCGAACGCCGCGGGGGCCACGATGCTGTCACGCGGCAGCAGGGACCTCGGCGCCGCGATCATGTCGACCGTGCAGGAGACCGGCGCCCGCCATCTGGTGCTGCCCGCCCCGCCCGTGAGCCTGCTGGAGCGCTGGCGGACGACGCTCATCGAGCGGCTGGCCGCAAACCTGCCCAGTATCCACCTGCACGTGCAGGCTGTGCCTTCGGCGCGTGCCGCCGGGACCGACTCGGAGGTGGCGGAACTTGACGGCGCGCCAGAGCCCCCGCCGCATCGCCGCGGCGCGATCCGCGTTTATCTCGGCTACGCACCCGGCTGCGGGACGACCACGGCGATGCTAGAGGAGGCGCTGCGGCGCAAATCCCGCGGCGCAGACGTGGTGATCGGGGCGGTCTCGGTGCACGACAGGGAGCAGGTCGGCTCCCTACTCGACGAGCTCGAGGTAGTAGGCGACGGCAGCACGCTGGACACCGCGGCAATCCTGGCCAGGAGGCCGGAGGTGGTCTGCGTTGATGACCTGACGGGCGACACCGTGACCGCCGAGCGAAGGTTCGCGGCAGCCAGGCGGCTGGCCGAGGCCGGCATTACCGTGATCGGGACCGTGCTGCTCAGCCGCCTGGACGGTACCTATATCGACGAGCGGGCGCTGCTGTCCCTGGCCGACGAGATCGAGCTGGTGGACGTGCCGCCGCCGATCCTGATCGACCGGGTCAAGCGGGGTGAGATCGTGCCGCCGGCGGAGATCGAGCAAGCGCTGGCCGCTACCTACCGGCCCGAGGCGCTGCAGGCCGCGCGGGAGCGGGCCTTCCGGCTGGTCGCCGAGCATGGCGAGCGACAGCTTGCCGCCTATGCCAGCGCGGCACAGGCGCCGCTGCCCGAGCCGCAGCCATACGTCCTGGCGTGCGTCGCGCCGCGGCCGGGCATGGAGGCGCTGCTGCGCCGGTCCGCCGCGCAGGCCGCGCAGCTAGGCGGGGAATTCGCCGCGGCAACCGTCCGCACCGGGCAGTCCGGCTCTGCGGAAGCCGACCTGGTGGACTCTTACGCAGCGCTGACGGCCCAGCTAGGCGGCGATTTCGAGGAGCTGGCCGGGGCGGCGCCGGCGCAGCTGCTGGCCGACTTCGGCCACCAGCAGCGGGCGACCGAGATGGTGCTGGCGCGGGCTGACCACGGGCCCGCCGGACGGCACCCGGTGCTGCGCGACCTGGTCAGGCTGGCCAGAGACGTCGAACTGCACGTCCTGCCGGCCGAGTCGGCGCGCTAGCGTCCCGTCACTGCGAGTCGCGCGGCGGGTCGGCACCGGCTATCTCGCGCTGGTACCAGCTGCCACGCTTGCCGCCGATATCGGCTGGGTCGGCCGGGCCAACCAGGACGAATCCGGCCTTGGCCAGCACCCGCTGGGACGCGACATTCTCGCGGGAGGCTGCAGCCCGCAGCGTGCGCAGCCCGTATCGCGCCGCGGCCAGCCGGCACAGCTCCAGGACGGCCGCGGTCGCCACGCCCTGGCCGGCGACGTGCTGCGCTACCCGGTAGCCGAGTTCGGCCACGCCGTCTCCGGCGAATACCAGGTTGAACCGGCCAAGCACCGAGCCATCGGTGTCGACGAGAACGTGATACGCGCCGATGCCGGCCTCCTGCTCGGCCAGCAGTGTGCCGTGCCGCGCAGCGAACTGGTCATAGAACTCATCGCCCCGGTCGGAGACCCAGGCGGCGAAGTAGGCGCGGTTTGCCAGCTCGAATGCCAGGACCGCCGGGGCATGGTCAGCTCGCAGGCGCTGCAACTCGGGCACCGCCCGACTTTACCCGGGCGACGCACTCGACCCGGCCTGTCTGCACCGGCGCGCTTACGCCGGAGTAGGTTGGCCGTGCCGGTGACCTGCAGGTAAGGGACCCCCATGACAGACCAGCACGAGGATCGGCCAGACACGCCCGGTCCCACTGTGGGTCCGGCCGCTGGAGCGGGTCCGGGCACCGCGGCCGCCGGCGCAACCCTGGTCGCCGGGGCCGAGTACGGCGACAGCGAGCGGATCCTCACCATTCCCAACCTGATCAGCTTCGCCAGGCTGCTCGGCGTGCCGGTGTTCCTGTGGCTGGTGCTGGTCGTGCGCAGCAAGACGGGGGACTGGTGGGCGCTCGGGCTGCTGGCCGCTTCCGGGTTGTCCGACTGGCTGGACGGCAAGATCGCGCGCGCCCTGCACCAGCAGACCAGGCTCGGGCAGCTGCTCGACCCGGCCGCTGACCGGCTGTACATCGTGGCCACCGTGATCGCGCTGGCGGTGCGATCCATCATCCCCTGGTGGCTGGTCGCCGTGCTGGCGGTCAGGGAGCTCGTGATGGCCGTGGTGCTGGCGGTGCTGCGGCGCCGCGGCTGGAGCTCGCTGCAGGTCAGCTTTGCCGGGAAGACCGCCACGCTTTGCCTGCTGTACGCGTTTCCGCTGCTCTTCCTGGGCTCGCATGCGGCAAGCTACGCCGAGGTGACGCGGATCATCGGTTGGAGCTTCGCGATATGGGGAAGTGCCCTGTACTGGTGGGCAGCCGGCCTCTATATCGCGCAGGCCAGGCAGCTGCTGGCGGAATCCCAGGCCGGCCATTGCATGGCGGCGCGCCCTGAGGGCGGCGCTGGACCTGTCACGGGACGGCGGGAAACCCGGCCCTGAGCAGCGGAAGGAGAGCTGGCGGCGGTGAAGGCGGTTGTGATGGCGGGCGGCGAGGGCACGAGGCTGCGCCCTATGACGGCCAACCAGCCCAAGCCCATGCTGCCTGTAGTGAACCGCCCGATCATGGAGCACGTGCTGCGGCTGCTCCGCAAGCACGGCCTGACCGAGACCGTGGTGACCGTGCAGTTCCTCGCCGCGATGGTGCGCAACTACTTCGGCGACGGCGAGGAGTTCGGGATGAGCCTGCAGTACGCCACCGAGGAGACTCCGCTCGGTACCGCAGGCAGCGTCAAGAACGCCGAGGATGCGCTGCGTGACGAGCCGTTCCTCGTCATCTCCGGCGACGCCCTGACCGATATCGACCTGTCTGATCTGATTGCCTTCCACAAGGACAATCAGGCCATGGTGACGGTCGCCCTCGCGCGTGTGCCCGATCCGCTCGAGTTCGGCATCGTGATTCTGGACGACAACGGCCGCATCCAGCGCTTCCTGGAGAAGCCGACGTGGGGCCAGGTCTTCTCCGACACCGTGAACACCGGCATCTACGTGATGCAGCCAGAGGTGCTCGCCCACGTGCCCGCTGGCCAGGTCGTGGACTGGTCGGCCGATGTCTTCCCGAAACTGCTGGAGAGCGGGGCACCGCTGTACGGCTGGATAGCCGACGGCTACTGGGAGGATGTCGGCTCGCACGAGAGCTACCTGAAGGCGCAGGCCGACGTGCTGTCCGGGAAGGTCAGCGTCGACATTGACGGGTTCGAGGTCTCGCCCAGGGTCTGGGTCGCCGAGGGGGCCGAGGTCGATCCCGAGGCGGTACTGAACGGGCCGCTGTACGTCGGCGACTACGCCAAGATCGAGGCAGGCGCCCAACTGCGCGAGTTCACCGTCGTCGGCAGCAACGTCATCGTGAAGGAGGGGGCCTTCCTGCACCGCGCCGTCGTGCACAACAACGTGTACGTCGGCCGCGGCGTGACCCTGCGAGGCTGCGTGGTCGGCAAGAACACCGACGTCATGGGCCTGTCCAGGATCGAGGAGGGCGCCATCGTCGGTGACGAGTGCGTGATCGAGCCGGACAGCTACCTGTCGGCAGGGGTGAAGGTCTACCCGTTCAAGACCATCGAGGCCGGCGCGGTCGTGAACACCAGCGTGATCTGGGAGTCCCGCGGCCAGCGCACCCTGTTCGGCCCGCGCGGAGTATCCGGCCTGGTCAACGTGGAGATCACGCCCGAGCTGTGCGTCCGGCTTGCCAGCGCCTACGCGACGACGCTGAAGAAGGGCGCGTCGGTGACCACGTCCAGGGACTCCTCCAGGGCGGCGCGGGCGCTCAAGCGCGCTGTGCACGGCGCGCTCAACGCCAGCGCCATCAACGTGGTGGACCTGGAGGCGCAGCCGATGCCGCTGTCCAGGTTCGAGACCGCGCGCAGCGACTCCAGCGGCGGGATCGCGCTGCAGACTACGCCCGGCGACCCGCAGTCCATCGACATCAGGTTCCTGGACGCCGACGGCGCCGACCTGTCCGAGGCGGCGCAGCGCAAGCTCGAGCGGGTGTTCTCCAGGCAGGAGTACCGGCGCGCGTTCCCCGGCGAGATAGCCGAGCTGACCTATCCGCCGCGCGTGGTCGAGGCCTACACCCATGAGCTGCTGCGGTGCGTCGACATGACCGGCGTGTACGGGGCCGGGCTGCGGGTGGTAGCGGACTGCGCCGGCGGCACCACCTCACTGGTCCTGCCGGGCCTGCTCGGCAAGATCGGCGTCGACGTGCTGACGGTCAACAACCGGCTTGACGAGTCCGCGCCGACGCAGTCGCTTGCGGCGGTGCGCGCTGACCTGCACCGCCTCGGCGAGCTGGTGTCGTCCTTCGGGGCCGCGTTCGGCGTCAGGTTCGACCCGGTCGGCGAGCGGATCGCGCTCGTCGACGACAAGGGCTCAATGGTCAGCGACGACCGCGCGCTGCTGGTGGTGCTTGACCTGATCGCGGCCGAGCGCCGCAGCGGCCGCGTGGCGCTGCCGGTGACTACCACCAGGGTGGCCGAGGACGTCTGCCACTATCACGGCGTCCAGGTGGACTGGACGCCCACCTCGCTGCACGGCCTGTATGAGGCAGCCGCGGGCAAGGATGTCATCTTCGCCGCCGACGGCAAGGGCGGCTTCGTGGTGCCTGGCTTTTCCAGGTCGATCGACGGCATCGCGGCGTTTGCGCAGCTCCTGGGGCTGGTAGCCAGGACCAGGCTCACGCTCAGCCAGATCAAGGCCAGGATTCCCGAGGCCAACCTGCTCAAGCGGTCCATGCCGACGCCGTGGGCGGCCAAGGGGATGGTCATGCGCACCGTCGTCGAGGCGGCCGGCGACCATGACATGGACACCACCGACGGAGTCCGGGTCATCGAGCCGGGCCGCGGCTGGATCCTGGTACTCCCCGACCCGTCCGAGGCAGTCACGCACCTGTGGGCTGAGGGCAAGGACGCAGACACCGCGCAGGGCCTGCTCGACGACTGGGCCGCGGTGGTGGAGCGGGCCGGCCGCTGAGCCCTCGCCCTGGCCCGCCGCGGCCGCAAGTCAGCTGCGGCGCAATCCGCCGCAAGCCGCTCGGAGGCGGGCCAGTCGCTGCTGAGTGGCCGCGACGCGGTGCATTTCCGTGAGAGAATCACCTGATTACTCAAGTGTGGTGAATGGGCGTCCGGAGGTGCGACCAGAGATGTGGCGCAGGCGTCGCGGGGGTGCCGAGCGCGGTTCCGGATGGCCGGAGCCGACGTCAGGCGGCGCCACCGGCACCGGATCGCGGCGCACGCTCGGCGGGCCGCGGTCAGGGGCTGCCAGGCGTGCGTGGCGCATGGACCGATCAGGGTCGGCGCAGGTAGCGTTGAGCCGGCCACCGGAGCTGACGCGGCACAAGGCCGCGCCTGACATGGTGGCAGCTCCCGTGGCTTACCCGACGAATGGGAGGCTCGGCGACCTGATGCCCAGCGTGTACTGCACCGCGTGTGGTGAAGCGAATCCGGAGGGGTCGCGCTTCTGCGCGCAGTGCGGCACGCCGCTGGTCCGGCGCCACGGCGACCGGGTCGCGGACACGACCTCGACCATCTCGATCGGCAGCAGCGAGTTCGATGACGCGAGCGACGAGACTAGTGCCGACGCCGCCGCGGTGGCGGCCCTGCCGCCCGGCACCGCGCTGCTTTCGGTCAGGCGCGGACCTAACGCGGGCAGCCAGTTCCTGCTGGACAGCGACCTCACCCTGGTCGGCCGCCATCCAGACAGTGACATCTTCCTCGACGACGTGACCGTCTCGCGGCGGCACGCGGAGTTCTACCGGCAGGGCGGCCGGTTCACGGTGCGCGACGTAGGCAGCCTCAACGGCACCTACGTGAACCGGGAGCGCATCGAGGAGGCCCAGCTGAACGAGGGCGATGAGGTGCAGGTGGGCAAGTTCCGGCTCGTCTTCCTGCTCGGCCCGGGCGCGCGGCCCGAGTTCGGCGGAGGCTCGCAGGTCGGGGGATGAGCGCCCAGCCCGCACGCGGCTACCTCGGCATCAGCGAGGTGCTCGCACAGCTCCGCGCTGACTTCCCTGACATCAGCGTTTCCAAGATCAGGTTTCTGGAGACGGAAGGGCTGGTCACGCCGGCCCGCTCGGCGGCTGGTTACCGCCGGTTCTGCGGTCAGGATGTGGACAGGCTGCGGTTCATCCTGACCGCGCAGCGCGACCAGTACCTGCCGCTGCGAGTCATCAGAGAGCGCCTGGCCCGGCTCGACCAGCACGCCGCCGACACGGCGGAGTCCGCCGGGTGGCGGGATCCCGCGGCCGCCGGGCCCGCCGCGGCGGCAGCGATAGGCGCGACAGCGGGCACAGCGGGCCATCGCGGGGCGCGGTCCGGCGAGTCCGCCGCAGGCGCCGGGCGCGGCTACCCGGAGGGCACCGCGACCGCCGACGACGGCGCGAGTCAGCCGGTGAGTCGGCGCGAACTGGTGGAGGGCGCCGGGATCAGCGAGGCGCTGCTGACGGAGCTGGAAACCTTCGGCCTCGTGCGCCGGATCGGCAGGCACTACTCAGCCGAGGCGCTAGAGGTGGCCAGGACCGCTGCCGCGCTGGCTGCGTTCGGCGTTGAGGCACGGCACCTGCGGGCCGTGCGGGCCGCAGCGGAGCGCGAGACCGCCATGATCGAGAGCCTGGTCGCGCCGATCCTGCGGCAGCGTGGACCAGGCGCGCGCGAGCTCGCCGGCCGGACCGCGCGCGACTGCGCCGCGCTCGTGCTGCGGCTGCACTGCGCCCTGGTCGAGGGCACCCTGGCCGAGGCTGGGCTGCCTGCGGGACGGCTCGGCCAGGCCGCGCAGGCCAGGTCCGCCGAATTCGCCGACGGTGAGCCGCGGGCGCTCGAGCGCGGCGTGGAGGGTGCCAGTGCATGAGCTACAGGCAGTGGCCGGCCGACTCCAAGTCGGCGCAATCCAGGGGGCGGCCACGCGCTATTGCGGGTGTACGTTGACAAAGGGAATGCCTGCCAGAACAAACGGGAATGCCACTAGGCAGATCCGCTAGAGAGCAGCGCGCAGGCGCGGATGAGGACGGAGCCGCTGTGAGGCAGATGGAGGTAGTCGGCGTCCGGGTGGAGATGCCC
>DASPWG010000163.1:0-7941 GCA_035621915.1 Streptosporangiaceae bacterium
GGTGTGCAGGTCGCGGTGGAAGTCCGCCCAGCCGCCGCTCACCATGTCGGGAACGTGCAGGTAGCCCAGACGGCCTCCGCTCAGCTCCCTGACCCGCGCCCGGCGCCCGGCTACCCAGTCCTGGTAGCGCAGCCGTACCTCGCTGCGCAGTGGCGTCACGACGACCCGCCGCTGCTCGCCGCCGCCGGTCGCCACCGTCAGCTCGACCGGCTTGCCGCCCGCGCCGACCAGCAGCGGGCCGGGGCCGGCCGGGCCTACCGGCTGACCGTCCACTGCCACCAGCCGGTCCCCCGCGCGCAGTTGCGCGGCAGGGCCGTCCAGCGGCGAGGAGGCCAGCGGATCGGAGGACTCGCCGGGAATCACCCTGGCGATCCGCCAGCCGCCGTCGGCGTCACGCTCCAGGTCGGCGCCGAGCAGCGCGGCCGCGCTGGTGCCATCGCCCTTGTCCGAACTCGCCTGGGTTACGTACGCATGCGAGGTGCCAAGATCGCCGAATATCTCCCACAGCAGGTCGGCGAAGTCGCTGGGGCTTGTGATGGAGTCCACGAGCGGCAGGTACTCGGCGATCACGCCGTCCCAGTCCACGCCCGCCATGTCCGGCACCCAGAAGTCCTGCGCCATGAGCCGGCCGGCCTCCGCGACCGAGTGCCGCCACAACTGCACCGGATCGGCGAGGAACCTGGCCCGCGACGCGTCGACGGCGACCTCGTCGTCCGGGTTGTCGGAGTCGGCCTTGCGGTCGGCCGGGATCACCGTGAGCCTGTCGTGATCGCTCACTACCAGCCGCATGCCGTCGCCGCTGACCACGAACCAGTCGAGCTCGTCATGCAGCATCGTGACCCGCTGCCGCTGAATGTCGAACCGCTCCAGCGCGGCCCGCGGCGCGTCATCGGTCGGGCGCGCGCCGCCCTGGCCGAGATTGCCCCACAGCGGCTCGCGCAGCCAGGCCAGGCCGCCCTTCACCGGGCTCAGCGCGGCATAGCGGGACTCCGGCACCGGCAGCGGCACCACCCGGCTGGCGGTGCCGTCGAAGTCGATTGTCACCTCGGGCGGCTTCTCGGCGTCGCTACCCGGCTCGCCGGACTTCGACCCGGCGTTCTTGCCGTCCGCCGCGTCGCCGATCCGGCGGCCCGCTGCGGCCGGCGCGAACGGCGACGGCGTGTCGGCTGCAAGCGGCAGCAGGTAAGGCCGCGCTCCGAACGGGAACGACAGGTCGAAGGAGTGCGCGTCATAGACGGGGTCGAAGCTGCGCTTGGACAGGAACGCGAGATACCGCCCGTCTGCGGTGAACACCGGGTCGGTGTCGGTGAACCGGCCGTCGGTCAGGTCGCGCACCACGCGGTCGGCGACGCTGGCGACCCGGATCCGGCGCAGCGGCCGCAGCGCGGGCTGTGACCACGCCAGCCAGGCCGAGTCCGGCGACCACGCCAGCCCGGTGGTCTCACCGTCCTCCGAGCTGGCGAGCTCGGTGACGGCCCCGGACTGCACGTCGACCAGCCGGAGCTTCCCGTCCCTGGACGCGACGGCGACCGCGCTGCCGTCCGGAGCGGCGGCGAGCGCGGAGACCATGCCGATCTCACCCTGCGCGATCCGCCGCGGCGGCACCGGCTCGCCGTCCCGCTCGCCTCCCACCTCCAGGGCGTGCGCGCCGCCGGCATCGGTGACCCAGACCACCAGGCCGTCCGTGCCGAGCACGCGCGGCAGGCGCGCCCGCACTCCAGGCGTCACCGACAGCGCGCGGGCCGGGCCGTCCCTGTGCGTCAGCCAGTGGATCGTGCCGCGCACCTCGACCGCGCTGGCCTGGCCGGTCTCGTCGCATGACAGGCCGCCGACGTGGTCGGCGGCCGAGATCAGCCGCGGCGCCCGGCCGGCCACCGCCGACGACAGAGTGACGTCGAGCTTTCGCGGCGCTGATGCATCCAGGCTGTCGAGCAGCCACAGCTCGCCGCGGACCATGTAGACGATCCGCACCCCGTCGGTGCTGGCCTGGCGCGCGTAGGGACCGTCGTGGTCGGTGTGCCGCCGCAGGTCGCCGCCGCGGAGGTCGACAGAGTAAATGTTGCCCGTGCCCTCGTGGTCGGACAGGAAGGCGAACCGGCCGCCCGCGAGCATGGGGCTGGCGAAGTGCCCGGCCAGATCGGCCGCTATCCGCCGGAACGGTCCGTCGGTGCCGTCCGGCCCTGCGGTCCGCAGCCACAGCCGTCCCGCCGTGCCGCCGCGATAGCGCTTGCGCCAGGCAGGGTCGTTGTACCCGCCGGTCAGCAGGGCCACTGCCGCGCGACCGATCGCGACGTCAGAGACCACTCCGAAGGGCAGGTCGCGGGACCCTGGCGCGGCAGCATCTGCGCTGACTGCGTGCGCTTGCTGCCAGAAACTGAACGGGAGCCCAGCCGACGTGACGGCCAGCACCTCGCCGCCGGGGTCCCAGCCGGTCACCCTGGTCCGCGCCTCGCCCCAGTAGGTCAGCCTGCGGCTGGCGCCGCCGTCAACCCCGGCGAGGTACACCTCCCCGCATCCGTCGCGCACGCCGGTCCAGGCCACCAGGCCGCCATCCCCGGACAGCCGCGGCCAGGACGCCGCCGCGTCATCAGACGACAGCCGCCAGGCGCGGCCGCCGCCGGCCGGGGCGAGCCAGACGTCATCCTCTGCGACGAATGTCAACAGATCTTGCTGAATATGGGGAAAGCGCAGGTATACGGCTGAAGTCACGCGACGATCATATGGTTAGGCTCGCGACGGGCGACAGCGCCTTTCAGGGCGCGGGCTGCCGCCTGCTGACGGTCAGCGCTACGGTCCGGCGGCCCCGCGCAATGACCCAGCACGTCGCCACCCGAACCCAGCGTCAGCCCAGGCAGCCCGGCCGGGCCGAATGCCGTTCTAACACCGTATACCCGCGCTATTCGCGGTCGGGGAAGGCAATTACCAGGCGTAACCACCGCCGATCGGCCCTGCGCTATTGCGCAGCATCAAGTGTCTGTTCAGTAACTGACAATAAAAGGCCGTAGAGCACGCAATAATAGGCCGCGGCGACGAGTCACCATCCTAGCTCCCGCAGAACATGCATCCGTAACCCTCCGTGCTCCTTAGCCTGGGTTGGCTGGATTGGGTTGTATGCATCAGGTGCGGGATGCGAGACTCACGCTGTGGCAATCGCGCTTGACGGTGGGATTCCCAACGCTGAGCCCGATGGACCGGCAGGTTATGCTGGCCTCGGGCGCGTTGACAACTCCGGCGCACGGATTTCTACGCTGACTTCCGCATTGACGAAGCCATATGGCCGCATTGGCGCAGCGCACGGCGCGGCGGCAATTCCCGGGCAGGTAGCCAGCGCAGAAAGTTCCGCGCGGCAGCGGGCCGGGACAGAGGGCTCTGAGCCGGCTGCGGACTTTGATGCCAAGCTCGTCAAGAAATCGTTTGCACACGCGGCCGCCGTAGGCCCGGCCGTGATGGAGTTTTTCTACACCAGGCTGTTTGCCGAGAGCCCCGATATCCGGTCGCTGTTTCCCATGACCATGACCCCGCTGCGCGAGCACGTATTCGCCTCGCTCACCGAAGTCATCGCCACCCTGGACAGCCAGCCCGACTGCGCGGAGTTGCTCGGGCGGCTAGGCCGCGACCATCGCAGGTTCGGCGTGCGGGACCGCCACCACCAGGCGTTCTTCGCCGCGATGGTGGAGACCGCGCAGCACTTCATCGGTACCGACTGGCGGCCTGAGGTGGAGTCCGCCTGGCGGGGAGCCGTCGGCTACATATGCGCCACCATGCAGGCCGCCGCCGCGCAGGCGGCCGGCACCCCGGCGTGGTGGATCGCCGAGATAGTCGGGCATGAACTGCGCTCCCCCGGCGTCGCAGTGGTCACGCTCGCGCCCAGCCAGCCACTGCGGTACCTGCCAGGGCAGTACGTCCCCGTGCAGGTCACGCGCTGGCCCAGGGTGTGGCGGCCGTTCTCTGTCGCCAACGCGCCCCGCTCGAGCGGCCTGATCGAGTTGCACGTGCGGGCCGTGCCTGGCGGGCTGGTCAGCAACTCGCTGGTGTATCACAGCGCCGAGGGCGACACCGTGCTGCTCGGGTCGGCCGACGGCGGCATGACGCTGACGGACTCCGGCCGGGACCTGCTCTGCGTGGCGGGCAGCACCGGCCTGGCCCCGATCAAGGCGCTGATCGAGCAGGTCATCAGCGAGTCCGTCGCTGAGCCGCAGCGTAAGATCACCTTGTTCTACGGTGCCAGGCAGCAGTTCGACCTCTATGACCTGCAGGATCTCCAGCTACTTGAGTCCGCCTACGCCGGGCTCCGCGTCGTCACCGTGCTGTCGGAGGAGCCTGGCTTCAGCGGCCTCAAGGGCACGCTGCCCGATGTCCTGCACGCCCACGGCACGAGCGTGTTCGGCGACACCGAGGCCTACATCTGCGGCCCCGAGCCGATGGTCCGGCAGACCGCGGCGCTGCTAGCCGCGACCATCCCGGCGGACAGGATCCACTACGATCCGGTGCGCTAGCCCTGCAGGTAGGTGCCGAAGAAGGCGAAGATGCGCTGCCACGCATCGGCAGCGTCCTCGGGCTGGAAGCTCATCCTGGCCAGCTTGGCCATCGGAGCCCCGGCACCCGAGGTCCTGGTCATGAACCGGTGGCCTGAGCCGGGGTACACCTGCACGTCATGCGGCACCTCGAGCACGGCCAGCGCGCGCTGAAGGCGCTCCGGGTGCCCTGTTGCCGTCGGATCCCGGCCGCCGAAGCTGCCGATCACCGGGCATGCGCCCGCGAGCATCCGCTCGGCATCCTTGGGCACCGGGCCGTAGTTAATCGCTGCCACGTCAAAGCCGTCCCTCGGGGCGCACAAAAGGGCGAAGCCGCCGCCCAGGCAGAATCCAATGACGCCGACCTTGCCCGTGCAGTCACTGCGGCCGGCCAGGAAGTTCCTAGCGGCGTCCAGCACGCCAAAGGCCGGCCCGCTGCCGGCCGTCAGTTGCGACATCGCGCTTCGTACGCACCTGATCCAGAATTTGCCGCCGAATAGGTCAGGAGCAAGCGCCAGGTAGCCGTGCGCGGCAAACTCGTCCGCCTTCCGGCGGATGTCGCCGTTCAGCCCGAGAATCTCGTGAATGACAACGACACCGGGCCATGGGCCGGGGTCGCCCGCCGGGACCGCGAGATAACCGGCTGCCGTTCCGCCTGGAGCGGGATAAGTAATGTCGGCCATGCCGCAAAGCATGCCATAGTCGCCCGGCGTGGCAATGGATGCGCCGTTACCCGCACTCTGTGTGCTCCTGCCGGTGCCAGGACCCCGCCAGGAGCACACAGAACCGTTGTCGGCAACCTTGCAGAAAGACTTCAGGAACTCTCAGTGCTGGATAGATCACTTTCCGGTAGCATCGGCCCACAAGCCCGCTCTCAATGCGATGCGGCTCGGGGGATTCCGGGGGTTTCCCGATGCGCGCTGGAAACGCGTCAGGTCAGCCATCCACTATGGGGGACAAATGTCTCTGAACCGGCTCAGCAGAATCGGCCTTCCGATTGTGGCGGCTATCGCCGTATCCGCGGCGGTCGCCGCTCCGGCACTAGCCACGCCGGGCTCGTCGCTCGGCAGCGGCACGTTCACTACCTGGCAGAAGGCCGAAGCCGAGGCTGGGTTCGTGCTCTACCGCCCGACCGCCACCTACGGCCTGCGCAACGCCGGCCACATCATCATCAGCGCGTGCGAGGTCGCCGGCGGGGCGGACAAGCGGATCGTCAGCGTCGGCTACGGGACCTTCGCTACCAAGAGCCTGACCCTGACCCAGGACGACGCCAGCGGGCCGTGCGGAACCGGGTACCCGGCAACCTCCCTCGGCTCTTACCGCATCCATGGCATCAAGGCCCAGCTGTGGGGCTACTGCGGCTTCAACGACCTGCCCTCATGCACCAGCACCAAGATCGAGCTCTGGCTGAGCTGGCAGCACAAGGCTGACTATTACGTGGCCTCGTCCTACAACGAGGCCCGGTCGAGGCTGCTGCACTTCGCCTCGACCCTCAAGAAGGTGTAAGCCACAGCCCGGCTACAGCCTGTACGCCAGGAACGGGTATTCCTGACATATTGCCTCTTCCCTGCAGGGCGCGGCGGCCCTCCAATGGTGAGAAACCCGTACGACTCGCCACTGGCCCTGACCCGCCCGCAGGGGGACCTGATGGACGCCGATACCCAACTGAAGCACGCCCCGGCCACGACCGGCAGCGCTCCATCGGCCCGCGGCCTGAAGGGCGGCGCGCTCGGTTATATGCAGAGCACCGCGATGGGCGTCGCGTCCACCGCGCCTGCCTACAGCCTGGCCGCCACCCTCGGCTTCGTGGTGGCGGTGGTCGGCCTGCAGACGCCGCTGATCGTGCTGCTCGCGTTCGTGCCGATGTTCTTCTCCTCCTGGGCCAACAAGGAGATGAACTACGCCGACCCGGACTGCGGCAGCAGCTTCATCTGGGCGGCGCGCGCCTTCGGGCCCAAGACCGGCTGGTTCGCCGGCGGCTGGGGCACCATCGCGGCCGACCTGCTCGGCATGGCCAGCTACGCGCAGATCGCGGGGCAGTACGTGTTCCTGTTCCTCGGCCTGGACGCCATCGGGAACAACGCCACCAGCCCCTGGGTGCTGACTGTCGGCATCTTGTTCCTCGTCGTCCTCACCTACATGTGCTACCGGGGCATCCAGGTGTCGGCCAGAACGCAGGTGGTCCTGGTCGTCATCGAGGTGGTGATGCTGGTACTGCTGTCAGTCGTCGCCCTGATCAGGCTCGCCGTCGGCAGCGCCCCGGCCGGCCACCTGGCCATCTCCTGGACCTGGTTCGACCCGTTCCACCTGCAGAGCGCGAGCGCGTTCATCGCCGGGATGCTGCTGATGGTGTTCGTCTACTGGGGCTGGGACACCACGGTCTCGGTGAACGAGGAGACCAAGGACTCGCGCCGGATCCCTGGCAACGCCGGGGTGATCTCCACGCTGATCCTGCTGGTCGTCTACGCCCTGACGACAACCTCGGTGCAGGCGTTCGCCGGCATCGGGACCAAGGGCATCGGGCTCAGCAATCCGAACCACGAGGGCGACGTGCTGTCGGTCCTGGGCACCGCGGTCTTCGGGAACTCGGTCCTCGGCACGATCTTTACCCGGCTGCTGCTGCTGATGGTGCTGAGCTCGGCGGTCGGCACCACCCAGACCACGATCCTGCCGAACGCCAGGACCACGGTGTCGATGGCCTTCCACAAGGCGCTGCCCGCCATCTTCGGCCGGATCCACCCGCGCTACCTGACCCCGACGTTCTCCACCATCTCGTTCTCGGTCGTGTCAATCATCATGTACGTGATCCTGAACTACGTCTCCGGCGGCGACATCATCGGCGACGCGGTGACCGGCTGCACGTTCTTCGTGGCCGTGTACCTCGGCATCACCGGCTTCGCCTGTACCTGGTTCTACCGCCGGGTGCTGCTGCGCAGCGTCAGGGACTTCCTGATCAGGGGGCTCATGCCGCTGCTGTCCGGCATCATGCTGTTCGGGCTGCTCGGCTGGAGCGTCTACTTCTACTGCAACCCGGGCAACAGCGACACCACCTGGCTGATGCCGTTCGCGCCGCACTGGCGCATCGGCGGCGTGCTGTCCATCGGCATCGTCACCGCGCTGGCAGGCCTGGCGTGGATGCTTACCGAGACCAAGATCAGGCCAGGCTTCTTCCGCGGCGAGATGGAGAGCCAGGTCGCCCTGACCGAGGACGGCGAGGTCATCCAGGTCGGCGGCGTGCCCGGCTAGCCGGGGCCGCCGTCACCGGCGGCAAGACGGCCCAGCAGGTCGAGCACCGAGCCGGCTACCAGTTCCGGGTCGGTGAACGGCGCGAGGTGATGGCTGGCCAGTTCGGTCACCGGCCAGCCCAGAGCGCGAGCCTTCCCGGCCTCCTGCGCATAGCCCTCGCTCAGCCGCAGGTAACCGGCCG
>DASPWG010000164.1:0-12832 GCA_035621915.1 Streptosporangiaceae bacterium
TCGGCAGGCATTCCCGGCGCCGGGCCAAGCAGCAGCCAGGCCAGGCAAGCTCCGGTGAGCGCAATCAGGAAGGTCAGGAACGGGGGGCCCCCGACTGCGACCCATTTGACCGCTGGCGAGGTTGCCTGGCTCATGACGAGCCGGCCCCACGGGAACCCCTCCCAGGGCCACCGGCTTCGTACGGCCTCGCACAGTACCCACCAGCCCGCGACGGCCAGCGGCCAGGCCCGCAGCCGCAGCAGCAGCCATTGCCCGGCAGTGAGCGCGGCGAATATCAGGGCCTCGACGGCTGCTAGGGCAACCCAGGCGTACCAGGCAATGTTGACCAGCCACGACAGCAGCGGGAAGAAGAACGCCACGCCGAATACGAGCCCCGCGGCAAGCGCGGTGCGCAGCCGCTGCCGCCACAGCGCCACGGCCAGCAGCGCCGGGCCGACTGCGGCAAGCGGCCAGATCCCCGGCGACGGGAACGAAGCGGCCAGGGCGAGACCGCCTGCCAGCGCAATCAGCAGCGACTGCCACCATGCAAGGCGCGGGAAGGCGCCCGGCGTGGCCGCGGCCGCCGCCGTGGGCTCGGCCTGGCCGATGCTGGTGAGGCGCACTGTTCCTCCGCGGGCCGGAAGGGCGTTCTGCCCTAGCTGTGAGCGTAGCCGCGGCCGAAGGAGCACGGTGCCGTGCGCGTCATGCGGTCGCCAAAGCGGCATGCATCACCCTATGCCGCCTAGCTGGCCCAAGCGGCCCGGTGCCGGACCAGTGGTCGCCGCGTCAGCCTCCGGAGGAGATGTCGGTGTCGTCGTCGTCGACGACGTGCACCGCCGCCTCCTCCGCCGAGGCGGCGGCACCGTCGACACCCACGTCGCGCGCGACGAGGTCGGCCTCGTCGTCCGGCCCGATCCCCTCGTCCTCCGCGACCAGCCGCCCGGCCCTGGGGTCCGGGCCGTCGTCCAGCAGCAGCCCGTCCACGTCCTCGTCCGCGGCGTCCTCGTCACCGGCAATGTCAGCCGGGTCGCCTTCGTCGATGAGCCAGGGGTCGTCAGGCTCCTCCTCGGCGAGCAACTGGTCGATCGACTCGCCCTCCTCCTGCTCTTCGGCCGTCGTGCCGAACCGCATGCCCGCCGACCACCGCTCCGGTGGCGCTACGCCGCGGTCGAGCGGATCGTCGCCCGGGTTGCCGTCCAGCGTGTCTGAGGCGTCCTCGACCTCGAAGTCTTCAAGGTCCTCCGACTCGTGCGGGGTCTGCTCGGACATGGCACGGCTCCTCTCCGGTCTGGTAGGCCGGCGTCGTCTTTGTCCCCTACCCAGCCAGCGTGGCCGTCAACGAGGCCGCACGGATGAGGGCTGGCCTGGCGCCCTCGGGCTCGCGGACAGGGCCAGTCTCCTTGCTTTCGGGTATCGAGAGGATTACATCGGAGGAGTTGTCGCCCAGGAACGGCTTGCGGAGGACTAATCTCTGGACGCGGTAGAGTGACGGACTGGACACGCTCCGAATACGAGATTTCGGCTATCCGTGGGATTGCAGTTATCCACCGTGATACGGTCGTCACCGTCCGTTTGGCGGGAAACGAGTCGTTGCCATCTTTGGGGTGGGGTGCGAGGCCGGAGAAATGGTGAAGATCCGATATTCCGAGCTTCCCGCTGGCTTACATGTCAGCGTCGAGAAGCGCGGCCGGACCACCCTCGTTTACCTCCTGCCCGGGCTGACGACGGAGCAGCGCCGAGCCGCGATCATCCGGGCGCGCAGCAGCGGGCGGATGGGCCTGGGCCCCGAACTACCGCCCGTGAGCCTGGGGCTTGCCATCGGTTTCGACCGGGTGCGGACCACGCTGCGCAACGGCCTGCAGGCAATGCTGGCCCACCCCGTGCTGCTGCTCCCGCCGCTGATCCTGGTCGTCTCGAGCGCCATCGTGTTCATGGTGACGTCGCTCGTGACGGTCACCATGCATGCCTCCCAGGCCGCGCCATCACCCAGCCCAAGCCAGGGCGTATATCACGGCCGCACCGTGCCGCACGACCGGCCCGCTGGCTCGTTACCCGGCCGCAGGCTCGATCCTGCCGCCTACCCGACGCCGACCCAGTCGTCGTACGGCCCCGCGCGCTCCGTGCCCCTGCCGGCCTCCACCCCGTCGCCGGCCTACTCAAGCCCGGTGCCAGTTCTGAGTTCATCCCCGCCGGCCTCCCCGTCGCCCAGCCCTTGGCCCAGCCCTTCGCCGCCGCCGTCCTCGGGGCCGTCGCCAGCCGCATCCTGCGCGAAACCCGGCCCGCTCGGCCTGTGCGTCCCGCAATAAATTCGTGCCCTCGCCGTAGGCCGCGCCGCCGGCAGCGCAAGAGCGTTCAAGACCGTCCAGCCGCGGCATCCCATACTGTGTGCTGAGCGCCGAGCGAGGGAGTATCAGTGAGCCGCCGAGGCTGGTGGTTGTTTGCCGCGATGAGCCTGATCTGGGGCATTCCGTACCTGCTCATCAAGGTAGCGGTCAGTGGCGTCGCCCCGCCCGTGCTGGTGCTCGGGCGGGTGGCGATCGGCGCCGCCATCCTGCTGCCGATCGCGGTGCGGCGCCGTGAGCTGGCGCCGCTGCGTCCGCACTGGCGCTGGCTGGCCGTATTCGCGCTGGTCGAGATCGTCACGCCCTGGCTGCTGCTGAGCGAGGCCGAGACCAGGCTCTCCAGTTCGCTCAGCGGCCTGCTGATCGCCGCCGTTCCGATCATCGTGGCAGTACTGGCGCGCTTCACCGGCACGAAGGACAGGCTGTCACCAGCCCGGTGGGCCGGGCTGCTGGTCGGCCTGGGCGGGGTAGCGCTGCTGCTGGGGCCAGGCGCGCCGCACGGCGAGACCGTCTCGGTGCTCGAGGTGCTCGGCGTGGCCGTCTGCTACGCGATCGGCCCGCTGATTGCCAGCCGCAAGCTGAGCGAACTGCCGCCACTGGGCATGACGGCGGCTTGCCTGGCATTCGCCGCGGTCATCTACGCGCCGCTCGCGGCCCTCACCTGGCCGTCGTCGGTGCCCCCCGCCAAGGTGCTTGGCGCTATCGCAGGCCTCGCGGTGATCTGCACGGCGGTGGCGTTCCTCGCGTTCTTCGCGCTGATCGCGGAGGCTGGCCCAGCGCGCGCGACCGTCATCACCTATGTCAATCCGGCAGTGGCGGTCATCCTGGGCGTAGTGGTGCTGAGCGAGCGGGTCACGCTGGCGATGGCCGGGGCGTTCCTGCTCATCCTGGCCGGTTCGGTGCTTGCCACCAGGGGCCCCCAGGCTGGCCGCCGGCCAGGCGGCGAGGTGCCGGCCCCGGCGTCCGTCGCGCCTGGCCACCCGGCAGCGCCCGAACTGCCAGCGCAGCGGGCGGGTTCTGGATCCTCCCGGTCGCCCGGCTGACCCGGCAGGGGGTTATGGCGGCACGGCGCGTGCGGCGCGCCGCTAGACTCGCGCAGGTGATCGACCTCAAGGCTGCACGCCAGGATCCGGACGCCGTGCGGGCCGCGCTGGCCAGGCGGGGGGCGGCGGAAGACTTCGACGCGCTGCTCGCCGCCGACGCCACCTGGCGCTCGCTGACCGAGCGCGCGGAGGCGCTGCGCGCAGCTCAGAAGAGCGCGTCCAGGGGTAAGCCGACGCCCGAGCAGATCGAACAGCTTCGCCAGCTGAGTGACGAGCTCGGCCAGGCGCAGGACGAGCTGAACAGCGCCGCGCAGCTGCGCGATCTGCTGCTGGCCAGGATCCCCAACGTGCCCGACCCGACAGCGGCCGACGGCATGGACGAAGAGGATGCGCAGCTCGTCCGGACCTGGGGTGAGCGGCCCAAGTTCAGCTTCGAGCCGCGGGACAGCACGGAGCTTGGCTCGCCGCGCGGCTGGATCGACATGGCACGCGGAGCCAGGCTGTCCGGATCCCGGTTCGCCTACCGGATCGGCGACGTCGCGCTCGCCGAGATGGCGCTGTACCGGTTCGTGATCGACAAGCTCACGAACAGGGGGTTCCTGCTGGTGCTGCCGCCGGTCATGGTCGGCGAGCGCGCCATGTACGGCACGGGCTTTCTGCCGACCGAGGAGTCGAACCTCTACCACCTGGAGAAGGACGACCTGTACCTGACCGGGACCTCGGAAGTCGCGCTCGCGGGCATTCACGCCGAGGAGCGGCTTGAGGCCGAGGACCTGCCGGCCAGGTACACCGCCTTCACCACGAACTTCCGGCGCGAGGCCGGCGCGGCCGGCAAGGACACCAGGGGCATGTTCCGGGTGCATCAGTTCGACAAGGTGGAGATGTTCGTCTACACCTTCCCCGAGCTGTCGCGCGAGACGCACGACGAGCTGCTGGCCTACGAGGAGGAGATCGCCCAGGAGCTCGGCCTGCCCTACCGGGTAATGAACATCGCTGTCGGCGACCTTGGCGCCCCGGCCGCGAAGAAATACGACATCGAGGCCTGGTTCCCGGTGCAGCAGCGCTACCGCGAGATCACCTCCTGCTCGAACACCACCGACTACCAGGCCCGGCGGCTGAACATCAGGTTCCGACGCGACGGCAAGCTGGAGCACGTGCACACCCTGAACGGCACGGGCGCCACCGCCAGGGCGCTGCTTTCCATCATGGAAAACTTCCAGGACGAGGCCGGCACGGTCACCGTGCCGCAGGTCCTGCACGCCTTCGGCGCGCCAGCAACGATAGGCACCCCGGCGGCTTAGTAGGCGAGCCACCGGACCCGCCCGAGCCACCGGACCCGCCCGAGCCGCCAGGCGGAGGGGCGGTCCCGGACGACAGCCGCGAGAGCAGGGCGCTGCCTTCGGGCACGCCGAGGCCGCTGCAAGCATCCCAGCCCGGTCCGGCCGAGTAAGCTCCGTTGTTCCCCTGGGTGATGTCGCGCAGGCCGGCCTCGGGTTCGCCTGGCTGCACTCCCGCGTAGATCTCCTGCTGCAGGAGTCCGAGCTTGCTGCCCAGCGACTGGACCAGCCTCGCAGTCAGCGCCGCCCACAGCGGCGCAACTGCGCTGGTGCCGCCGATGACGGTCTGCTGCCCGTCGACCAGGATCTGGTAGCCGGTGTTGGGGTCGGCGTTGCCCGCCACGTCAGGAACGCCGCGGCCGGTGCCGCCGTCGGGCGACGCCGGGACGCCTGCGTTGGCTTGCCAGCTTGGCAGCGCGAACTGCACGCTGACGCCGCCGCCGGTGGCGCCGCCCTCGGTCCCGTCGTTCCAGACGGTCTCCGAGGTGACGACGCCGGTCGAGGCGTCAGCCTGCAGGGTGGTGCCGCCGCAGGCCAGCGCGTGCGGGCTGGAGGCGGGGAAGTCCACATGCGGCTGGCCGTCGCTGACCCCGTCGCTGCTGCCGTTGTCGCCGGCCGCCACGGTGACGGTGACCCCGAGTGCGACGCCGTCCGCGATCGCCTCGTCGAGTGCGGTCATGGCCTGGGTCGTCCAGGAACTCTCCGGTCCGCCCCAGCTGATGCTGACCGCCGCGGGAGTGGGCTGCGCCTGGACCGCTTCGGTGACGGCATCGAGGAAGCCCTGGTCGGTGTTGGGCGCGAAGTACACAAACTGGGCAGCGCCAGGAGCGATGGAACCTGCCATCTCGATATCGAGCAGGACCTCGGCGTCTGCGCCGTCGGGATCCTGGTCAGGGACGTTGGTCGCGCCGTCCACCCCGACCGCGGTCACGGACGGCGTGGCCAGGCCGAGCCCGGAGAAGTAGGTGTCCAGGTCCGACTCGCTGAACCCGCCGCCGAGCTCGATGATCCCGATCGTCTGGCCGGTGCCATCGGTCCCGGTCGGGAACTGGTAGATGCTGGCGACCTGCGGCGGCGTGTAGCTGACCTCCAGCGTGGCCTCGTCGGCGAACCGGAACGGCGGTGTCGCCTGGGGCCTGGTGTCCAGGCCGAGCACCGCCACGACGATGCCATCCAGCGCGGCGGGAATCTGCAGGCTCCCGGTCCGGTAACGGTACTGCACCTCCACCCCGGTCGGCCCGATGCTGCTGGCCAGGCGGAGCTCAGTTCCGAACGTGGCCGCGAGCACCCCGGCGGGGCCGGCGACGCTCATCCTGCGCGAGCCGGCGTCGCTTCTCGTCACCTGGATAGCCGGGTCGATGCCGGTGAGGACGCTCGCGACGAGTTCCTGGTCAGCCTGGGCGGAGCCGTACGACTCGCGCAGTTGTTCCCTGGTCAGCCTGACCGGGATACCTGCCGCGGTGCGCGGCAGGGATGCAGCCCTGCGCGTCACCACGGTGATCTCGATGCGCTCGGCCAGGTCGGCCGGCGCTGCTAACCCGACGCCGGGGATGGCAGCCCTGTCGCTTCCAGCCAGCCAGACATTTCCCGGTGCGCTCATGGTCGCCCTTCCTCCCGGCTGGCATTGCCTGCCAGCCCCGCTTCGGATGCCGGGAACAGCGCGGCGCCGTCTCCGTGCATGACTCAGTGCCAATCCGCGCTGCCCGGGCACAGCACTGCCATCGGCGACGCTGAGGCAACGGTACCGGGCCGTGTTGATCAGTGGGCAGCGCGGCCGTCCGCAGGTGACTGTCGCCTGCTGACCGGCTCCCCGCCGTCAGGCCCTGGCTGCAGGCGGCGCCGCGATGTCGTCCGTGCGCAGCGCCCTGCGGCGCAGTGCCCACCCGCGCACCCCGAGGCGGCCAAGCTCGTCGTCGAGCGGCGAGGGCGGAACGGCGAGCACCGGGCAGGCGGCATGGGCCAGGCAGTACCGGCTGACGCCGGCCACGAGCGCGCGGCTGAGCCGGTGGCGCCGGCCAGCGCCGATGACCAGCAAATCCCCGGCCTCGCGGGCGACATGCACCAGGCTCTGGCCTGGCTGACCCCTGATGACCTCTGGCTGGGTCAGCACTCCTGCCGGTAATCCGCCGAAGGCGGTCTGCATGGCAGTCTCCAGCCGCTGCCGCGCCGACTCCGCCCAGACCTGGCGTAATACGGGCGAGGGGTGGCTGCGGTCGGCTAGATCTCCGCCGGGAGGAAGCCATGCAAGCACGGGAATAAGCGGGGCGTCATGGGCCCTGGCTACTTCGGCGGCGTACCGCATGGCCGGGAGACATCCCGGTGATCCGCTCACGCCGACGATGACCCTGGAGATGGTGGTCACGGCAGCGCTCCTTCCAGACCAGGAACTGCTACCTACCAGTAAACCTCTACCTGACCTAGGTTAGGGCGTGCTCACTTTGCCGGGGCGCGTCCGTGGCGGGCCGGGTCCGCCGCGCTGCCAGCCGGTCCAGCACAAGCGCCGTGGACAGCGCGATGGCGATGCCCACCGCGGCGCCGGCAACGGTGTCGGTGAAGTAGTGCTGATGCCAGGCCACGAGGCCGAGGGCCACCAGGCAGGCGATCCCGAGCGCGAACACCGACAGAACCACGCGCAGCGACCTGGGCATCCGGGTGCCGGGCGGGTCGATCAGCAGCACCACGACTCCCGCGGCGAGCGCAAACGCGGCAGTGGCGTGGCCGCTGGGGAAGCTCAGGAATCCGGAAAGGGTCCGGTCGAACAGCGGCTTCAGCACGAACTCGGTCAGCGACGACGCCACGATCACGGCCACTGCTAGCAGCAGGGCACCGCGCAGCCTGCGCATCGCGATGCAGCAGTAGCACAGCAGGCCTGTCAGGACGGTCATCGGCACCGGGCCGCCGAGTTGCCGGACCGAGCCGAGCAGGAAGTACAGCGGCAGCCCGACCGTGCTGCCATGGAACCCGCCTGGCCCGAAACCGGGCTGCAGCAGGTTAGCCACGGCCTTGTCCAGAGCCGTGGGCCCGGTGCCGTGCGCGACGAAACCGCCGACGACGGCCACGGTCAGGATGCACAGGCCGATGATGATGCGCGCCACCGGGCGCAGCGTCTGCGGGACCAGCGCGCCCCGCGACGGCTGCCCTGCCTCGGTCACGGTAGCTCCCTCCCTGGCGGCTGGCGGTGAAGTCCGGTCATCTTACTCAGACAATCTCAGTACCAGCTGAGTTCCGCCTCGTAGCGGGGCAGTGGCCGCCGATACACTCCAATTTCAGCAAGCCGGAAAGGGTGCCGAAATGCCGATGCTGCCAGCATGCGACGTCGGCAGCGCAGATGACCTGGTGCGCTGTGTCAGCGGCGGACCGGCCCGGCGGCGGCACGGATGAGCATCGCGCTCCGCCGGCGTGCAGGAACGACGACGTCCGGTTGGCCGGGCCGCAGGCGCTGGCTGATCCTCGCAGTGGTCGTTACCCTGCTCGCCTGCTTTGGCGTCGCGACTGCCACCCTGCTCGTATCTCCGCGGCAGGGCATGCCGGCCAGGGTCGATGCGATCATCATGCTGAACGGTCCTGGCGGGTCCTCCCGGCTCACTACCGCGCTGGACCTCGCGTGGGCGCACCGCGCGCCGACGGTCGTGATTTCCCGCGGCTCGCAGGTCTACGGTTTCGGCGGCGACTGCGCGCCGGCGATCCCCGGCGTCAGGGTGATCTGCTTTGTCCCGAGCCCGCCGACGACGCAGGGCGAAGCGGAATTCGCCGGCCGCCTTGCCAGCCGGTACCACTGGAAGACGGTGGTGCTCGTCACGATCACGCCGCAGATCACCCCCGGCCGGATCTGGCTGAACCGGTGCATGCCGGGGGTGACCGTATACGCCGTGGCGGCACCGCTGTCGGCCAGAGGCTGGCCCGTGATGGTCGCCTATGAGTGGGGCGCAATCGCGAACGCGGAGCTGATCCACCGCAGCTGCTAGCGCTCGTCCGGCGTGCCTAGTTTCCCGTGCCTGCGGCGCGAGTCCGGTGCTGGATATCCGGGCAGGCCACCTCATAGTGTTCAGCCATGGGCAGACTCGAGGGCGTTCGCGCCGTCATCACCGGAGCGGCCAGCGGCATAGGCGAGGCGACCACCCGCCTGTTCCTCCAGGAAGGCGCGAGCGTGGTAATGGCCGACGTCGAGGAAGGCCGCGGTACCCGGATCGCGGCCGAGCTTGGCGACCGATGCCGGTTCGTCCGGGCGGACGTGTCGCAGGAGGGCGCGCTGGATGCCGCCGCGGGAGTCGCGGTGAGCGAGTTCGGCGGTCTTGACTGCTTCTTCAACAATGCTGGCAACCCAGGCACCGTAGGCGGCATCGAGGAGATCGATGTGGCCAGCTTCGACCGCACCGTGGCCATCCACCTGCGCGGCATGTTCCTCGGCATCCGCGCGGCCGCTCGGGTGATGCGGCCGCAGGGCCACGGCAGCATCATCAACACCGCGAGCGTGGCCGCGTACGCGGCGAACCTGGCCCCGCACGACTACAGCGCTAGCAAGGCGGCGATCCTGCAACTGACTAAGACCGCGGCCAACGAGCTTGGCGAGGACGGCATCCGGGTCAACGCGATCTGTCCTGGGGCCATCGCGACCGCGATCTACGGCCGGGGTGTCGGGCTGGATGTCGAGGCCGCCCAGCGCACCGTGGGGGCGATGGCGGCGTTCCTCAGCGACGTGGCGCCCATCCGGCGCTCCGGGACGCCGCTGGACGTGGCGGAGACGGTGCTCTGGCTGGCCAGCGACGCCTCGTCCTTCGTCAACGGGCAGGCGATCATCGTGGACGGCGGGCTGATGACCGGACCACTGCGCCGCAGGCAGGCCACGGATCCGCAAGCCGCCAGGCAGTTCCTGTACCAGGCAGCCGGCGAGCAGGTCCCGGAGAGCTAGCGTCCTGTCAGCCGAGTTCGGCGCTAGCCTCGTGGCGGGTGCCCAGCTTGGCACCCCACTTCTCCTCGATCCGGCCATACCGCCAGATCAGCAGCGCCGCCGCCCAGGTGACGATGAACAGCCCGACGATGGCGAAGCCCGCGGTGTTGATGTTGAAGTTATACATGAAGCCCCAGAAACCGTGGGTCTGCGAGATGCCCTTGATCTCGTACGGGATGAGGCTGAGCGTCTCGATGCCGCCGATGAGGAAGCAGATGGCCACCGACAGGCCGGTGATGGCCAGGTTGTAGTAGACCTTGCGGACCGGGTTGAAGAACGCCCAGCCATAGGCGAGGTTCATGAAGATCCCGTCGGAGGTGTCCATGAGGCTCATGCCGGCGGTGAACAGGATCGGCAGGCAGATGATCGCGTACCAGGGCAGGTGCTCGGCGGCCAGGAACGCAGTGGTGCCGAGCAGCAGCACCTCGGTCGCGGTGTCGAAGCCCATCCCGAATACCACGCCGACGGGATACATCTTCCATTCCTTGTCGATGGCCCGCATCCAGCGACCGAAGAACCGGTAGAAGAAGCCGCGGTTCTCCAGCTGGCGCTCTAGCTCTGCCTCGTCGTAGTCGCCGCGGCGCATGGACCTGAAGACCTTGACGATCCCGGCCAGGATGACCAGATTCATGGCACCGATGAGGAAAAGGAAGGCCGCCGAGACCAGGGTGCCGAACAGGCCCCCGAACCGCTCCAGCCCTGAGCCGTTGCTGGAGACGGCCGCGAACACGGTCTTCTCCGCGATGATGATGCCGACGCCCATTGCGACCACGATCGTGGAGTGGCCGAGCGAGAAGAAGTAGCCGAACGAGAACGGCCGCGGCTGGCCGGTGCCCTGCCGCTCGTTCATGACCTTCCTGGTGGTGTTGTCGATAGCGGAGATGTGGTCGGCGTCAAAGGCATGCCGCAGCCCCAGGGTGTAGGCCAGCACGCTCAGGCCGGCCCCGAAGCCCTTGTAGTGCGCGGGCACCACGAACGCGATGAAGACAAAGAAGCCCAGCGCGTGCAGAGCGGCGATCGAGCCGTACATCGCCAGCACCCGGCGCCGCTCTACTGGCGTCATCGCCGCAAATGACTGCCTGATCATCTGCCCCATCCGGGGCCTGGTGCTGGTCAGGTCGGTCACAGCAACGTACCTCCGGGTCTGAGTCCAGTCCGCTGTACCGCGGCGGCGTACCTGGCCATGGGCGGTCTCGCCAGCGGCTTAGCGCACGCTAGCCTAAGTGCATATGAGTTGCAAATACATCTAAGCTGCACTGTTGGCCCGCGTCCCGCCTGCTCAGGGCCGGGCATATGCGGTACGCGAAGGGGCCCCTATGGTGTTGGAGCAGCGTGGTGGAGCACGTTTGCTCCGGGCGCCGGTGCCCATAGCTCTGCTGCTCTCGGAAAGGGTTGCGGGATGACCAGTTTTCAGCAGGTCCAGGCCGTCGCCGTCGGGGCCGGGCCGCTGGCCGTGGCCGACGTGGTCGCCGTCGCCAGGAACGGCGCGCCCGTGGAAGTCGCGCCCGACGCGCTCGAGCGGGTGCGGCGCGGCAGGAAGATCATTGAGGACCTGGCGCACGACTCTGAGCCGCACTACGGCGTCTCCACCGGCTTCGGGGCGCTGGCTACCCGCCACATTCCCGCTGAGCTGCGGGCCCAGCTTCAGATCAGCCTCATCCGCAGCCACGCGGCCGGGTCGGGTCCCGAGGTCGAGACAGAGGTCACCAGGGCGCTGATGCTGCTGCGGCTGGCGACGCTGGCGACTGGGCACACCGGCGCGCGCGAGGAGACCGTCCGGGCTTACGCTGCCCTGCTGAATGCGGGCATCACGCCGGTCGTGCATGAATACGGCAGCCTCGGCTGCTCGGGTGACCTTGCCCCGCTCGCGCACTGCGCGCTGGCCCTGACCGGCGAGGGCGTGGTCAGGGATGCTTCGGGCCAGCAAATGCCGGCCGCGCAGGCGCTGGCCGCCGCGGGGATCGAGCCGGTCCGGCTGCGGGAGAAGGAAGGCCTGGCGCTCATCAACGGCACTGACGGCATGCTCGGCATGCTGGTGCTGGCGATCACGGACCTCCGCGAGCTGCTCAAGGTCACCGACATCGCGGCCGCCATGAGCGTCGAGGCCCAGCTCGGCACGGATGCGGTGTTCGCTGCCGACCTCCAGGAACTGCGGCCGCACCCCGGCCAGGCCGCTGCCGCGGCGAACATGATGACGCTGCTCGCCGGCAGCGCGATCATGGCCAGCCACCGCGGGCCCGAGTGCACCCGGGTGCAGGATGCCTATTCCCTGCGATGCGCACCGCAGGTGGCAGGGGCTGCCAGGGACACCATCGACCATGCGGCTCTGGTGGCGGGCCGGGAGCTGGCGTCGGCGATCGACAACCCAGTCATCACCGATGACGGCCGGGTCGAGTCCAATGGCAACTTCCACGGCGCGCCGCTCGCGTACGTGCTGGACTTCCTGGCCATCGTGGCGGCAGACGTGGCAAGCATGTCCGAGCGGCGGACCGACCGGTTCCTGGACGTGGCGCGCAGCCACGGGCTGAGCGCGTTCCTTGCCGAAGACCCTGGCGTGGATTCTGGCCACATGATCGCCCAGTACACCCAGGCGGCCATAGTTTCCGAGCTGAAGCGGCTGGCAATGCCCGCCAGCGTGGACTCGATCCCGAGTTCGGCCATGCAGGAGGACCACGTCTCCATGGGCTGGTCAGCCGCGCGCAAGCTGCGCCGGGCCGTCGATGGCCTCAGCCGGGTGCTGGCGATCGAGTTGCTGACCGCGGCCCGCGGGATCGACAAGCGGGCCCCGCTCGCCCCGGCGCCCGCAACCGGCGCCGTCGTCGCGGCCCTGCGCGCCAGCGTGCCCGGACCTGGCCCCGACCGTTTCCTCGCGCCTGAGATCGAGGCCGCGGTCCGGTTCGTCGCGGACGGCAGCGCCATCCGCGCAGCGGAGACATTGACCGGCCCGCTGCGCTGAACCTAGCCGCCGGCCGCGCTGTCAGCGTGTGCAGCCGGGTCAGTCCGGGGTGATGTAATCCCCGCCCCAGGTCTCCGGGGCCACGTCCGCGAGCGTCTGCGAGAACGTCCAGTGATGGCCCGCGAAGTCCTCGGCGTTGTATTGCCGCTCGCCATACTGCATGTCGGTCGGCTCCATCAGGATGCGCGCTCCGTGTTCTCGCGCCCGCTCACAGTGGGCCCGCGCGT
>DASPWG010000165.1:0-33392 GCA_035621915.1 Streptosporangiaceae bacterium
CGTGCCTGCCGCCGCCTGGCCAGGGGCGGGTTCCTGTTCGGCGGCTCTACCGGAACGGTTGTCAGCGGCGCCTTAGGCTGGCTGAGCCGCCACAGCGCGCGTGAACTCACGGCCGTGGCCATCGCCCCCGACCTCGGCGAGCGTTACCTCGACACCATTTATCACACAAACTGGCTCAAGAGCCTTTACGGCGAGGACGTTCTGACCGCCGGCCAGCCAGTCACCGACTCACGGCAACTCCCCGAGGGCTGCCGCCCGCGATCATGCTCTGTACACAGCGGGTTGGAACATGCTTCGAAACTGACGACCCGTCCTTGAAGGAGACAGCTTGGCGGGAGAGCCCATCGAGGTGCTGGCCGGCGCTGCAGCCGCAACTTCACCGGCCAGGAACGTTCGCGCCTGCCCGGCTGAGGCGACCGAAAGGCTGCTCGCCGAGGTGCTCGCCGACGTCACGGGCGCCGAACAGGTGCTGGCAGACAGCAATTTCTTCGACGATCTAGGTGCCGACTCGCTGCTGATGGCGCGGTTCTGCGCGCGGGTCAGGAAGCGGCCTGACCTGCCGACGGTGTCAATGAAGGATGTCTACGGGCACCCGACGATCAGGAGCCTGGCAGCGGCGCTGGCAGCCGCCGAGCCTGGTCCGGACCAGCCGATCGCCCACGCGCCGATCGAGGCAGCTTCGCCAACCAGCACCCTGCAGTACCTGCTTTGCGGGGCGCTGCAATTCGCGTTCTTCCTTGGGTACTGCTACCTCGCTGCGCTTGCGATCGCATCGGGCTACGGCTGGATCTCAGCCGGCTCGAGCGCTGCGGACACCTATCTGCGCCTGGTCCTCTGCGGCGCCGCGCTCTTCTTCGCCGCATGCACCATCCCGATCCTGGCGAAGTGGATGCTGGTCGGCAGGTGGAAGCAGCAGCGCATCCGCATCTGGAGCCTGGCGTACCTGCGCTTCTGGGTAGTCAAGACGCTGATCAGGGCAAACCCGCTGGCCTTCGGATTCGTCGGCACGCCGCTCTACCCGCTCTACCTCAGGGCGCTGGGCGCGAACGTTGGGCGAGGCGTCGCGATCTTCACCCGGAGCATGCCGGTCTGCACCGACCTGCTTACCATCGGCTCGGGCACGGTCATCCGCAAGGACTCGTTCTTGACTTGCTACCGGGCGCACGCTGGCTGGATCCAGACCGGTGCGGTCGCCCTCGGCCGGGACGCCTTTGTCGGCGAGAGGACCGTACTGGACATCGGCACGTCGATGGGCGACGGTTCGCAGCTCGGTCATTCCTCCGCGCTGCACAGCGGGCAGGCCGTACCCGCCGGAGAGAGCTGGCACGGGTCTCCGGCCCAGCGCACGGACCTCAACTACCTGCGTGTCGGACCGACTCGGTGCGGAAGGCTGCGCCGTGCCACGTACTGCGTGCTCAGCTTGCTGTTGCTGCTCTTGGTCTACCTGCCGCTTGCCGAGGCCGCCGTCTACTTGGTCGTGACCAGGACGCCGGCACTGGCCAGGATGCTGCACAGCGCCAGCCCGCTCGCGTCGTCGGCGCTCTACGTCGACTCGCTGCTGCTATCCCTCGCGATCTTCTTTGGCGCCGTGCTGCTCGGCCTTGCCTTCGTGCTCACAGCCCCGCGCGTGCTTAACCTCTTCCTCAGGGTCGGCGCCGTCTATCCGCTGTACGGCGTCCACGACCGGCTTCACCGGGCGATCGCACGAATGACCAATGTCAAATTCTTCACTTATCTGTTCGGCGATAGCTCCTACATCGTGTACTACCTCCGCTGGCTTGGGTACGACCTGTCGGAAGTCGAGCAGACTGGGTCGAACTTCGGTACTGAGGTATCGCACGAAACCCCGTACCTGAGCTCCATTGGGACCGGGACGATGGTCGCTGACGGGCTGTCGATCATGAATGCAGATTTCTCGAGCACGTCCTTCCGCGTATCGCGGGTCTCAATCGGGCCGCACAATTTCGTCGGCAACAACATTGCCTATCCGCCAGGCGGCAGGACCGGCGAGAACTGCCTGCTCGCCACGAAGGCAATGATCCCGCTGGACGGAAAGATCCGCGCGGATGTCGGCCTGCTCGGCTCGCCGTGCTTCGAGATACCGCGATCGGTCGAGCGTGACCACCGCTTCGACCATCTGCGCACCGGCGAGGAGTTGCACTGCGCTCTGATCGCGAAGAACCGGTACAACGTCCGAACGATTGGCGTCTTCCTGCTGGCACGGTGGCTTCACGTCTTCTTGCTCGTGACCCTCGGCCTGGCTGCCCTGGACGCTTACCAGGGGTTCGCAAAACTGTCGATGGCCGGCTTCCTCGCGCTCGCATTCCTGATCACGCCGGCCTACTTCGTGCTGGTGGAGCGCGGCTTGAGAGCTTTTCGCCCGCTGCAGCCAGCATATTGCTCGATCTATCACCCGTACTTCTGGCGGCAGGAACGCCTGTGGAAGGTACCAGCAATCACCTACCTGCACATGTTCGACGGCACGCCGTTCAAGAATGTGATCTGGCGAGGTCTGGGTGTCCGGATCGGTAAGCGGGTCTTCGACGATGGCTGTTACCTGACCGAGAGGAGCCTCGCAACTATCGGCGACGACTGTGCGCTTAACCAGGGCAGCAAGATCCAGTGTCACTCCCAGGAAGACGGCACTTTCAAGTCCGACCGGAGCAGTATCGGCGCCGGCTGCACCCTAGGCGTCGGCGCGATGATCCACTATGGCGTGCTGATGGGCGAGGGATCAGTACTCGCCGCGGACTCCTTCCTGATGAAGGGCGAGGAAGTGGCACCGCACGCAAGCTGGGGCGGCAACCCCGCCAGGGAGATGTGAGTTGAGTACGTTCGGATCGCACGACGCGGGGATGGCTGCCGCAGCTAGCCATGAGTTCTGGCGGGCGGCGCTCCTGGCCGGCGGGTTCACCGCTGTGCCGCGGTGGACTACGGATCCGGTGGGCGGCACCGCCGAGCACCAGGCCGTTGCCGCCCCCGGCGTGCTCACATCGCTGCGGTTGCTGTCAGAGGAACTGGCGGTGCCGCTTAGCACCGTGGTGCTGGCCGTGCACGGCAGGGTGCTCGCCGCGCTATCGGGTGACCGCGAGGTGGTGACCGGCTACGTCCCCGTGAATGGCGGCAGGCCATTACCGTGCTCTCTCACGACCGCTGGCGGCAGCTGGCGGGCACTGGTGCTGCGTGCCCACCGAACTGAGTCGCAACTGCTGGCTCACAAGGACTTCCCGGTCGACGATCTCAGGCGCGATCTGGGCCTGGCCGATCCGCAGTTCGAGGTCGTGTTCGACCGGACCGGCTGCGGCGACCTCGGCGAGGGCATTGTGCTGGGAGTGACAGCCGCAGAGCACGGCGGCCAGCTGGAGCTGCGGCTGCGGTACCGGACCGACCACCTTGACGCCGGCTGCGGTGCCAGGATCGCCGGGTATTACCTGACCGCGCTCGCCCTGATCGCCGCCGACCCGGACGCCGAGCATGAACGGCAGAGCTTGCTCGCCGCTGAGGAACTCCGTTTCCAGCTCGAAGAGCTGGCCGGACCGCGGCGAGAATTGCCGGATCTCCGGGTCCACGAACTGTTCGAGGAGCGCGTGGCGGCGCAGCCAGATGCCGTCGCAGCCGTGCACGGCGACCGGCAGTGGACCTACGCCGAGCTCAACGGTCACGCCAACCAGCTCGGACGAGCCTTGCTCGCGCGCGGACTGCGCCGCGAAGGCGTCGTTGCCGTGGTGACTGAGCGGAACCTGGACTGGATGGCCGCCGTGCTTGCGATATTCAAAGCGGGCGGCGCCTACCTGCCGGTCGAACCGCATCTGCCGCCCGACCGGATCGCGACGACGCTGCGCCGCGCAGGATGCCGCCTCGTGCTAACCGAACCTGGCTGCGTCAGCGTCCTCAGCCGGGCCGTGGACTGTCTGCCCGGCCTGCAGACCTTGCTGATCGACGCGGCCTACCGGGAGGGCCATGCGGACAGTGATCTGGCCGTCACCGTCTCGCCCGACCAGCTCGCTTACGTGTTCTTCACCTCCGGCTCGACCGGAGAGCCCAAGGGCGCGATGTGCGAGCACGCCGGCATGCTCAACCACCTGTACGCCAAGATTGATGACCTGCGGATCGCTGAGGGCCTCGTCGTCGCCCAGACCGCACCCCAGTCCTTCGACATCTCGCTGTGGCAACTGATTTCCGCGCTGCTGGTCGGCGGGAGGACGGTGCTAATAGAGCAGGATGCGATCCTGGACGTGCATCGGTTCGTTGACACGATAGTCAGCAACGGTGTCGCCGTGCTCCAGGTCGTGCCGTCCTATCTCGAGATCCTGCTGTGGTACCTGGAGCAGCACCCTCGCCAGCTGTCGAGCCTGCGGTACGTGTCGGTTACCGGCGAGGCGCTGAAGACGGAGCTGGCGCAGCGCTGGTTCGCTGCCGAGCCGCAGATCAAGCTGGTTAATGCATACGGGCTGACCGAAACTTCGGACGACACCAACCACGAGGTCATGGAGCAGGCGCCGGCCACGGAGAGAGTCCCGCTTGGTGAGCCGATCAGCAACGTCCATGTCTACGTCGTCGACGACTACCTATCACCGGTACCGCTCGGCGCCCCGGGTGCGATCGTCTTCTCTGGCGTCTGCGTCGGCCGCGGGTACATCAACGACCCCGAGCGCACCAGGCAAGCCTTCATGGCCGATCCGCACCGTGCGGGCCAGCGGCTCTACCAGTGCGGCGACTACGGCCGCTGGCTGCCCAATGGAAAGCTCGATTTCCTTGGCCGACGCGACAGTCAGGTGAAGATAAGCGGTTTTCGGATCGAGATCGGCGAGATAGAGAACGCTCTGCAGCGCGTGGCTGGTGTGCGCGACTGCGCAGTGGTGGTCGCCGAGCGTGATGGCCAGGGCAAGCACCTGGTGGCCTTCTATGCCAGCCAGCAGACATTTGATTCCGACTCCCTGCGCGGGCGGCTGGCTGAGACGCTCCCGACGTACATGCTCCCGACGGCCTTTCACCGGCGGGAAAGCCTGCCGCTGACCGCGAACAGCAAGATCGACCGGAAGCGGCTGATGGCGCTCGAGGCAGAGCTCGACCTCGTCGATGGCCACCGCGCCCCGAATACGCCGACCGAGCTGCGGCTCGCGGCCGCGTGGGCGGACGTGCTTGGCGTGCCGCCTGACCAGATCGGCCGAGGTGACCACTTCTTCGAAAGCGGCGGCACGTCGCTGTCCGCGGTGCGGCTGGCAGTCCGCCTGGATCGCGCCGTTTCCCTTAGCGACGTCGCCGGCCACCCGATCCTCGCCGACCTTGCATCGCTGGTCGAGGCCCGGAGCGCGCCACCGTCGGGCCGGCGCCGGGTGCCGTCCGAGTCGGAGGACAGGGAACCCGGTGCAAATTGAGCGAACTGGAAAGGCATAAAGATGTCGTCCTCAGCCAAGGCGCTATTAGCCGACGTGCAGCTGGAGCCCGGCAAGCCGCCGATGCTGCAAGCCGGGCCGGGCACAGGTGCCCCGAACTGGCTGGCCGAGCACCGCGACGCGCTGCGCGCTGCCGTGGCCGAGCACGGCTGCCTGCGTGTCTGCGGCCTCGGGCTTCGTGATGCAGGCGAGGTCACAGCTGCCTTCCGGCTGCTAGCCACCGACCTGATGACGGAGAGGGAGGCTTTCGCGCCGCGGCGGATCTACTCAGCCGGCGTGTACTCCTCGTCGAGGTGGCCCCCGAACCAGGTGATGTGCATGCACCACGAGCTCAGCTACGCGCTGCAGTTCCCTGGCCTGATGCTGTTCGGCTGCCTCAGCGCAGCCTCCGAGGGCGGCGCTACTGCGGTCGCCGACTCGCCGACTGTGTTCAAGACACTGCCTACCGAGTTGACCATGAGGTTTGAGCGTGAGGGCTGGCTGCTAACCCGCAACTACGGGGAGGACATCGGGACCTCTGTCGCCGAGGCGTTCGGGACCGACGAGCGTGACGCCGTCGAAAGGTACTGCCGGGCCAACGCAATCGAATTCGAGTGGCAGGGCGACGGTCGCTTGCGTACCAGGCAGCGACGCCCCGCAGTGGTGCGTCACTCGGTCACCGGACAGCGCTGCTGGTTCAACCAGGTGGCGTTCCTCAGCGAGTGGACGATGGACCCGGAGGTGCGTGAGTACCTGGTGGACGTCTACGGGGCGGATGCGCTGCCCTTCAGGACCAGCTTCGGTAACGGAGACCCGGTCGATGCGGACATCGTCGAGCTCGTCAACGACGCCTATGAGCGCAGCACCCTGCGCGAACCATGGCGAGCCGGCGACCTCATGCTGGTGGACAACATCCGCAGCGCGCACAACCGTGACCGCTTCGCTGGTGTGCGCGAAGTACTTGTCGCGATGGCCGACCCAGTGCGGGTGGCCGACGGCTCGCCCGCGCCCACCATCATGCCGAGTGTCAGTTGACGAACGCAGATCCCACTACCACGGAGCAGCCAATGTCGCATCCGATTGCCATGCCGCAGTTCGCGGTGATCACTGGCGCCCAGGTTCGCCATGCGCTGCAAGGGCGCGAGCACGAGATGGTCGCGCTGGTCGAGGACGCCTACCGACTGCATAGCGCCGGCGACTCGGTGAACCCGCCGTCGTACTTCCTGCGATTTCCCGACCGCCCGGCCAGCCGGATCATCGCGCTGCCAGCCTCCATCGGCGGGCGGCTTCGGGTGGACGGGGTGAAGTGGGTCTCCAGCTTCCCCGGGAACGTGGCTCTTGGCATCCCAAGGGCCTCGGCAGTGCTGATCCTTAACGACCAGGACACGGGCTACCCGTTCGCCTGCCTGGAGAGCTCGATCATCAGCGCCACCAGGACGGCGGCGCTAGCCGCATCGGCCGCTGACTGGCTTAGCCGTGATCGGCAGCGCCCAGCGCGCGTGGGGTTCTTCGGGGCGGGCCTGATCGCCCGCTATATCCACACGTTCCTGGTCGGCACCGGCTGGACATTCGACGAGGTTGGCATCTTCGACGTGTCCGCGGCCAGCGCCGCGGGTTTCGGCCGTTATCTTCAGCGGTCCGCGCCGGACAGCGTTATCACGGTTCACGACACCGCTGAGCTGCTGATCCGCTCGAGCGATCTAGTCGTCTTCGCCACCGTCGCCAGCCAGCCGCACGTCAGCGAGTTGCGATGGTTCGAACACCACCCGCTGGTACTCCATGTGTCGTTGCGTGACCTCGCACCAGAGATTCTGCTGGCCGCCGGCAACATCGTCGACGACATTGACCACTGCCTGAAGGCCAGCACCTCGCCCCACCTGGCTGAACAGCTGTCTGGCAACAGGGACTTCCTGCTTGGCACGCTCGCTGACGTGATGGCTGGACGGGTGAAGCCGACGGCGGAACGGCCGCTTGTGTTCTCGCCGTTCGGCCTCGGAGTGCTCGACCTCGCGGTAGGCAAGTACGTCTACGACCAGGTCTCCCGGTCCGGCGACCTGCACGTTGTCGATGACTTCTTCCATGAGCTCGACCGATACGGATGATCACGCCGACCATGCCGGGCGGAGGCCTGCCCGGCAGGTGGCGCTGGCCCCCGGATTGCCGGGCTAGCTGGTGGCCTGGCCGTGCAGTTCGGCGGCGAGTTCGGTGATCTGTGATGCGACCTGCCGGAGCCGGGTGATGGTGTCGGCCGCGGCGGCGTTCTCGTAGAGGCTGGCCAGGCGCAGGGCTTTGCTGGCGAGCTCGGCAAGCTCCGCGGAGCCGGTTCCTGGCTCACTGCTGCCGTTACGGACCCTGACAAGCAGCCTGTGCAGGTCATCGGCGATTTCGTCGATCTCGGCAGTCAGCCCGGCCTCTGTTCCGCCGGCCATCACTGGTCAGTTCCTGTCTGCGGGGTCATCAGGTAGGTAGTAGTGGCCAGGATCGTGGTGACAGCGGCGGCAAAGACGAACCAGGGGGGAAGCTGGGCCAGCGACGCGTCTAGGTCGTGAACGAGTCCGTGGCCGCCTGCGTACAGCAGTTGCCACAGGGCGCCTATGGCGTTGAGGTTCGTGCCGGGCAGGTGCGTGAGCCACGCGATGGCATGTGAGTAGATCGTGGTCAATGAGGGGCGTGTCCTGCCTGCGGGGCAAGGGCGGCTGATGACCTGTTGGACGCGGTGGCCGGGCCGCAGGTTGACGCCTGGTGTCCGCTGCGCCGAGGTACCCGGCCTGCGTCGGGCGTGGCGGCTGAGACGGAAGCGGCACAGCCCTCGCGTAGCGGCCATAGCCGACTCGCCGGTATCGAGATGGCGGGTGCCGCCAGCATGACTGCGGCCGCCCCCAGCATGGCTGCGGCCGCCAACGGGCGCGCGTGCAACACTGGCCCATGCCCGATCAGATTCCGACCCTGAGCCACACGCCCCTGGTGTCGCTGCTCCGCCAGTACCGTCCGGCAGACGACACGGAGGCCGCCGACCTGGCGCGCGTTACCGAGCTAGTCAACACCGTCGGTGACCCGTGGTCGCGAGCAACGTCGCTGCATATCACCGGGTCAGCCCTGATCGTGCATCCGCCGACGAGACGGGTCTTGCTGCGCTGGCATCAGCGGCAGCAGGCCTGGCTGCAGGTCGGCGGGCATGGCGATCCGGGTGAGGAAGATCCTCTCTCGGTGGCGCTGCGCGAGGCGCGGGAAGAGACCGGCCTGACCGACCTCGTGCCGTGGCCGGACCCGGCGCTCAGGCACCTGGCCATCGTGCGAGTAGCCGCGGGCAAGGGCGAGCCCGAGCACGAGCACGCCGATCTGCGATTCGTGCTGGCGACCGGGGAGCCGGAGGCAATCGCCGCAGAGCACCCCGATGCGCCGCTGCGCTGGCTGCCCGTGCGGGAGGCGGCGGAGGAGGTGGCCCAGCCCAACTTGCGAGAGACGCTGTCGCGCGTGCAGCGCCTGCTTGCCGGCGCGTCGTCCGACTAGCTGGGAACGCAGGCGAGTCGGCACGCCGTCTAACTGGCAATCCAGCGCGGGAGGCGCCAGTGAGGCTCCGGGTCATCGCGGCCGCCGGCATGGCGGTCCTCATGCTCGCGTTCGGCGGGATGGCGCTCGCCTCGGCCCGCCATCAGGGTGGCGCAGCGCCGCACGCCAGGGGCGGCATCGTAACGGGCAGGTATGTGATGGAAGGCGGGCCAATTCCGGGGCCCGGGCGGCAGCCCCCGGTCCGGCCGCTGTCAGGGACCGTCACCTTCACTGCGCCGGGCAGCCGGCCGGTCCGTCTGCACGTCGGCGCGACCGGCAAATTCACGGTATTGCTCGCCGCCGGTACCTACCAGGTCACTGCCGCGTCTGCGTCCGTGCACGGCCCCGGTGCCTGCACCCGGCCTGAGACCGTGACGGTCAGGCCACGGATTATCAGCCATCTCATGCTCATCTGCGTCGTCCCGTAGCCGCGCCGTCCGCGTAGCGACAGCCCGCCGCGAAGCGCGCATACTGAACCCAGGCGGTCACGCGGGCAGGACCGGGGCTACGCCGGGGCTCTGCTCGCTCAGCAATGCGGGCGCTGGCGTCGTTACGACCTGCCTTAGGAACGAAACGCGGCCGCTTCAGCTCAGCCCGGATGGGAGCGCTGGCCATGTTCGAGCGATTCACGGACCGGGCGCGCCGTGTCGTAGTCCAGGCTCAGCATGAGGCCAGGAAACTGGACCACAACTACATCGGTACCGAACACCTCCTGCTGGGCCTGATCCATGAGGGAGGGACGGGCGCTCGGGCGCTTGATGCGCTCGGCATCAGCGCTGAGGCGGTTCGCGAGCAGGTCGGGCAGATCGTGGGCCGCGGCCAGTACTCCTCGGCCGGGCACATCCCCTTCACCCCGCGGGCTAAGAAGGTGCTGGAAAATTCACTGCGCGAGGCGCTGCAGCTACACCACCACTACATCGGGACCGAGCACATCCTGCTCGGGCTCATCCACGAAGGCGAGGGGGTTGCGGCCAGGGTCCTGGTCGGGCTCGGCGCCGACCTGCAGCATGCCCGTGCCGTGGTGGCCGAACTGTCCCCGCCGCCCGAGGGCACGCAGGAACTGCACCCATTGCACGCTCCCGTCCGCCTCGCCACGCGATCGGAAGTCCTTGACGCGCTCGCCGCCATCCACGAGAGACTGACCGCCATCGAGGCCCATCTCGGCATTGCCCGCGCGGACCCGGCGCGGGGTGGTCGGGGGGACTCAGCGGCCGGAGGTGCGGGCGGCGGCCAGGCCGGGGGTCAGGAGCCGAGTCCGGCGGGCAGGTCCGGCCCGGCTGGCCGGTCAGGTCCGCGCGGCGGATCCGGCCCGGGTGGCAGGTCGGCGGCAGGCAGCCGGACTGCCCGGCGCTCCGGGTCTGGCCCGGCGGGGGAGGCTGGCCGGGGCGGGGGTTCCGGCGCGGCGGGGGAGACTGGGTCGGCGGCGGAGGCTGGCCCGGGTGGCGGTTCCGGCGCGGCGGGGAAGGCTGGCCGGGGCGGCGGGTCTGGCCCGGCTCGGGAGTCTGGGCCCGCTGACGAACCGGACTCGTAGCGGCCGAGCGGCACCCTGGCGGCTCAGATGCCCAGGTCGTCCAGTTCCTTATGCAGATCCGCGCGCGGACCGGAGTACTGCCCGGCCGTGCGAGATCCCTGGGTCCGCTGTACGGCCTTACCCGCTGACTGGCCGGCGGGGGTGGTGCGCGCTTTGCCGCTGCGCGAGCGGTCCCGGAACAGCCAGCCGCCCAGGATGCCGCCGACCAGGCCGCCGATGTGGTCCTGCCATCCGATGCCGGCGTGCGGCAGCAGCACCGTGAACTGATACGCGAAGCAGAGCGCCATCACCGCGCCGATGATGAGGTCGATCACGTGCCGGTCGAACAGGCCGCGAACCAGGATGTAGCCGAGGTAGCCGAAGACCACCCCGCTGGCACCGACCCCGACAGTGTCTGAAGGCGCCGTCAGCCAGGCGGCGAAGCCGCTGACGAGGATGACCAGCGCGGTCAGCCCGAGGAAACGCACCACGCCCCGGTAGGCCGCAAGGAAGCCGAATATGAACAGTGGCCCCGAATTGGCCTCGATGTGAGTCCAGCTGACGTGAACGAACGGGGCGGTGAGGATGTCGGGCAGGCTCGACACTGACCGTGGCCGGATGCCGAACTCCTGAATCAGCCGCAGGCCGTCGGCCTCGTTGATCAGCTGGATGATCCAGAGGAGCGCAAGGAATCCGACCATGACGAACAGCGCCCTGCGTGCCTCGGCCAGCATGGACTCCGGATCCTCCGTGCCCATGGTCCACTGCTTGCGCGCCTGGTCGTTCATCCGCCACATCCTGCTTCGTAGTGCTGCACCCAAAGCTAGCCGCAAGTCGGAGCAGGGCGGAAGACGAAGGCCCGCAGTCGGCCACGGGCTGGCAAGCCGACACGCAGGCCGGGCCGGCGTGTCGCTCGCGGTGGCGCCGGCCCGGTTGTGATCACAGCTGCCCGGCAATTACGGCCAGTAATTGTTACAGTACGTATTGCCAAACTGTGATGTGCGCGACACTAATTCCGGGTTTTCAGCACAGCTTTTTCGGCGGAAACGCTTGGTCCGACCCTCCGGTTCTGGCAACGTTATGCGGCGACGGTGCTGGGCCGGAGACTTGAGGTCCCGCGCTAGGCCGCAATAGACCGTATGCCTTATGGCCCCACCGTCAGACGACTCGCTGCCCTGTACCGCAGCGGTCCGCGCACCAGGTGAACGTGCCCGGCGCGCTTGGCCGACGGAAGGACCGCATTGTCACAGCACCGGAGACGTCCACCGGCGCGGCGCCCACGGCGCCGGCGAGTGGGAGTCTTCCTGGCTACTGCCGTCATCTCCACCGTCGTTGTCTGCGCCGCCGCATTCGCGGTGATCGTCTACGGTCCCACCGGGTCGACCCCCGACCCGCTGGCGGTGGCCGTAGCGCAGAGCCTGAGTGGCAAGTCCGTCCTCGCGCTGGAGAAGGAACGCCAGCAGATCATCCTCGAGGACGCCGACTCGCAGAAGTTCACCATCACCAGCGCGCCCACGATCACCAGCACTCCGGCTCAGCTCGCCAGCGGGTCTTCCGGCGCGCCCATAGTCCCCTTCGGCCCGCCCCCGAGCCCGTCAACCCTGCGGGGCATCGCCTACGGCCTGCTGCCCGCATACGGGTTCAGCACCGACCAGTTCGGCTGCCTGAACAACATCTGGGACAACGAAAGCGACTGGGATCCGCTGGCGGAGAATGCCAGCGGAGCGTACGGCATCCCGCAGGCGCTGCCCGGCGACAAGATGGCATCCGCCGGCCCGGACTGGCAGACCAACCCCACCACGCAGATCAAGTGGGGACTCGGGTACATCAAGGATGTCTACGGCAGCCCGTGCAACGCGTGGGTGTTCTGGCAGGCACACGGCTGGTACTAGCGGCGGCGCCGCGATGGCGAGGGCGGCCGTTCGTCCGGCCGGGTATTGCTCGCATCCGCAATTTGAGTGACGAATAGCGATTGGCGACAGGGTAATCCTGCGACTCGAGGACCGGCCAGACTAGGCGCGGGTTCGGCTTGCTGAGAGTAATGCCGCAAGTTGGCTGAGTGATAAAAGGACACCGGAGCAGGGATTATGGACAGCCGCCCGGACCGCCCGCGCCCACGGCCACTCTCGGCAGTTATCGTGTACTGGCATTGTGTGAGATACCTCATATTGATTTTATTGGTCGTTTCGACCATGAACCGGACGTTCGTACGGCAAGGTGGGTTGCTGACAGCACCCAGCGTGCGGGGCCGGTACTTGTCGTAACCCCGTCGCCCTGAACCCGCGTCACGCCGCGCACGCCGCTCTGGCCGCTTTGGCAGCCAGCAGCCGCAGCGGGTGGAAGCAGGCGCACAGCGCGCTTGATCAAAGGCGCATCTTGTCCCAGCACCGTAGATCTCCCAGGTTTCCCTCATCCGATCTTCATAAGACCCGAAGTAAGAGCGCAGCCTCAGATGGGCGCCGCCAGGCGGCCGCGGGCCAGCGCGGATTCACGTTCGACCCCCGGCAGATCCTGTCCGGGCGCCGCGTCCCGTCGCGGCTAACTCTCTCAGTCGCCGGCTCTACCGTCGTGGCGGCCGGCCTCGCGGCAGGCCTTGCCATCGTGTGGCCGGTGTCGGCGACCGCCGCGCCGGCCTCTCTGCTGGCTCACCGGGCGGTGCCAGCCGCCGGGGCGGCAGAACCGCCAGGCGCGGTTGCTCCCTCCACGCCACCGGAACTCGCTGCCGACAGTGCGGCCAGTGCCAGCCAGCACGTGATCCTGGTGGCGCGTGCGGTTGCGGCCCATCGGCTGGCGCAGGAACAGGCCGCGACGCGCCAGCGGGCCGAGGCGCAAGCCGCTGCCCAGCAGGCCGCGGCACAGCAGGCGGCCAGCCAGGCCGCCTCGGGCAGCCCGCAGCAGATCGCGCTGAGCTTGCTGGGCAATTACGGCTGGTCAGACGACCAGTTCTCCTGCCTCAACTCGCTGTGGACGGAGGAGAGCGACTGGGACGTCACGGCGTCCAACCCCTCATCGGGCGCTTACGGCATCCCGCAGGCACTGCCTGGCAGCAAGATGGCCAGCGCGGGACCCGACTGGGAGACCGACGCGACAACCCAGATCACCTGGGGACTGCAGTACATCCAGGACACCTACGGGTCCCCGTGCGCGGCCTGGGACCACGAGGAAGCCGACGGCTGGTACTAGCCGGCCAGCTGCGTGCAGGGGCCCGGCAGCCGCCGGGCCCCTGCACGTCCCGTCAGCTAGCTCGGCAGCGGCCTGAACGTCGGCATCGCGGTGCTGAGAATGCCCCTGGCCGCTGAGAACGTGGACGTCGGGGCCGACAGCGCGAACTCGTAGGGCTGGCTGCCCGATGCCGTGTTGAGCGTCACCAGCACCACCAGTTCGGTCACGTTGTAGCCAAGTGACGCGCTGTTCCAGCTGTACTTCAGCTCGGCGGCGGCGGCCGACCGGAACCCGCCCACGGCCTGGAAGTTGATCGCGCTGAGCAGCAATTCCAGATAGCCGTGACCCTTGTGCGCCGCCGCGGCCTGCGTCTGCAGGTACTCGGCCTCGCGCAGCGGCGCGGCGTACTGCCAGTAATTCAGGTCGACGGCCAGGTGGAAGCTGCGCGCCGACTGGACTAGCTGCGCAATGGGCGGGCTGACTGACTGCGTCCACGGGTCAGGCAGGCCGATCTCGAAGCCCGCCACGGCGCCCATGGCGGCCGCGCTGAACTTGTGCCACTGATAGCCGGCCGGCAGGATCGGCGCGCTGGGTGAGCTGGTAGTCGGGCTCGGGCTTGGGCTCGGGTGGCTAGAGCCGCTGGGCGAGGGATGCGGCGACCCGCTGGGCGAGCTGCCCGAGCTTGGCGACGCCGACGGCTTGGCACCGGACGCGCCAGGCTTCGGCGATCCTGCGCCCTGGTTGCTGCCGGTGGGTCCTGCGTGCGGGTTAGACGACCCGCTGCCGGCCGAGCCGCTGCTTCCAGACCGCGTCCCGCTCGCTGCTTGCGAACCTGATCCGCCAGGGCCCGAGGTCGTCCCGGTCGCGCCTGCCGGGACGGAGCTGCCGAGCGCGCTCGCCGTGCCGGAGTGCTGGAAGACGTTCCAGGCGACGAGCGCGGCGACGCCCAATGCAGCGATGCCCGTAGCGGCCACCATGAGGCGCCACCGGCCAGAGGAACGCCCCGCCGGGCGGGGCTCGCCGGCCAGGCCGGGCGAGCTTGTTCCGTCCTCGCCGTCACCGCCCCCGCCGTAGCCCCCGGTGCCAGCACCACCCTGGCCCCCTCCGGCTGGTCCGCCTGGCTGGGTCGAGCCACCGCTGCGCACCGGGCCCCACAGCACGGGCCCGACGTTCGGGTCCACGAGGCCGCCAGGCGCCGACTCGTCGGCGGATGCCGTGGCCGGGTGCGGCTCCGGGGGGACCGGCTCAGAGGGCGCGGACCCCGCGGACCCCGCGGGCGCCGGCGTAGCGGATCGTGCCACCGGCACCACCGCGACGGCGCCCGCCAGTGCCGCAGCCGGGGCCAGCGCCACCTCATCGGAGCCGAGCGAGCGGTCAGCCGCGGCTGGCATTGCGCTGCCTGACGGTATCTGCAGGGCCTCGTAATCCGGCGGGTCGAGGAAGCCGGAGTCCCCGGCCGTCATCCGGCCCGCCGCTGCCGGCACGTCCTGCGTGCTGCCGGCGGCCTCGCGATCGGCCTCGGCACCTGGCCAGCCGTCGCGAAGCGGCCGCGGGCCGGTCCTGGCCGCGGTGGCCGCCTCGGCCAGCAGCTGAGCCGCTGTGGCGGCATCCGGCCTGGTAACCGGGTCCCGGCTCAGCAGCGCGTCGATCACCGGGGCCAGCGGGCCCGCCGACGGAGCCCTGGGCGCGTCCTCGCTTGCGACCCCGGCGCTGATTACCGAGGACCCGCCGACCCGCTCGAAGGGCCCGCGTCCCTCGACCGCCGCGTACAAAGTGGCGCCGAGGGACCACAGGTCGGACGCCGGCGTGGCGACGTCACCGCGGATCCGCTCCGGAGCTGTGAACCCGGGCGTGCCGACCACCATCCCCGCCTGAGTCAGCCTGAGGTCCTCGGCGAACGTGGCAATGCCGAAGTCGGTCAGGATCGCCCTGCCATCAGGGGTGACCAGCACGTTGCTTGGCTTGACGTCGCGGTGCAGCACGCCACAGGAATGCGCGGTGGCCAGCGCGCTGACCAGGCAGCTGCCGAGCTCGGCTGCCTCCGCGGGCGGCAGCGGGCCTTGCTCGGTGATGACCCTGTCCAGGGAGCGGGCATCGACCAGCTCCATGACGATCCAGGGAGTGCCGTCCTCCTCGACGACGTCGAAGACCTTGACCACGCTCGGGTGACTCAGCCGCGCGGCTGTCCTGGCCTCGCGCAGCGTGCGCTGGTAGATGAGCTCGGCGTCCGCGGCGGAGGCCTGCGCTGTGACCTGGATCTCCTTGACCGCGACATCGCGCGCGAGAAGCTGGTCGCGACCGCGCCACACGATGCCCATCGCTCCCCGGCCGATGGGCTCGAGCAGGCGGTACCGCCCCCCGATCACGCGGCCGTTCCCCATAACAGCGTGCATGGCGGGACCCTATCTACGGCGGACAAGGAAAGTCCTGTGTGGAAGTTGTGAGTTTGGCATCCCGCAAGGGCGCCAGGGTGTCACTTTGATGATCTTGTCGGAGGTCGGGGGCAGGCATCACAGTAGCGCTGCGCGCGCCGGTTGCGCCCGCTTTTGTCGCACTACAGTGCTGTCGGCACTACAGCGATGAGCGCCGCCAGTTTGTTACCGCGCTCGCGCGGGTTTCTGCCAGCGGGTGCCTGGCGGATCAAGCCGGACTTGCGAGACATCCCTAGCGCGGCTGACGGGTCATCGCCAGCACGTCCAGGGCATCGTCCAGCTGCTGCAGCGTGATCTGGCCGGAGTCCACGTGCCCGCGGGCGATGACGACGTCCCTGATGGTGGCGCCGGTCGCCAGCGCCTCCCGCGCGACTGCCGCGGCGGCCTCGTAGCCGATGAACCGGTTCAGCGCGGTGACGATGGCAGGCGAGGATTCGGCATTGCGCCGTAGCTGCTCCGCGTGCGCGGTAATGCCGACGACGCACAGGTCAGCGAGCGAGACGGCCGCCCGCGACAGCAGGCTCAGCGAGGACAGCAGGTTCCTGGCGATGACCGGCATCATCACGTTCAGCTCGAAGTTCCCGGCCGCCCCGCCGAAGGCCACCGCCGCGTCGTTCCCGACGACCTGCGCGCAGACCTGGCACACCGCCTCGCAGATCACCGGATTGACCTTGCCCGGCATGATCGACGACCCGGGCTGCAGGTCCGGTATCGCGATCTCGCCGAGCCCGGTCCGCGGTCCTGACCCCATGAGGCGCAGGTCATTGCAGATCTTGTAGAGGCTGACCGCGATCGTCCTGGTCACGCCGCTCGCTGCGACCAGGGCATCGCGGGAGCCGGCGGCCTCGAAGTGGTCACGCGCCTCGCGCAGCGGCAGGCCGAGGTCGTCGGCGAGCCTGGCGATCACGGCGGCGGCGAAACCAGGCGGCGCGTTGATCCCGGTGCCGACTGCGGTACCGCCCAGCGGCAACTCGGCCACGTCGGGCACCACGGCGGTGGCACGCTCGGCGCCGTGCCGCACCGCGGCCGCGTACCCGCCGAACTCCTGGCCGAGCGTCACCGGCGTCGCGTCCATCAGGTGGGTCCGGCCGCTCTTGACCACCTCGGCGAACTCGAACGCCTTCTCCTCAAGCGCACTTGCCAGGTGGTCGAGCGCGGGCAGCAGGGAGCGGGTGATCAGCTGCGCGGTGGCCAGGTGGATGGCCGAAGGGAACACGTCGTTGGAGGACTGCGAGGCGTTGACGTCATCGTTGGGGTGCACGGGCCGGCCCAGCGAGCGCGCGGCGAGGTGCGCGATGACCTCGTTGGCATTCATGTTGGACGAGGTGCCAGAGCCGGTCTGGAACACCTCGACCGGGAACTGGTCGTCGTGCTGCCCGGCCGCCACCTGGGCGGCGGCCTGCTGGATGGCGCCGGCCAGGTCGGCAGGCAGCACGCCGAGATCGGCGTTGACCATGGCGGCGGCTCCCTTGATGGCGGCCAGCGCGCTGATCAGCGGATGCGAGAGCCGCTCGCCCGAGATCTGGAAGTTCTGCACGGCGCGCTGCGTCTGCGCGCCCCAGAGCGCCGCGGCCGGCACGGCCACCTCGCCCATGGAGTCGTGCTCCATCCGCACAGTCGGGGGGACACCCCCCGACGACCCCCCGAGAACAGGCCCGCCGACCTCGCGCGGAGCGCCGGTCATGACGGCCCGCTGCCGATCGTCAGCAGCGGCTGCCTGGGCGCGGTCACGTCGGCGAAGAAGTCGTTGCCCTTGTCGTCGACGACGATGAAGGCAGGGAAGTCGCGAACCTCGATCCGCCAGACCGCCTCCATGCCAAGTTCGGGATACTCCAGCACCTCGACCTTGGTGATGCAGTCCCTCGCCAGCTTGGCCGCGGCCCCGCCGATGGAGCCAAGGTAGAAGCCGCCGTACTGCTGGCAGGCCGCGGTGACGGCGGCCGACCTGTTGCCCTTGGCCAGCATCACCAGTGAGCCGCCGGCGGCCTGGAAACGGTCGACATAGCTGTCCATCCGCCCGGCGGTCGTCGGTCCGAACGACCCGGACGCGTAGCCGTCTGGCGTCTTCGCCGGACCCGCGTAATAGACCGCGTGGTCGCGCATGTACGCCGGCATCGGCTGCCCGGCATCGAGCAGCTCGGCGATCTTGGCGTGCGCGATGTCGCGCGCCACCACCATCGGGCCGCTCAGCGCCAGCCTCGTCTTTATCGGGAAACGCGCCAGCTCCGCCCTGATCTCGGTCATCGGGCGGGACAGGTCGATCCTGACCACGTCATCGGCAAGCTCGTCGTCGGTCGTGTCCGGCAGGTACTGCGCAGGGTCGGTCTCGAGCTGCTCCAGGAACACCCCGTCCCTGGTGATCTTGGCGGTCGCCTGGCGGTCAGCCGAGCAGGACACCGCGATGGCCACTGGGCAGGACGCGCCGTGCCGCGGCAGCCTGATCACCCGCACGTCATGGCAGAAGTACTTGCCGCCGAACTGGGCGCCGATCCCGGCCCGCCTGGTGATCTCCAGCACCTGCTGCTCAAGCTCCGGGTCACGGAAGCCGTGCGCATCCATCGAGCCGGACGCCGGCAGCGAGTCCAGGTACTTGGCCGATGCGTACTTGGCCGTCTTCAGCGCGTACTCGGCGCTGGTTCCCCCCACCACGATCGCCAGGTGGTAGGGCGGGCATGCGGCCGTGCCCAGGGAGCGGATCTTCTCTTCGAGGAACGCGGCCATCCGGGCGGGATTCAGCACCGCCTTGGTTTCCTGGTACAGGTAGGACTTGTTCGCCGACCCGCCGCCCTTGGCCATGAACAGGAACTTGTACTGCTCCCCATCGGCCGCGTAGAGCTCGATCTGGGCCGGCAGGTTGCTGCCAGTGTTGCGCTCCTCCCACATCGTGATCGGCGCGAGCTGGGAGTACCGCAGGTTCAGCGTGGTGTAGGCGTCGTAGACGCCGCGGGCAATGTGCGCCTCGTCCCGCCCGTCGGTCAGAACCTGCTGGCCGCGCTTGCCCATCACTATCGCGGTGCCGGTGTCCTGGCACATCGGCAGCACGCCGCCAGCCGCGATGCAGGCGTTCTTGAGCAGGTCGCCTGCCACGAACTTGTCGTTCCCGCTGGCCTCCGGGTCGTCCAGGATCGAGCGGAGCTGCCGCAGGTGCGCGGGCCGCAGCAAGTGCGCGATGTCGTGCATGGCCGCGGCCGTCAGCTGAGTCAGCACCGCCGGCTCCACCTGCAGGAAGTCCCGCCCGAGCGCGCTGGACACGCTGACGCCGTCGGTGGTCAGCAGCCGGTACTGCGCCTGGTCAGGTCCGGTTGGCAGAAGATCGGAGTAACGGAACTCGGGCATAACTGGCACGTCCTCGGGTCAGCTGGATGGTCTCATCGTATTTCCTGGCCCTGGGACGGCCTGCCAGACCTGTCACTCCGTGTGCAGGTCGGCCCGGATCCGGTCCGCGTCGGGGTGATGCAGGTCTCCCAGCAGGTCCAGGGCCTGGCGCCAGGATGCACGCGCGGCGGCGCTGTCCCCCGCGGCGCGATGGGCGTCGCCAAGCCGGATCAGGCTGTGCACCTGGCCGCGCCGGTGCCCCGCCGCCTCGGACATGGCGGCCGCCTGCTGGTGACTGTGAACGGCCTGCCGGTACTCCCCGAGCTCGAAGAAGGCGTGCCCCAGGTTGTCCCAGGCGTCGGCCTGGCCGGCCGCGCCGCCAACCTGGCGGTAGGCGTCAAGCGCCTGCCGGTAGTAGTCCCGCGCAGCGCTGAAGTCGGACTGCTGCGCATGCAGCCATCCAGTCAGCCGCAGGGCACTGGCCTCGCCAGACTGATTGCCGGCCTCCCGGTGCAGGCGCAGCGCATCCGCCGCGTGCCGCAGCGCCTCCCGGTACCTTCGCTGCCCGCCAAGTGCCCAGCCCAGCCTCGCGTGCGCGTCGGCCTTGCCGACGACGTCACCGGTCTCGCGGAAGTAAGCCAGCGCGTGCGCCGCGTGGTGCACCGCCGCGGCGTAGCTCTCGTCGAGGTAGCAGACGTTGGCCATCCGCTCGCGCGCAAGCGCCAGCGCGCGCGGATCGCCCAGCCTGGTCGCCGCGGCCAGCGCCAGCCTGCTGGCAGTGGCCAGGTCCTCGATCTGGCCCTGGCGCACCCAGGCGTTGGCTACCACGATGGGCAGCTGCCAGGCGTAGGTGTCATGGCCGCTCTCGGCCGCGCACGCGATGGCCGCGAGCAGCGCGTGATGCTCGGCCCGGAACCAGGCCGCCGCCGGCTCAGGCGCGGCAAACTGCTGAGCCACCGCTCCTTCGGCCGCGGGGCTCAGGCCGACGCCGGGGAATCCGGGGTTCAGCGTGCGGGCCGCCGCGCTGGCGCTGTGCAGGTAGTAGTCGAGGACGCGGCGTAGCGCGGCGTCCCGCTCTGCCTCCGGCTCGGCGGTCGCAGCCTGCTCGGCGGCGTAGGCACGCAGCAGGTCATGCATCCCGTACCGGCCTGCGTTCTCGCTGAGGAGGCTGGAGGTCACCAGTTCGGCGAGTGCATGCCTGGTCAGGCCGGCCGGCATGGCGGCCAGGCTGGCCGCGGCCGGCACGCTCAGATCCGGCCCTGGATGCAGTCCGAGCAGCCGGAACAGCCGGGCCGCCGGCTCGCTCAGTTGCTGGCACGAGCAGGCGAACACATCCCGCAGCGTGCTGGCCGGATCCCCGGTGTCCAGCGCGTCCAGCTTGCCGGCCTGGGTTTCCAGCTGCGCGGCAAGAGCCGACAGCGGGCGGGCCGGCTGGGCGGCGGCGTGCGCCGCGGTGATCGCGATCGCCAGCGGCAGCCGCGCGCACAGGGTCACCAGCTCGGCCGCCGCTCCCGGCTCGGCGGCTAGCCGCCCTGCGCCGATCCGGGCGGCGAGCAGTTCGGTAGCCTCCGCGACCCCGGGCAGCCTCAGGGTCAGCGGCACCGCGCCGTTCGTGACCGTCAGGCCCGGCAGTGTGGCCCGGCTGGTGACGATGACGAGCGAGACCGGGCTGGAGGGCAGCAGCGGGCGGACCTGTGCGGCGTCACGTGCGTTGTCCAGCACCATCAGGATGCGCCGGCCGGCCAGCATCGTCCGGTAAAGGGCGGCCTGGCCGTCCGTGCTGGCCGGCATGTGGCGGTCCGGCACGCCGAGCGCCTCCAGGAAGCCCCGGATCACCTCGGCAGCGGTGGCCGGCATTCCAGCCAGGTCGTAGCCGCGCAGGTCGGCATGCAGCTGGCCGTCGGGGAACTCGGCCGCGACGGCATGGGCCCAGTGCACCGCGAGCGTCGTCTTCCCGATGCCGGCCGTGCCGCCGATGACGACTACCGGCCCCGATCCGGCCGCCCGGCTCTCGCCCGCGTCGTTCAGCCTGGCCAGCATGCCGTCGAGGGCGGCCAGCTCGGCTGCGCGACCGACGAACGGCGCCGTGTCGGCGGGCAGCTGGCGCGGCACTGCGGCAGCGTCGGGACCGCGGCTCCTGGCCGGGCCGCGTGCGGCGGCCGCCAGTGCCCGCGTCCCGGCCCGGCCGCCCTGCCGGTGCGCCTGGGGGCGCGGTGAGTCATGCGCCCGGCCGGCCACCGCTGCGGCCGTCGGGCCGGCAATCTGCGGGTCGCCTGCCAGGATCCGCCGGTGCAGGCTGGCGAGTTCTGGGCCGGGATCGAGTCCAAGCTCCTCGTTGAGGATCCTGCGGCCCTGCCGGAAGACGCTCAGCGCGTCTGCCTGGCGGCCCGCCGCGTACAGCGCCACCATGAGCTGGCCCCGTAGCCGCTCCCGCAGCGGATTGGCGGCCACCAGCCCGCCTAGCTCGGCCGCGAGCGCGGCGGAAGCCTTGATCCCGGCGCTCAGGTCCGCGGCGATCCGGTCCTCGAGTACGGCGAGCCGCTGTTCCTCCAGGCGGGCCGCAAGGCCCGACAGCCGCGGGCAGGCGGCGGTCACGTCGGCCAGGGCCGGCCCGCGCCAGATGGCCAGGGCTGAGGCCAGCCACTGTGCCGCGGTCGTCGGGTCACCGTCGCGCGCGGCCGCGCGGCCCCGCTCGACGGTCCTGACGAAGTCGTCACTGTCGAGCTCGCCCGGGGCGAGCAGCAGGCGGTAGCCGGGACTGGCCGTCACGATGCGCGGCTCGGCCCGCCCCGGCTCGAGTCCGGCGAGTAGCCGGCGCAGCTGGTACATCTGCACGTGCAGGTTGCGCTCTCGCTGCCGGGACGGGTCCTCGCCCCAGACCGCCTCGATCAGCTCGTCAGTCGAGACGGGCTGGTTCGCGGCCGCCGCCAGCATCGCCAGCAGGACCCGCTGCCCGGTGCGCGGGACCTCAGTGCAGGCCTCGCCAGACTGGATGACCAGCGGCCCGAGGATCCCGACTGTCAGGCCGGCCGTGCGGGGCTGACCGCTCCCGGCCGACGGCGTGCTGGTGATTGTCATCGCGTTTGCCTATGGCCGGCGCTGGGCCCGCCCAGGGCTCGCCGGTTCAGCCGGGGAAATGCAACGGTGCACAGGCGTAACTATGACAGAAAAGAGAGACCTGATCAGTAAAAATATCGCTAGATAACCAGCCGCAATTAGCGAGGGCCGGTGGCCGCGGGCGCCTGCCGGCGCCGCAGGCCGGCGTGCGGCCCCGCACCTGACCGCCGCGCGGAGCCTGTCCGCGCCCAGGTGACCTGCCAGGACACCGCCAGAGCACCGGGACCGGCAAGACTGCGCTGAGCAAGCGCCGTCAGGCGGGATCCGAGGAGCGGAGGATTGTAACGTGGCAGCGCTCACAGTGATCATCACCGGCCTATGCCTGTGATCCGGGGTGGTACGGATAACTGCGGCAGCGGGCGCGCTGGCCGTTTGGGCGTTCCGGGGATCGCGCGCATGAATCGCGCGAATCTTTATGCGATCGATTGTTTCTGCCGGCTCGTGATTTGGCCCGCGCGCGACAGGAAAGGAATGGCCGCGAATGGCTGAGGAGCTACGCGCGGGCGACGCCGCGCAGGGGGCCGGCACCGGCGGCGAACGCGGCGAGGGTGCGGCTCCGGCCAGGGACCACGACGAGTTCCGGCTGCTGGATGATCCGGTACGCGGAGTGGCGGGCAGCCTGGATGAGATGGTGCATGGCGTGGGCGGGATCTTCGACGGCCTGGATGACTCCGGGCCGCAGTAGCGGGGCCGGGGAAGCCGCTGGCCGTGCGGCGCGACTTAGGGGCGTCGCGTCGCACGGCCAGGGCGGGATCACCGCTAGCCGGCAGCGCCCTCCGGCTGCCTGATCCTGACCGCCAGGATCACCACCAGCAGCGCCAGCAGGTCGAACACGGCGGCCGCGGAGAACGCCGTCGACATGCCGTGCACAAGGACATGGCTGGCCTGCTGCGCGGCGGTCAGTCCGGCCGGCTGGTGCGCCGCGGCGGACCGGCGCGCGGTCCCGAAGATGGTGACCAGGATGGCCAGCCCGAGTGCGCCGCCAACCTGCTGCATCACGTTGACCATGGACGCGGCCGCGCCAGAGTCCCTGGCCGGTACTCCCGTCAGCGACGCCATGGTCAGCGGCACGAAGGCAATTCCCATTCCGCCGCCCAGCAGCAGCATCGGAACCAGGATGCCGGGGACGTAGCCCGTTCCCGTCGAAACGTGGCCAAGCCATGTCATCCCGGCCACGACCGGGACCAGGCCCGCCACGAGCAGCCGCCTGGCGCCGAAGCGCGGGATGAGGCGCGGCGCGAGCCGGGACATCGCCAGCAGCGCGCCGGTCATCGGAACGAACGCGAGGCCGGCCTGAAGCGGGCTGAACCGCAGCACGTCCTGGATGAACTGGGTGAGGAAGAAGAACATGCCGAACATTCCGCCAACCAGCAGCAACCGGGCCGCGTAGGAGGCGACGCGGGAGCGGTCGCGCAGCAGCCACAGCGGCGTGATCGGCTCGGCCGTCCTTGACTCGACGGCCACAAACAGCCCGAGCAGCACCGCCGCGGCGGCGAAGGCGGCGACCGTCGTGGCGCTGGCCCAGCCCGAGGCCGCGGCGTGGATGAAAGCGTAGACCAGCGCCGCCATGCCGGCCGTGGAGGTGACCGCCCCGGCGATGTCGAGCCGGCCCGGCTGCCGCTGCGGCCTGGCCAGGAGCCTGGGCGCGGCCGCGATCACGGCGGCGCCGATCGGCACGTTGACGAAGAAGACCCAGCGCCACGATGCCCACTGGGTGATCATGCCGCCAAGGACCAGGCCGAGAGACGAGCCGCCCATGGTGACCGCCGTGAAGATGCCGAGCGCGCGCACGCGCTCGCGGCCCTCAGGGAAGCTGGCGACGATGGTGGCAAGGACGGCGGGAGAGGCGATGGCGCCGCCGGCCCCCTGGATTGCGCGGGCCGCAAGCAGCTCGCCGGAGGAGGTCGCGAGTCCGCCGGCCAGCGATGCGATCGTGAACAGGGCAAGGCCGGCCATGAAGACGCTGCGGCGCCCGAGGATGTCGCCGGCCCGCCCGCCGAGGAGCAGGAGGCCGCCGAAGGTGAGCGTGTAGGCGCTCAGCACCCAGGACAGGCCAGTCGCCGACAGGTGCAGGCCGGTTGCCATCGACGGCAGGGCCACGTTGACGACTGTCAGGTCGAGAACGATCATGAGCTGAGCGCAGAGGACGACCGCGAGAGTAATGTGCCGCCGGTCGCTGGCTGGCCGTATTTCCTGCCGGACGGCCGGCGGCGACCTGCGTTCGGTGCTTGCAGGCAAGGTTCACTCCATTGAATTGCGTGCGGAAAGGAAGCCGCGGCGCTTCAGCGCTGGTCACGCCCGGCCAGGAAGAGCTATGATTATCCGGAGGATCCCTCCGTTAAAACTATACGGAGGCTTCCTCCGCTTTGCAAGTCAGGATGGTGGAGTACCGATGAACGCGACCGGGGCACGGGCGGGGATGCCGGCCGGGCCCAAGCGGGCCGATGCGCGCCGCAACTACGAACTGCTGATCGCCGCGGCGACCGAGGCGTTCGCCGAGCACGGTGCCGACGACGTGTCGCTCGAGGAGATCGCGCGCCGGGCCGGCGTCGGCATCGGCACCCTGTACCGCCACTTCCCGGCCAGGCAGGCACTGCTGGAAGCGGTCTACAAGGACCAGGTCGAAGGGCTCGAGGTACTCGCCGGGAAGCTGATCTCCGCGGAGTCACCTGGTGACGCGCTGGCGGAGTGGCTGCGCGCGTTCGCGGCGTTCGGCCGCACCAAGCGGAGCCTGAGCGCGGCGCTGGTTGCCACCCTGGGCAAGAACTCCGAGCTGATTTCCGCGTGCAGCATGGTGCTGCGCGACTGCACCGACGTACTGCTTGCCAGGGCGCAGCAGGCTGGCGTGGTCCGGCCGGAGGTGCAGGCCGCCGACCTGATCCGGCTCACTCACGGGCTGATCATGGCGACCGAGTCGGCCGGCGGTGACGCCGGTCAGGCCGACCGGATGCTGAGCCTGCTGATGGGCGGCGTGCTGACCGATCCGGACCGGTGACGCCACTTTCCCGCCGATGCGATCAGGTAGCGCCGGCCATCCCGTGGCCGATCAGGCAGGTTGCGCCGGTCAACCCCGCGGCCGGGCCCTGCGCGTGCCGGTCATTGTCTGGCCGCCCCGATAGGACACTTCCGAATGGCGGCCGTAATCCCGCGCGCAGCGTGCCGCGGATTGGCATGGGCGGGCGGCGGCCGGGTAACACCAGTGGTGCCGGATAGCTGGCCGGCCCGGATCAGGAAACCGCCTGCCGTCCGGTCAGCTATCCGGACCAGGCAGGGCCCGTAGCGGGCCCTGGCCGCAAGGACGAGGAGGGTGAGCCGGTGACTACCAGTCATGACGCCGATGGTGGCCAGATAGACCTCAGCGAGGCAGCCCGGCAGCTGGAAATGGCCGCGCATGATGCGCGCGTGGCGGCAAGCTGCATTGGCCTCGGTGACATCGACACCGCGCACACGCACGCCATTCTGGCCCGCACTGCCGCGGACGGCGCGCAGAACCTCCTGCAGGCGGCGCTCGCCGCGGGGATCACTGTCGCGTAGCGAGAGGTCGCCTGCTGGTCCCGCGCTCAGCCGGCGCACGAGCACCCGGAACTGACTTTGTGCGAGTTCAGGAACGCAAACCATGTCATAACCGGCGCGAGAGTGACTGCAACTCGCACAAAGTCGTCGGCGGTACCCGTTCGGGGCCGCGCGGTAAGTCGTCCGGCCCTGGCTCCGGCCGGCCCGGAGCGCACGGCTCAGGCGGGAACGGCGCCACCCTCGGCGGTGCTGGCCGCCGTGACGCTGGCCGGGAACGCCGCCGACAGCGCGTCCAGGTCGGAACGCCAGTACCGGTGCACGTTGATCCGGGTCGGCTTGCCGGCGCCAGGGAACTGCACGTAGAACTTGCTCCACACCGCCGCCCGGTTGAAGCCGGTCACCGGGAATGCCGCGCGCGGGAACGAGACGATCACCGGGCCCGGCCGGTTGGTGAACCGGCTGGCTGAGTTCACCACCACCGAGCTGTTGGTGAGCGTGAAGAAGTAGAACCGGCGGGTCAGTGCCACGATCAGGCCGAGGAACGGGACCTGGTCGAACACCCCGTTGAGCCACGGGCTCGGCCCGGTCTCACCGTGTACGCAGGCGATGAAGGTCTCGCCAGGCGGCGCGATCTCCTGCAGCTTGGCGATGACCTGTGCCTTCTGGGTCGCCCGGCGGATGGCCATGTTCCGCTCCTTCTGATATCTAGGCCAGTTAAGAACGATTTCTATGCAGAAATCACTGGACGGTACCAGTTCCTGAGGCCGCTGGCATCGCGGTTACGCCCGGTGTCTGTTACTTGCGCTGGCAGCCAGGCGTCGTCGAGCTAGTCAGCTTCGGGCAGTCCGTAGAGCCGCGCCGCATTGCCGGCGCCGATCATTCCGGCGACCCGGATGGCGTCGTGCTGACTCCACTGGCCAGCGCCGACCCAGCCGCCGAGCACCTCGGCCATGGCGTTACGCCAGATCCGGGCGCCGAGGTAGACCAGCTCAGGCAGGCCGAACGCGTCGGAGGAGTAGAGCACCTTGGCGAATGGCGCGAGCTCCAGCGCCTCGGCGAGCACCGCTGCGGCGCGGGCGCCGACGTAGTTCATCGTCAGCCCGAGGTCGATGTAGACGTGCGGATACGCCTGCGCCAGGTAGGCCGCGCCGCGGTGGAACGGGTAGCAGTGCAGCAGCACGACGGGCACTCCCGCGTCGGACACGCCGGCCAGGAAGTCGCGGCACAGCAGCGGGTCGGCGCGGCGCAGGTCGAGATCGGGGTCACCGAACCCGGTATGCAGCTGGATCGGCAGGCCGCGATCCACCCCGGCCCACAGCACCTCGCGGAGCAGGACCGGGTCGGTGAGCCGCGCCCGGCCAGAGGACGCCGCCTGGCTGAGCCAGGCTCCGGCCGCCTCGACCACGTCGCGGCGGCCGGGCCGCGCAGCCTCGAAGTCCAGCCCGTGCCGGTAGGCCATGATGCTCTTCACCGCGACGGCATCCGCCGACCGCTGCCACAGCGCATCGCGGTAACGCTCGGCGAACTCGCCGGCCGCGCAGCCCGCCACCGCAAGTTCCTCCGCGACGGCCTCCAGCCGTACCACCTCATGGACGATCGCGCCGGACAGCCGCGCGAGCTCGGCCATGCTCGCCGAGCCGGGTGCGGCGAAGCCAGTGTCGACCAGCAGCCGGCTGCAGCCCGCGGCGGACAGCAGCGTGGCCGAGGGCGGCGTTTCCCCCAATGAATTGCGTTCGTGCAGATAGGCATCGGCGGGCACTTCGGCATGCAGCCCGAGCAGCGGGGCGCACCAGCGGCGCAGCGCGAAGCCGAGCTGGGAGTCGAACTGGCTGGTCCCGGCCGGTGCGGGCCGGTCGGACTCGGTGAGCAGGCGCTCGAACTGCGGCCGGTCAACTACGCCGGGCAGCACCGAGTGCAGGTGCTGGTCGACCAGGCGCAGGTCCTCGATCGCGGTCCGCAGGTTCATCGGCCGGCGCGGCCGCTAGAACCTGATGAAGTGCTGCAAGCACTCGAAGTCGGCATCGTGCTCGGCGAACGCGGCCGCCTCGGCCCGCTTCACTGCCAGGTAGGCCGATGACCGCAGCGGTCCGAGGGCGGCCAGCAGCAGGTCATCGGCGGCAAGGGCGTCCAGCGCCTCGCTCAGCGAGCGTGGCAGCCGCTCCGCCCCAGCAGCGGCGCGCTCGTCCTCCGAAAGCGAGGCGGGGTCCACGTTGACGGCCCGGCCGGGCTGCGTCTCGCTGCGGATGCCGTCCAGGCCCGCGTAGATGAACGCGCCGAGGGACAGGTACGGGTTGGCGCTTGAGTCCGACGGCTTGAGTTCCAGGTTGACCGTGCTGGCCGGGTCACCGCGCAGCGGTGAGCAGATGCGGATCGCCGCCTCCCGGTTGTCCATCCCGTAGACGGTGTAGGCGCTGCTCCAGAACTGGGGCTGTAGCCGGCGGTAGCTATTGACGCTCCCGCAAGTCAGGGCGACAAGGGCGGGCAGGTGGGCGAGGACGCCGCCGATGAAGTGATAGCCGGTCTCCGACAGCCCGTACTGGTCGTCGGGGTCGGTGAAGGCAGAGGCGCCGGGGGAGCCGTCCGGTGTCAGCCGGCTCAGCGACGCGTGCAGGTGCGTGCCGTTGCCCGCCTGATTGGCGATGGGCTTGGGTGCCAGGCTGGCCCACAGGCCCTGCCGGAACGCGACTCCGCGCACCGTCTCCCGGTACAGCACGTGGTTGTCGGCCGCGCGCAGCGCGGGCGCGTGCCGGATCGAGATCTCCTGCTGGCCGTGGCCGAGTTCGGGGTAGTAGTGCTCGACCTGCAGGCCCTGCGCGTTGAGCGCGCGCACGATCTCGATGACGTAGTCGTGCGCCTGGTCGAATCCCGTGGCCGAGTAGCACAGGCTGTCATCGGCCGGGACCAGGCGGTCAGGGCCGCCAGCCGGGTCGGGCCGCCGGGTGCCGATCGTGAACTCCGGCTCGAAGGCCGCTGACATCGCCAGGTCGGCGCTCGCCAGCTCGGCGATCGCCTGCTTGAGGAACGTCCGCGAGCAGGCTTCCCACGGCGTGCCGTCGGGCGATACGAGGTCGGCCAGCATGGCGCCTGCGCCAGGTGCGTACGGGAGCGCGACGAAGGTCGCCGGATCCGGCTTGATCCTGACCTCGCCGACCGGGCCCATCCCGTCGACCGTCTGCAGCGTGTCCAGCATGGTCATCGCCATCATGGCGGTGGTGTGGCCGATGCCACTGGCGATGCGCTCGGGCAGGAAACGTAGCGCCGCGGACTTGCCCCGGATTACCCCGCCGCTGTCGGCGTACAGGAACCGGACAAGCTCAAGGTCTGCGTCCTGCGCCCTGGCGACGACTTCTCTGGCGGCCCTGTCCTCGGCTGGCGTCATGCGTTAGGAGTAGCACGACCGTCCGCGCTCCGTACAGTCGCACGGGCGGCCCCGTTGGGGTGCTCGCCCGCGTCCGCCGCCGAGCCCGCCTCGGCTGCCGGCACCTCGGCGGGCGCTTGCGCCTCGTCCGCCGCGATGTCCTCGCTGATGATGTCGGTTCCCGCGCCCGTCGTCGCGGTCGAGGCGGCGATCGTCGCCGCGGCGACCGCCTCCTCGTGCACGTACTTGCCGCCGCGCAGCGCTGAGGCGCCGGCCGCGATGACCAGCACGCAGATCGCGGCGCTGAACACGATCACCAGGCCATGATGGAACGGCTGCGAGATCAGCCCAGGGAAGAAGGCCTTGCCGGTCAGCCTGGCCACGTGGCCTGCGGGAAGGTGGCTCAGCACGCCGGTCGGGCCGAGCAGTTCCTTGATCGGGTTGTAGCCCAGGAAGGCGGCGAACAGGCTGCCGACCGGAGGCAGGCCGCCGATCTTCGCCGCGATGGCGTGCGGCACGCCCTGCGCCGTCAGCCCGTTGGTCAGCGTCGTCGGCAGCGTCGCGGCGAGGCCGGCGATCATCAGCGAGAAGAAGACGCCGATGGACAGCACGAAGCCGGAGTTCTGGAACGTCGCCAGCATGCCCGAGGCCGCGCCGCGCTGCCTGGCCGGCACGCTGTTCATGATCGCGGCCGCGTTCGGGGCGGAGAACAGGCCCATGCCCGCGCCGGCCAGGAAGATCAGCGCCGCGAACTCGGGATAGCTGAAGTCGACGGGGATCAGCAGCAGCCCGCCGAAGGCCAGCGCCGAGACCAGCAGGCCGCCTGAGGCGAACATCCGTGCGCCGTGCTTGTCCGACAGCCAGCCCGATACCGGGCCTGAGACCACGAAGCCGCAGGTCAGCGCGAGCAGGTAGATGCCCGACCAGAGCGGGGTGTCGGAGAATGCGTAACCGTGAATCGGCAGCCAGATGCCCTGCAGCCAGATGATCAGCATGAACTGCAGCCCGCCGCGGGCGATGGCGGCCAGCAGCGTGGCGCCCGTCCCGGCCGCGAAGGCGCGGATCTTCATCAGGTGCAGGTCGAACATGGGTGCTTCGACCCTGGTCTCGATGACGCAGAACAGGGCAAGCAGCACCGGGCCGCCGATCAGGCCGGTGAGCACCAGCGGGCTCGTCCAGCCCATCGAGTGCCCGCCGTAGGGCTGGATCCCGTAGGTGATCCCGGTGAGCAGCATGATCAGGCCGACGGCGAAGGCGACGTTACCAAGCCAGTCGATCTTGGCCGGGGTCCGGACGCCGACCTCCTTGAGGCTGAGGTAGGACCAGATCGTGCCGCCCAGGCCGATCGGCACCGACACGATGAAGACCAGCCGCCAGTCGACGGCCGCCAGCACGCCGCCGAGGATGAGCCCGATGAACTGCCCGGATATGCCGGCCACCTGGTTGATGCCCATGGCCGTGCCGCGCTGATTGGCCGGGAACGCGTCGGTCAGGATCGCGGGCGAGTTGGCCATCAGCATGGCGCCGCCGACGGCCTGGATGACGCGGAACCCGATCAGCCACAGTGCGCCTGACGGGCCCTTGAACGGGTCGAAGGGCAGCGCCAGCGCGCCGAGGCCGAAGATCGCGAACCCGGCGTTGTACATGCGCACCCGGCCGTAGATGTCGCCGAGCCTGCCGAGCGTAACGACCAGGACGGCAGAGACGACCAGGTAGCCCATCAGCATCCACAGCAGGTAGCTGATGTTGCTTGGCTCGAGCGGGTTCAGGTCGATGCCGCGGAAGATCGCCGGCAGCGCGATGATCACGATGGACGCGTTGACGGTCGCGGCCAGCATGCCGAGCGTCGTATTGGACAGCGCCACCCACTTGTAGCTGGCGCCGCGCACCCTCGGGCCTCGCGTGTTGTCCGAAGGCTCGCCCACGACCCGGTCCCCTCCGCGCTGTCGATAGTTGCTAATACCAAACTAACAGGGGCTGAGCAGGTTCTGTTCCGGGGACCATGCCGCCGCCTGCCGCTCCACCGGCGATGCCCGCCGTGCTGTCCGGCGGGCCGGCCTGGCATGCCGCTGTCGCACTGCGCGCCGGTGCGGCGATAACCCAGCGGATCGCCTGTTTTGGCTGGCCCTACACGATAAGGTGCTGCACCGTGCTCAACTTACTACGCCGCCTCACTCAGTCGGCCGCCCGCAAGACCCTCGCCGGGGTCGACGTAGCCAGCTTCCAGGGCCCTCCGGGCACCTGGGTATCCGAGGCCGGGAGCATCTCCTGGGCGGCGGTGAAAATAACCGAGCTGCAGCCTGGCGATGTTCAGTACGTGAACCCCGATGCGTCGGCCGACTGGCAATGGCTGCTTGACAACAACAAGGGCAGGATCGGCTACCTGTTCGCGCATCCGTCGGTGAGCGCCGCAGACACCGTCGACTATTTCATCAGCCAGATCAATGGCCTTGGCCTGCGCGACGACGACGCGGTCGCGCTCGACCTCGAGGTGAGCGACGGCCTGGATCCGGCGCAGGTAGCCGCCTGGGCGGTCGACGTACAGTCTCGGCTTGAGGCCCGGCTTGGCAGAAAGCCGCTTCTCTACACCTTCCGCGACTTCGCCGCGGAAGGTTACTGCGCCGGGCTTGGCGGCTACCCGCTCTGGATCGCGGACCCGTCCGACCCGGCCGGTCACCCCCAGGTGCCTGCGCCGTGGAAGACATGGGCCATCCATCAGTACGACATCAGCGGTGCCATCGACCGCGATGTCGCGAACTACGCGAGCCAGGCGGCCATGTCCGCGGCGCTCGGCAAGGTAAAGGAGCCTGACTTGCAGAATCTGGGAGGGACGCTCGTCTCCGCGCTCGCCTCCGGGCGGTGGGAAGCCGGCCAGACGGTCGTGGCCGGCCTCGGCCAGGACGGGTATATCCAGGCCAACCTCTGGGACGGGAAGGCCTGGTCGGGCTGGAAGAACGTCAGCCCTACGAAGGCCAGCGGCGCTCCCGCCGTCATCGTCTGGCCCGAGGGCTTCGGCCATCTGTACTACGTTGACGAGTCCTCCGCGTGCATTCAGCTCGATACCACCAACTACGGGGCGACCTGGACGTAGTGAGCCTGTCGGCGGAGTCTTCGACGGGCCGCCAGCGGCCGCCCTCGCACCGCCGCTAGCGTCGGCCTGGCCGCCGCCCAGGAGTAATCTTCGGACTGTGACATACCGCCCGCAGCCCCGCGACATGCGTGCCTCTGACGCGGACCGGGAGGGCGTGATGTCGCTGCTCAACGCGGCCGCCGCCGACGGGCGGCTGACGCCGGACGAGCATTCCGAGCGCATTGAGCGGGCCTGCGCCGCTAGGACTCTCGGCGAGCTCGCGGTCCTGACGACGGACCTGGCCGAGCCGTCGAAGCAGCCGTTCCGGCTCGATCGCAAGAGCAATGTCCTGGCCGTGTTCAGCCGGGAGCGCAGGGACGGCCGCTGGGTTGTCCCGGCGACGGTGCCCGTCGTGGCCGTCTTCGGCGAGGCAGTGCTGGACCTGCGGGAGGCTCTGCTGCAGAGCCAGCGGGTGGTCATCTACGGCACCGTGGTCGGCGGGACGCTCGAGCTGATCGTTCCCGAGGGCGTTTCCGTGGAGGTACTCGGGACGAGCATGCTTACCAGGAAGATCAACCGGACGCCGCGCGCGGTTCCTGGCTCGCCTGTCGTCGAGATCCACGCCATGGCCTTCGGCGGCACGATCAGGGTTACCTCGCCGCGCCGCTCACGCTGGCGCGGGGGCCTGCGCCGGGGCAGCATGCCTGGCTAGGCAGAGCGCGTGCCGGCGGCGGTGAGTGCCGCCTGTGCTGCGGGCATGAAAAATCGGGCAACACGTATCGTCGTGTTGCCCGATTAGTCGTCTAGAAGGGTGGGTAATCGAATTCGCCGTTTGTTACTCCGGCGATAAAGGCGTGCCATTCTGCGGGCGTGAACCGGAGAACGGGACCAGTAGTGTCCTTGCTGTCACGGAGGCCGATACGGCCGTCCGGCAACGCGGCGACCTCGACGCAGTCGCCATTTGCATAGCTCAGCGAACTCTTCTTCCAGC
>DASPWG010000166.1:0-85594 GCA_035621915.1 Streptosporangiaceae bacterium
GCCGTTCTTCCCAGACCTGGCCGACGAGCGCTACCGCTCGGCCATAGCGCTGGTGCACTCCAGGTTCTCTACCAACACCTTCCCGTCGTGGCCGCTGGCCCACCCCTACCGGCTGATCGCGCACAACGGCGAGATCAACACGATCCGCGGCAACCGGAACTGGATGCGCGCCAGGGAGGCACAGCTCGCCTCTGAGGTCTTCGGCACGGACGCCGCCGGGCGCGGCATCGAGCGGCTACTGCCCATCCTGGACGACACCGTCAGCGACTCGGCCAGCTTCGATGAGTGCCTGGAGCTGCTGCACCTGGGCGGCCGCTCCCTGCCGCACGCGATCTTGATGATGATTCCCGAGCCATGGGAGCGGCACAGGGAGATGGACGCCGGCCGGCATGCCTTCTACCGATTCCACGCCTCGCTGATGGAACCGTGGGACGGCCCGGCCCTCATCGCCTTCACCGACGGGACGGTGGTGGGCGCGGTGCTCGACCGCAACGGCCTGCGGCCAGGTCGGTACTGGGTGACCAGCGACGGGCTGGTGGTGCTGGCCAGCGAGGTCGGCGTGCTCGACCTGGACCCGGCGACCGTGGTGCGCAAGGGCAGGCTGCAGCCGGGCCGGATCTTCCTGGCCGACACCAGGGCCGGGCGGATCATCGAGGACGAGGAGGTCAAGGCGCAGCTCGCAGCCGAGCACCCGTACGCGGACTGGCTGCACGCGGGCATGCTGCACCTGAACCGGCTGCCCGAGCGCACCCGCGAACTGCCCGACAGCCAGGTCCTGCTCATCCAGCAGCAGCAGTTCGGCTACACCGAGGAAGAGCTGCGGGTGCTGCTCGCGCCGATGGCCAGGACCGGTGCCGAGCCGCTCGGCTCGATGGGCACCGACACCCCGATCGCGGTGCTGTCGGACCGGCCGCGGCTGGTCTACGACTACTTCACCCAGCTCTTCGCCCAGGTGACCAACCCGCCGCTGGACGCGATCAGGGAGGAACTGGTCACAGCGCTCGGCTCCTCGACCGGCCCGGAGCACAACCTGCTGGAAGCCGGCCCTGCCTCGTGCCGTCAGGTGGTGCTGCCGTTCCCGGTGATCGGGGAAAGCGACCTGGCCAAGATCGTGCACATCAACGACGACGGCGACCTGCCGGGCTTCGCCGCGCACGTGGTCGACGGCCGTTACGAGGTGGCGGGCGGCGGCCAGGCGCTGCAGGCCAGGCTGCAGCAGATCAACGCCGAGGTGTCGGCTGCGATCGCAGCCGGGGCCAGGATCATCGTGCTGTCCGACCGCGGCGCGGCCGCGGGCGGCGGGCAGGGCCAGCCAGGGGGTGCGACGCGCACCCTTCAGGAGGTGGACGCCGCCGCGCTCGCGCCGATCCCGTCGCTGCTACTGACCGGCTCGGTGCACCATCACCTGATCGGCGAGCGCACCCGGACGCTGGCCGGGCTGGTCGTCGAGTCCGGCGACGCCCGCGAGTGCCATCACATCGCTCTGCTGCTTGGCTACGGCGCGGCGGCGGTCTGCCCGTACCTGGCCGTCGAGTCGGTCGAGGAACTGGTCCGCCGCGGCGTGCTGCGGGATCTCACCGGGGCGCAGGCCGCCGAGCACCTGATGAAGGCGCTTGGCAAGGGCGTCCTGAAGATCATGTCGAAGATGGGCGTGTCCACGGTGGCCTCCTACACCGGCGCGCAGCTTTTCGAGGCCGTGGGCCTCGGCGCCGAGGTCATCGACAGCTGCTTCGCTGGCACCTCCTCGCCACTTGGCGGCGTCGGCTTCGCCGAGCTGGCGGCCGAGGTCAGCAAGCGGCACCGCGTTGCCTACCCGGAGCGGGGCGGCCGCCCGCACCAGCGGCTGGAGACCGGCGGTGACTACCAGTGGCGGCGCGAGGGCGAGCCGCACCTGTTCAACCCGGAGACGGTGTTCAAGCTGCAGCACGCGACCAGGACCGGGCAGGAGAGCGTGTTCCGGGAGTACACCAGGCTAGTCGACGATCAGTCGGCCCGGCTGATGACGCTGCGCGGCCTGCTGCGCATCCGCGGCGCGGAGGACGACCGCCCGGCGCGGCCGCCGGTTCCGCTGGATGAGGTCGAGCCGGTAGCGAGCATCGTGCGCAGGTTCAGCACCGGCGCAATGTCCTACGGGTCGATCTCCGCCGAGGCGCACGAGACGATCGCGATCGCCATGAACCGCATCGGCGGCCGGTCCAACACCGGCGAGGGCGGCGAGGACGCCCGCCGGTACGTGCCCGACGAGAACGGGGACCTGCGCCGGTCCGCGGTCAAGCAGGTGGCCAGCGGCCGGTTCGGGGTCACCAGCGAGTATCTGGTCAACGCCGATGACCTGCAGATCAAGATGGCGCAGGGCGCCAAGCCGGGCGAGGGCGGCCAGCTGCCGGGCCACAAGGTGTACCCGTGGATCGCGCAGACCAGGCACTCCACGCCGGGCGTCGGGCTGATCTCGCCGCCGCCGCACCACGACATCTACTCGATCGAGGACCTGAAGCAGCTCATCCACGACCTGAAGAACGCCAACCCGCGGGCCAGGGTGCACGTCAAGCTGGTCGCCGAGATGGGCGTCGGCACCGTCGCGGCCGGGGTCTCCAAGGCGCACGCTGACGTGGTGCTGATCTCGGGGCATGACGGCGGCACCGGCGCGGCCCCGCTGACCAGCATCAAGCACGCGGGCGGGCCGTGGGAGATCGGGCTTGCGCAGACACAGCAGACACTGCTGCTGAACGGGCTGCGAGACCGGATCGTGGTCCAGGCCGACGGGCAGCTCAAGACCGGCAGGGACGTGATCGTGGCCGCGCTGCTCGGCGCGGAGGAGTTCGGCTTCGCCACCGCGCCGCTGGTGGTCGCCGGGTGCGTGCTGATGCGCGTCTGCCACCTGGACACCTGTCCGGTCGGCGTTGCCACCCAGAACCCCGAGCTGCGCAGCAGGTTCACCGGCAAGCCCGAGTTCGTGGTGAACTTCTTCGAGTTCATCGCCAAGCAGGTGCGCGAGTACCTGGCCGCGATGGGCTTCCGCAGCCTGGCCGAGGCGGTCGGGCACGCCGAGCTGCTGGACACCATGGCCGCGATCGCGCACTGGAAGGCCGCCGGGCTCGACCTCACCCCGGTGCTGCACGTGCCCGCGCTGCCGGAGGGCGCGGCCAGGCACTGCGTGACCGGCCAGGACCACGGGCTGGACAAGGCGCTGGACAACACCCTGATCCTGCTGGCCGAGGGCGCACTGGAGCATGGCAGCCAGGTCCGGCTCGAGCTGCCGGTCCGCAACGTCAACCGGTCGGTCGGCACGATGCTCGGCAGCGAGCTAACCCGCCGGTGGGGCGGGGACGGGTTGCCCGACAACACCATCGACATCAGCCTGTCTGGCTCGGCAGGCCAGTCGCTCGGCGCGTTTCTGCCCCGTGGCATCACGCTCCGGCTTCGCGGCGATGCCAACGACTACCTTGGCAAGGGCTTGTCGGGCGGGCGGATAGTCGCGGCTCCCGATCCGGCGGCGCCGTTTCCCGCCGAGCAGCATGTCATAGCGGGAAACGTGATCGGCTACGGCGCGACCAGCGGCGAGATGCTGCTGCGCGGCGTGGTCGGCGAGAGATTCTGCGTCCGGAACTCGGGCGCCACCGCGGTGGCGGAGGGCACCGGCGACCACGGCTGCGAGTACATGACCGGCGGCCGCGTTGCCATCCTCGGGCCGGTGGGGCGGAACTTCGCGGCCGGGATGTCCGGTGGCATCGCCTACCTGCTCGACCCGGACCCGCGCCGGGTCAACACCGAGATGGTCGACCTCGAGCCGCTTGCCGAGGAGGACTGCGGGTTCCTGCACGAGCTAGTGGCGCGGCATCAGGCGGAGACCGGATCGCGGGTGGCCGCGCGGCTGCTGGCCGACTGGCCGGCGGCCGCGGCCAGGTTCGGGAAGGTGATGCCGACCGATTACAAGCGGGTGCTGCGGGCCGCCAGCCAGGCCGAGCGGGACGGCACCGACGTGAGCGAGGCCGTCATGGCCGCGGCGAGCGGCTGAGGGGGCGCCATGGCTGACCCCAGGGGCTTCCTCAGCGCGCCGCGCCGCACCCCGCAGCGGCGGCCGGTGGACGTGCGGATCACGGACTGGAGGGAGGTGTACGCCGACTTCCCGGCCAGCGAGCTCGAGCGGCAGGCCAGCCGGTGCATGGACTGCGGCATCCCGTTCTGCCACCAGGGCTGCCCGCTCGGGAACCTGATCCCCGAGTGGAACGAGCTGGTGTCGGCGGGCGACTGGCGGGCCGCCGTCGAGCGGCTGCACGCGACGAACAACTTCCCTGAGTTCACCGGCCGGCTGTGCCCGGCGCCGTGTGAGTCGGCATGCGTGCTCGGCATCAGCCCGGATTCGGTCAGCGCGGGCCCAGTCACGATCAAGCAGGTCGAGGTGGAGATCATCGACCGGGCCTGGCGCGAGGGCTGGGTGCCGCCGCGACGTCCGTCGCCCGCGGCGGTAGCGGCCGGCCGGAAGGTCGCCGTGGTCGGCTCAGGCCCGGCCGGGCTGGCCGCTGCGCAGCAGCTAACGAGAGCGGGCCACGCCGTCACGGTCTTCGAGCGCGCCGACGCGCCGGGAGGGCTGCTGCGCTACGGCATCCCCGAGTTCAAGATGGAGAAGCGCCACCTGGACCGGCGGCTGGTGCAGATGCTGGCGGAGGGGACCGAGTTCCGGTGCGGGGTGCACGCCGGGCACGACGTGACCGCGGCCAGGCTGCGCCGGGACTACGACGCCATCGTGCTGGCCTGCGGCGCCTCGGTGGCCCGCGGGCTGCCGGTGCCAGGCGCTGAGCTTGACGGGATTCACCAGGCGATGGAATACCTGCCGCTAGCCAACCGGGCCACCGCACGCGGTGCCGGTCCTGCCGCCGAGCCGGCGATTTCCGCGCGCGGCCGCCATGTCGTGATCATCGGCGGCGGCGACACCGGCGCCGACTGCCTGGGCACCGCGCACCGCCAGGGCGCCGCCTGCGTCACCCAGCTCGAGATCCTGCCGCGGCCGCCTGACCAGCGGCCATCCAGTCAGCCCTGGCCGGTGCACCCGGCGGTCTACCGGGTGTCCGGCGCGCACGAGGAGGGCGGCGAGCGGGTCTACGCGGTCTCTACGCAGCGCTTCCTGGCCGATCCGGCCGGCCGCGTCCGCGCCCTGGAACTGGTCGAGGTCGACCTGTCCGGCGGAGCGCCGGTGCCGCTGCCCGGCACCGAGCGCGAGCTGCCCTGCGACCTGGTGCTGCTGGCCATGGGCTTCACCGGCGCCGAGCCTGGCCGGCTGACCAGCGGGCTCGGGGTCGCGTTCGACCAGCGCGGCAATGTTGCCAGGGACGCGTCGTTTGCCACCTCGGTGCCTGGCGTGTACGTGGCCGGCGACATGGGCCGTGGCCAGTCGCTGATCGTGTGGGCTATCGCCGAGGGCCGGTCGGCGGCGGCTGCGGTGGACCGTTACCTGTGCGGTGATACCGAGTTGCCGGCGGCCATCGCGCCGCATACGCTCCCGCTCCGGTAGCCCGCGGGCACAAACTGGTCTGACTACGCAGGCGGGCGGGTAACGTCCTGTCCATGCCGACGGCATTTCTCCCTAGCCCGGCCAGTGATATCTGGCGGCTGGGCCCGGTCCCCGTGCGGGCGTTCGCGCTCTGCATGGCGGCCGGCGTGCTGGTCGGCCTGTGGCTGACCGACCGGCGCTACCGCAGCGCTGGCGGACCGCACGGGGTCGTGCTCAGCGTCGCTACCGTGGCGGTGCCGGTCGGGCTCGTCGGCGCCAGGCTGTACAGCGTGGTGACCAACTATCACCTGTACCTGGGCGCCGGCCGCGACTGGGTGAACGCGCTGCGTATCTGGGACGGCGGCCTCGGGATCGCCGGCGCCGTGGCGGCCGGGGCCCTGGCGGCCTGGTGGTACTGCCGCAGGCGCGACATCGAGATCGGCCCGCTCGCGCTGGCCGCGGCGCCTGCGCTGCCGCTGGCCCAGGCCATCGCTGTGTGGGGCAACTGGTTCAGCCAGACGCTTTACGGACTGCCGTCAGGCCTGCCCTGGGCCGTCGCCATCGCGCCGTCGCACCGGGCGGCCGGCTACCAGGCGTTCGCCACCTTCCAGCCGATCTTCCTGTACGAGTCGCTGCTCTATCTGCTGGTGGCGGTGGCGGTCGGCTACGCGATCCGGCGCTTCGCGCTGACCGGGGACCGCGCGTTCGCTCTCTATGCCGGGTTGTACGCCACGGCCAGGTTCTGCGTGGAGGCGCAGCGCGTGGGGTATACGCCGCGGCTGTTCGGGCTGCGCGCCAACGAGGCCGCCATGCTGGCGATCTTGCTGGTGGCCTGGTCCTACCTGATCGTGGCGCACGGGCACCGGCGCCCGGTGTTCATCGAGTCGGCCCGCCAGATGTCCAGGCCGCTGCGGCCGCGCTCGGACAGCGCGCTGGCCAGCGCCCTTCGGCAGCCTGCCGGGCCGGCGCCGGAGGCCAGTAAGCCCGCGGGACCCGAGGCGTCAGCGACGGAACCGCCAGGGCCGGCCGGCCAGGACGGCCCCATGGCGGGTGGCCGCGCGCAGCCCGGAGCGCTCTAGCGGAACGTCTGCGCGCGCGTGCCAGGGGGAAGGGGACTGCCCGGCCGTGCCCGCGCCTGGCAGCGAGCGCTAGGGCGCCGGGGTGACGTCGGCCAGGAAGCTCATGGCGGCATCGGCGCTTGCCCGTCGCCAGGCCAGCAGCGTTGCCTCGAAGCCGGCGGCTGGCGTGTGCTCGGCGGAGATGGCGTGGGCGATAGGCAGCAGCGCGTCGCGCTGGCGCCGCAATAGGTCGGTCGCGTCGGCTCCGGCCCGGTCCAGCAGGGCCAGCTTCATCAGCAGGTGCGAGCGCACCTCGCGGACGTGGTGCACGGGCGTTCGCAGCCAGCTGCCGACGGCGGTGCTGCCCGCCGGGGTGATCTTGTAGATCGTCCGCTGCGGACCGCGGCCCGGCTCGCTGCCGTCGGCCGTCACCAGGCCTGCGTCGGCGAGCCTGCCCAGTGAGCGGTAGACGACAGGACGCGGTATGTACCAGATCCGGCCAAGCTCGCCGCCGCTCGCGGTCAGCGCCGCGATCGGGAACCCGTGCGTCGGCTGCTCCGCTACCAGGGCAAGCACCACCCATTCCGACAGCGACAGCGGCGGCGTGGCGGTCATCCCCTGCTCCTTGGTGGGCCTACCTCGCCGAGCTTAGCCGCCTGAAATGCCGTCGGCCCGCAGGCGGCGCCGGGTAGTGACGGCAGCGCAGATGCTCAGTAGTCTCAGTGTTACTACCCCATGCGGCAGTTCCGTCCCAGCCTGAGGGAGGCGCCGATGGCCGCCGGGACAGCGGGCGTCCTTGCTCCGCGGGGTGCCCCGGCCACATACCGGGCCGCCGCCCGGCCGCCGCGGCGGCGTGCCCTGGTAGGCGTGCTGGCCGACGGCACCCCGCATTTCGCGCCCGCGGGCGAGGTCGTGGTGGAGGGTGACTTCGTGCTCTGCCACCTGTGCGGCGGGTGGTGGCGGTCGGTCACGACGCACCTGCGCGCGCACGGCTGGACCAAGGATGGCTACTGCGAGGCGTTCGGGCTGGAGCGCGGCCAGTCGCTCGAGGGCATCTCGACCCGCAAGATGCGGTCCGCCTCGTTCTCGGCACGGCTGCTCTTCGAGCCAGCGGTGCGGACGGGCAGCGCACGCGGCCGGGCCCGTGCCAGGGCTGGCGACCTGGCCAGGGACGCCGCCGCGGCCGCCCGTGGCCGGCGGCTGCCAGAGCAGCGCAGGCGCCGGGCCAGAGCGGCGATGACCGGGGCCGCGCGCGCAGCAAGCGCCGAGGCGAGCCGGGCGCGTCACGCGGCGCACCTGGCAGCCGTTGCGGCCGCAGCGGCGAGCGAGCGCGGCTATCCCGACATCGGGGCGCTGGTGCGCGACCGGGTGGCACGGGGAGCGAGCCTTGCGGCCATCAGCCGGGAGGCCGGACTGCACAAGGACTGGCTGTCGCGGCACCTGGCTGCGCTGGACCCGGCCGCAGCGGCTGCGGCCCAGGCGCGGCCGTCAGCAGGCCGCGCCGACGCCCGGTGGCTCGCGGTCGTGGGCCCGCTGGGGTTCACCGACGTGGCGGCATACCTGCGGGACCGGCACGTGCAGCGGCACCGGACCGTGAACGAGATCGCCGCCGAGACCGGCATGAGCTACCACGCGGTGGCGGCGGCACTGCGCCGCCACGGGCTGCCGAAGACCGCGCACGCGGGCAAGCGACACGCGGCGGACCGCCGCGCGGCGCGGGTAGCGGCTGCCGTCGGCTACCCCTGCGTCGCTGACTACGTGGCGGACCGGCGCGCCGATGGCTGGACCTGGTCGGCCATGGCCGCCGAGACAGGACAGCCGCAGACGTGGCTACGCCGCCAGCTAGGGCCCGGTGGACGCGCTGCGGTGTGAGCAGCAGACCTGAGGCCTGGGCTCGACCCGCCGATTCAGTACTTGGGGCCCACAAACTGGTCGAGTCTCAGCACCGCCTCACGGCGCGCCACCGAGATAGTGTTCCGCCTCGAGAATCGCCAGCTAACGCTCAGCCGGTCCAGCGTCCAGCCGCAGATCTCGAGGATGTCTCGCGACTCGTTGGTGAACATATACCGCGGATACTCATACCAGTGATCGCCATCGGACAGCGGCCGGCGCACTCGATTGGTAAATCTGCAGCCGTCCGAGTGAAAGAGCCCCCGCACGAGCTGGCCCGGATGCTGCCTCGTGATGACCAACTGCCAGGGCTGAAGCTCGATCTTCCTGTTGTGCTTCAGGCCGGCTCCGTGCTGCGGGAACAGGCACGGCCAGTGCCGAGAACAGGACCGGACCTCCTTGCAGCCGTCCTTCTGAACGATCAGGACGGCGTTGTCAGGGCGCACTGCCGAGCAGATACGCATAATCCCGCCGCGGCTCGGGAATTGTGGGCGGAGAGGCGCACCTCGGACACTCTGCCCGCAGGCCGGCCTTCTCTGGATCGCACTAGGTGCCCCGAGTGGGACTCGAACCCACACTGCACGGATTTTGAGTCCGCGTTCTCTACCAGATTGGAATACCGGGGCCCGACCCTCCAGTCGGAGGCGCTGAAGGCTAATGTACCGGCTCTTCGGTACGCTCTGCTCGTGACCAAGAGCCCCTTCAACGTGGTAATAGCCGAGGATGAGGCTCTCATCCGCCTCGACCTGCGCGAGATGCTGGAGGAGGAGGGCTACGTCGTAGCCGGCGAGGCCGCTGACGGCGAGAGTGCCGTCCGGCTTGCCGAGGAGTTGCGACCCGACCTGGTGATCATGGACGTGAAGATGCCTGGCCTGGACGGGATCTCGGCCGCCGAGCAGATCACCTCGAGCCAGCTCGCCCCGGTCATCATCCTGACCGCCTTCTCCCAGCGCGACCTTGTGCAGCGGGCCAGCGAGGCGGGCGCGATGGCTTACCTGATCAAGCCGTTCACGAAGGCTGACCTGGTGCCAGCTATCGAGGTGGCGGCCAGCCGGTTCGCCGAGATCGCCGCGCTGAATGCGGAGGCAGCCGGCCTGCGGGACCGGCTTGAGGTGCGCAAGCTGCTTGACCGGGCGAAGGGTCATCTGCAGGACAGCCAGGGCCTGACCGAGGCGCAGGCGTTCCGGTGGATCCAGAAGACGTCCATGGACAGGCGCCAGACAATGCGCTCGGTGGCCGAGGAAGTGCTCGCTGAGGCGGAGCAGGCCAAGACCCGGCAGGCCAACGCGAAGGAGGCTGGGTCGGCCCAGGAGCAGGCGGGGCCGGACCAGCCGACCGTCGGCTAGGCGCAGGGAGCCCGCCGCTTTCCGCGCGCCTGCCGCAGGCGAGCGGGCCCGAACTCACAGCCCCCGGTGAGTCCGGCGCCCGTCGCTGCGATCGCCGGACGCAGGAGAGCGGTTCGACGGTCATGAGCCCGCCCGACCTTTGGTGCCATGTCGGCCTTCCCCGGGCCGGCACGTTCTCTACTCGGTCTTCGCGGGCTCTGCCCCACCACGGTAGCGATGCGTGGCAGCAGCGCGCAAAGACACGGGAATTCCCCGATCAGAATGCCGGGAACGTCCCCGCAGCGCGTGCTCAGCGCGCTTCGCGGGGGGCGATGCCGCGGGCGCTCGCCAGGGTGGTGCTGCCGGGCACGCGCCGGCATGGTGCTGCCGGGCCACTGTCGGCGCGGGCAGCCGCTCAGCTGTAGGGCGCCCGGCCGCCAGACGGCAGCACGTCGCGGTGCAGGCAGCTCAGTCTCGCCGTGCAGGTCCGCCTGCCCTGCTCGTCGGTGATGACGATGTCGAAGGTCGACATGGTGCGGCCGCCGTGTGCGAGCGTCGCCACGCCTGTGACCAGGCCAGACGAAGCCGGCCTGTGGTGAGTGGCGTTGATCTCGATGCCGACCGTGAACCGGTCAGGCCCGGCCTGCAGCGCGGCCCCGAGCGACCCGAGCGACTCGGCCAGCACGCAGGACGCCCCGCCGTGCAGGATCCCGTACGGCTGGGTGTTGCCGGCCACCGGCATCGTGCCGACGACCCGCTCGGCTGATGCCTCCACGATCCTGATGCCCATCCGCCCGGCCAGCGTCTCGCTGCCCTGCTCGTTGAAGGCTGCCTTGATCTGCTCTGTGCGGTCGGTGGACTGCGGCACCGAATACCTCCCGGCTCCCGGTCGTGAGATCTTGCCTGCGGCTGCAGCAAGCGTAGGGTTTGCCCCGATCGGCGCCGCAGGCGGCTGGTAACGGCGGCGCAACTGACGGACCCGCGCACTAAGATCCGGGTGTGGCGAAGGTTGACGAAGCTAGGACGCAGAAGGGGGCGGAAACGCAGCAGGAACGGGGTCAGCGCAGCCGGGAGCGGCTGCTGCTACTCGACGGGCATTCCCTGGCCTACCGTGCCTTCTTCGCGCTGCCGCCAGAGAACTTCTCCACTACCACCGGCCAGCCCACCAATGCGGTGTACGGCTTCACCGCCATGCTCATCAACGTGCTGCGGGACGAGCAGCCCACGCATGTGGCGGTGGCGTTCGACCGCGGCGAGCCGACGTTCAGGCACGAGCAGTACGTCGAGTACAAGGCCACGCGTAAGGAGACCCCGGCCGACTTCCGCAGCCAGCTCAGCCTGATCTTCGAGGTCCTCGACGTGCTCGGCATCCAGCGCATGTCGGTGCCCGGCTATGAGGCGGACGACGTGATCGCGACGCTGGCCACCCAGGCGGCGGGCGAGATGGACGTGCTCATCGTCACCGGCGACCGGGACGTGCTGCAGCTGGTCACCGGGGACGTCACGGTGCTGTACACGATGCGCGGAATCAGCGAGATGGCCAGGTTCACGCCGGAGGCGGTGCAGGCCAAGTACGGGCTGACCCCAGCGCAGTACCCGGACTTCGCGGCGCTGCGCGGGGACCCGAGCGACAATCTGCCCGGCATCCCCGGCGTCGGGGAGAAGACGGCGACCAAGTGGATCGCGGAGTTCGGCTCGCTGTCGGCCCTGGTCGACCGGGTGGACGAGGTTAAGGGCAAGGCCGGCGACGCGCTGCGCGAGCACCTGGCCGGAGTGCTGCGCAACAGCCAGCTCACCCAGCTGGTGCGCGACGTGCCGCTGGATGCCGGGCCGCACGACCTGCGACCCGCGCCATGGGACCGGGAGCAGATCCACCAGCTCTTCGACACCCTGCAGTTCCGCGTGCTCAGGGACCGGCTGTATGCCACCCTGCCCGGCGGCATCGGCGGGCCCGCCGCGCCGGCCGCCGGGACTGTCACCGAGTCCACCACGGCGTACGACTCCGCCGCGACGATCCTGCGCCCCGGCCAGGTGGCCGGCTGGCTGGCCGAGCATGCGGCCGGGCCTGGCCGCGCCGGGCTTGCCGCCAGCGGCAGCTGGGGGCGCGGTACCGGACACCTGACCGGCCTGGCGATCGCGGTGCCCGCCGGAGCGGCCGCGTTTCTTGACCCGACGACGCTAACTGAGGACGACGACAAGGCGCTGGCAGCCTGGCTGGCCGACTCCGAGCTGCCCAAGGCGCTCCACGACGCGAAGGGGCCGATCCACGCGCTCGCCGCGCGCGGGCTTGAGCTGCGGGGGCTTACCAGCGATACCGCGCTGGCCGCCTACCTGGCGCTGCCGGGCCAGCGCTCCTTCGACCTCGCGGACCTGGCGCTGCGCTACCTCAACCGGGAGCTGCGCGACGCCGAGCCGGCGGCCGGGCAGCTCACCCTGGACGTGGCCGACGAGTCGGAGGCGGCCTCGGCGCTGGCGCAGCGCGCACAGGCGACCGCCGAGCTCGCCGACGCGCTGGACCGGGACCTGGCCGAGCGCGGCGCGACCGAGCTGCTCGCGGAGGTGGAGCTGCCGCTGGTCGGGGTGCTGGCCGGGATGGAGCAGGCCGGGATCGGGGCCGACACCGATCATTTCGCTGGCATGTCCGCAAGCCTGGGTGGCGAGGTGAAGGCGGCGGAGCAGGCCGCGTTCGCGGCGGTGGGGCACGAGTTCAACCTGGGCTCGCCCAAGCAGCTCCAGGAAGTGCTGTTCACCGAGCTGCGGCTGCCGAAGACGAGGCGGATCAAGAGCGGCTACACGACCGACTCCGAGGCCCTCACGGGGCTGCTGGCGCAGACCGAGCATCCGGTGCTCCTGCACCTGCTCCGGCACCGGGACGTGGCCAAGCTGAAGAGCATCGTCGACTCGCTGATCCCGATGGCGAATGCTGACGGCCGGATTCACACCACCTACAACCAGATGATCGCGGCGACCGGGCGGCTGTCGTCGACCGACCCGAACATGCAGAACATTCCGATCCGCACCGAGGAAGGCCGCCGCATCCGCGAGGGCTTCGTCGTCGGCGCTGGCTATGACTGCCTGCTGACCGCGGACTACAGCCAGATCGAGCTGCGGATCATGGCGCACCTGTCCGCCGACGAGGCGCTGGCGTCCGCGTTCTCGTCGGGGCACGACTTCCACGCCGCGACGGCTGGCCGGGTGTTTGCAGTCGCGCCCGAGGCCGTTACCCCGGACCTGCGCAGCAAGGTCAAGGCGATGAACTACGGGCTGGCCTACGGCCTGTCCGCGTACGGGCTCTCGCAGCAGCTGCGGATCACGCCGGACGAGGCACGCGGCTACATGGACGAGTACTTCGAGCAGTTCGGCGGGGTGCGCGACTACCTGCGCGACGTCGTGGCCAGGGCCAGGATGGATGGCTATACCCAGACGATGCTCGGCCGCCGCCGCTACCTGCCCGACCTGACCTCGGACAACCGGCAGCGCCGCGAGATGGCGGAGCGGATGGCGCTGAACGCGCCGATCCAGGGCTCGGCCGCAGACATCATCAAGGTCGCGATGCTGGCGGTCCACTTCGACCTGGCCGCTGCGGGCATGCGATCCCGGATGTTGCTGCAGGTGCACGACGAGCTGCTGTTCGAGGTGGCGCCGGGTGAGCTGGAGGCCGTGCAGGCACTGGTGCGCCAGGCCATGGGCGGCGCCGCCCAGCTGGCCGTGCCACTGGAGGTCTCCATGGGCTGGGGGCACAGCTGGGCCGAGGCAGCGCACTGAGCATGGGCCGAGGTGGCATGCGGCCGCGCCGGGCACGGATCTAGGCCGGGCATGGAGCTAGGTCTGCGCGGCCTTGACGGACCGGTCGAGGTCATCAGGGACCGATTCGGCATCCCGCACTGCCGGGCGGTAAGCGAGCATGACGCGTTCTTCGCCCAGGGATACGTGCACGCGGCCGACCGGCTCTGGCAGCTTGACTACGACCGGCGCCGCGGCCTCGGCCAGGCCGCGGCCGTGATCGGGCCTGCCGGCATCACCGGCGACACCCTGTACCGGCGGATGGACCTGGCGGGCGGCGCGCGCCGTGACGCCGCCAGGCTGTCGGCTGCCGGGCGGGACATGCTCGCCGCCTACACCGCGGGCGTCAACGCCAGGTTCGAGCGCGCCGGGCGCGACGGGGCAGTGCCCGGCCGGGAGCTTGAGCGGGCGCCGGAGCCATGGCAGCCGTGGCACTGCCTGCTGGTCTACCGGGTACGGCACCTGACGATGGGGTCGGCGGCGGCGAAGCTCTGGCGCGGCGTCGTCGGCCAGGCGCTCGGTCCGGCGTCGGCCAGGCAGATGGCAGCCGGCATGTCCGGCTGGCAGCTGGCGAGTGTGCCGCCGGGGGAGCGCTGCTACGGTGCGGCGCCATCGTGGGTCGGCCCTGAGGACGGCGGCAGCAACAACTGGGCGCTGGCCGGCGCGCGGACGGCGTCGGGGCTGCCGCTGCTGGCCGGGGACCCGCACCGGCCCCTCGAGATGCCCAACGTCTACGTCCAGGGACATCTCGCGTGCCCGGCATGGGACGTGCTTGGCCTGTCCATTCCCGGCGTGCCCGGCTTCCCGCACTTCGGCCACAACGACCGGGTGGCCTGGTGCATCACCCACGCGATGGCCGACGACCAGGACCTGTACCAGTTCGCGGCCGGCTCGGCGGAGCCGGGCGACGCGCGCACCGAGCTGATCGAGGTGCGGGGCGGCGAGCCGGTCGCAGTCGCGGTCCGGCGCTCTGCCCGCGGGCCGCTGGTCGCCGATGATCTCGCGCTGGCCTGGACCGCGACCGCCGAACCGAACCTCGGCTTCGACGCGCTGCCGGTGATGCTGCGGGCCCGGTCGGTCGGCGACATGTTCGACGCCATGCGCTCGTGGGTCGAGCCGGCCAACAACCTGCTCGCCGCCGACGCCGACGGCAGCATCGGCTATCTCACCAGGGGCCGGATCCCGGTCCGCTCCCGGCTTGAGGCGGCGTGGGCACCAGTGGCGGCCGACGACCCGTCCTACGGCTGGCGCGGCTTCGTGGCGTTCGCGGACATGCCGCAGGCGCGCGACCCAGGAGGCGGGTTCCTGTTCAGCGCGAACAACCGGATCCTCGCCTCACCGGATGGCCCGTACCTCGGCCTGGACGTGGCCGCGCCGTGGCGCTCGGCCAGGATCGTGGCCACGATCTCGGCGCTGCGGCAGGCGACCGTGGACGACATGGCCGCGCTGCACCGTGACGTCGTCTCGCTGCCGGCCAGGCAGATCTCCGGCTTGCTGCGGGACTGGGCACCGCTGGCAGGCTGGGATGGCGAGATGGCGGCCGACTCGGTCGCGGCCGCGGCGTACTCGGTGTTCCGGCGCGAGCTCGCGCTGCTGCTGCTCGAGCGCTCTGGCCTGGCCGCGGTGATCGAGCATCCGTGGAACCGGCTGCTGCCGTCCGTCCGGCCCGAGTCCGTGGTGTGGCGCGTGGCCGGTAACCACCTGGTCGCGGGCGACGAGTCGCTGCTGGGCGGCTGGTCCTGGCGGCGAGCGCTGACCGAGGCGCTGCAGCGGGCCGGGCGGGCCTGGACCGGCGAAGCATGGGGTGAGCTGCACGCCACCCGGCAGCGGCATCCGCTCGGGTGCGCGGGGCTGGACCCGCCGCCGGTGCCGTATGGCGGCGACATGGATACCGTCCAGGCGAGTTCCTACATCCCGACCGACGGCCTGCGGACGGCTTCCGGGTCGGTTGCCAGGTACGCCTTCGACGTCGCCGACTGGGACAGCTCGGGCTGGGTGGTGCCGCTCGGGGCGGCGGGCGAGCCAGGCAGCGAGCACGTCGCCGACCAGCAGGAGGCGTGGCGCGCCGGCCGCCTGGTGCCGGCGCTGTACTCCTGGCGCGCGGTACGGGAGTCAGCGACGGAGCAGGTCACGCTGGTGCCGGCCTGAGTCAGCGGAAACCTGGTTGACCGGCCCTGCGGTCCGCCCTACCGTGAGTCGCCGTGCCGGCGTGGGAAATCCAGCAGTTGCCAGTGCGCGAGCAGCCCGACGAGCTGCTGGCGGCGATCTACGCCGCGCGCACCCAGCTGCACCAGGAGGCGGAGCCGGATGACCCGCGGCGGCCGCTGGCCGAAGAGATCGCCGAGATCCGCAACCTGCCGCTACCAGTAGGCGGCTTCGTGCTGGTAGCACGGGATAGCGCCGGCTCGATCGCCGGGATAGGCACGTGCTGGTGGGAGGACCTGCCTGGCCGGGACCACATTTTGGTGGCGGACGTCGCAGTGCTCCCCGGCGCTCGCGGACAGGGGCTTGGCTGGCTGCTGCTCGACCGCTGCGCGGCAATCGCGCAGCAGCGCGGACTGCGCCTAGTGATCGGCCGGACCAGGGACAACGTTCCGTCCGGCGCGGCATTCTGCGCCCGGCTCGGCGCGGAGCAGGCGATGGTAGGCCGGGAGAACCGCCTGGATCTGCGTGCTGTCGACCGGGCGCTGGTGGACAGGTGGCTCGCTGAGGGCCCGCTGCGGGCGCCCGGTTACCGGCTGGAGTTCGTCGCCGGGCTGACGCCCCCGCACCTTGCCGAGCAGGCGGCCGAGGTCGCAAACGTCATGAACACGGCACCCCGCGAGAACCTGGACATGGGTGATACCCCGATCACGGCGGCGTTGCTGCGTGAGTACGAGGCTGCGGACGCGGCCGCAGGCGTCGAGCACTGGGCGTACTACGCGGTCCAGGAGGCTACCGGCCGGTTCGTCGGCGTGACCGACATTCACCTGCGGTCAGGCACCCCCGACCGGGTGCAGGTCGGCGCTACCGCGGTGGACCCGGCGCACCGCGGCCGGAGCCTCGGCAAGTGGCTGAAGGCAGCGATGACCAGGCAGATCCTGGGCGAGCGGCCGGAGGTCCGGTGGGTGATCACGCACAACGCGGGCAGCAACGACGCTATGCTCGCGATCAACGACCAGCTCGGCTTCCGCACCACCGCCGTGCACACTGCCTGGCAGCTCGCGACCGACCGGTTGTGCGCCCTCACCAGGGAAAACCTCGCCAGGGGCCCTCTCGATTGACCAGCCGGCCGGGCTCTCATATGCTGGACTCTGCACTGTGCTCAGGTGCAGTCCGCCAATGGTCAGGCCGCCCGCGGGGCAGTCTCACTGCAGGCCGCGTCCGGTCAGGCTGACCAGGCAAACCAACGGCCTTTCTTTGTCGGACTCACCGTGCACGGTACTGCCCAGCACAATCCAATCCTGTCCGTATCCGGAGTCCACCTACACATGACGAGCAGCACTGAGGCCACCTCGACCCCCAAGGTAGCGGTCAACGATATTGGTTCCGAGGAGGCCTTCCTCGCCGCCATCGACGAGACCATCAAGTACTTCAATGACGGCGACATTGTCGAGGGCACTGTCGTCAAGGTCGATCGAGATGAGGTCCTGCTCGACATCGGCTACAAGACCGAGGGCGTGATCCCGTCTCGGGAACTGTCCATCAAGCACGACGTCGACCCGCATGACGTGGTGAAGACGGGCGAGCACATCGAGGCCCTGGTCCTGCAGAAGGAGGACAAGGAAGGCCGCCTGATCCTGTCCAAGAAGCGCGCTCAGTACGAGCGCGCCTGGGGCACGATCGAGAAGGTCAAGGAAGAGGACGGGGTCGTCACCGGCACCGTCATCGAGGTCGTCAAGGGCGGCCTGATCCTCGACATCGGCCTGCGCGGCTTCCTGCCGGCGTCCCTGGTCGAGATGCGGCGGGTGCGTGACCTCCAGCCCTACGTGGGCAAGGAGATCGAGGCCAAGATCATCGAGCTGGACCGCAACCGCAACAACGTGGTGCTGTCCCGCCGGGCCTGGCTAGAGCAGACCCAGTCCGAGGTCCGCCAGAACTTCCTCAACACCCTGCAGAAGGGCCAGATCCGCAAGGGCGTGGTCTCCTCGATCGTCAACTTCGGCGCCTTCGTCGACCTGGGCGGCGTGGACGGCCTGGTGCACGTTTCCGAGCTGTCCTGGAAGCACATCGACCACCCCGGCGAGGTCGTCGAGGTCGGCCAGGAGGTCACCGTCGAGGTCCTGGACGTCGATATGGACAGGGAGCGCGTCTCGCTCTCGCTGAAGTCGACGCAGGAAGACCCGTGGCAGCAGTTCGCCCGCACGCATCAGATCGGCCAGGTCGTGCCCGGCCGGGTCACCAAGCTGGTGCCGTTCGGGGCGTTCGTCCGGGTCGAGGAGGGCATCGAGGGCCTGGTGCACATCTCCGAGCTGGCCGACCGCCACGTCGAGATCCCCGAGCAGGTCGTGCAGGTCGGCGACGAGATCTTCGTCAAGATCATCGATATCGACCTCGACCGGCGCCGGATCAGCCTGTCGCTGAAGCAGGCCAATGAGGGCCAGACCGGGGAGGTCACCGGCGAGGACTTCGACCCGACGCTGTATGGCATGCCGGCCGCCTATGACGAGCAAGGCAACTACCTGTACCCCGAGGGCTTCGACCCCGAGTCAGGGGAGTGGCTGGAGGGCTTCGACAGCCAGCGCGAGGAATGGGAGCGGCAGTACGCCGAGGCGCGCGCCCGGTACGAGGCTCATCAGCAGCAGGTCGCCGATGCACGCAGCAAGGCCGAGGCCGCCGGCGAGACCACCGAGGAGGACGAGGCCCGCGAGCACCACACCTCCTCAAGCGGCGACACCGAGCGGGCGGGCACGCTCGCCTCGGACGAGGCACTGGCCGCCCTGCGCGACAAGCTGTCCGGCGGGCAGAACTGACGAGCGCAGGACCTCAGCACGCTGCAATGGCGGGCATTCCGTGCGATGCGCGGGATGCCCGCCATCGTTGTGCCTGCCGGTGCCAGCGCCCTGACCCGATCCCGGCCAGCTGACGTGCTCCGGGTAGGCCTGACCGGCGGGATCGGCTCCGGTAAGAGCGTGGTGTCTAGCCGGCTGGCAGCCCTCGGCGCCGTCGTCATCGATGCTGACCTCATCGCCAGGGAAGTCGTGGCGCCCGGCACGGCCGGGCTCGCCGAGGTCGTCGAGGCGTTCGGCCCGGATGTGCTCAGGCCTGACGGCAGCCTGGATCGCCCGAAACTAGGCGATATCGTTTTCGCCGACGCTGACCTGCTCGGCCGTCTTAATGCGATCGTGCATCCGCGGGTCGGCGCCAGGATGCGCGAGCTGGAGGCCAGCGCCGGTGCCGGATCCGTGCTCGTGCACGACGTCCCGCTCATCGCTGAGAACGGCCTGAAGGAGCAGTTTGACCTGGTCATCGTCGTGGACGTGCCGCCCGAGCTGCAGCTGCGCCGGCTGGTCACAGATCGTGGCATGACCGAGGGCCAGGCCAGGGCGCGGATGGCCGCCCAGGCCAGCAGGCAGCAGCGGCTGGCGATCGCGGACATCGTGGTGGACAACTCGGGGACGCTGACCGAGCTCGACGGTGAGGTCGCGCGGCTGTGGGCCGAGCTTCGCCGCCGGGCCGAGTCCCAGGCCGCCGGGACGAGCTGACCGACCCCAGGGACCGGGGCGATCGCAGCGGGCAGAAATAACAGGAATAATAGGACTTATCGCCCTGGTGATGCCCGTTGGACTCGGTGCGTGCATGTAGGCCGGGCTGGTACCGCCGCTGCTGACATGCGCGGCAGTGGAGGGACCTTCCGGGGAATGAGCGCTGGCCTGGCCGCGTTGTCAGACCGTCGACTTACAGTGAGGAACATGCAGTACGCGGAGGACACGCCATGCGCCCGGTGACCGACCTGCAGCGGCGCGTCGCGCCGTTCGAGGTGGTCACGGAGATGGTGCCGGCCGGGGACCAGCCGGCGGCTATCGCTGAGATGGAGAAGCGGATCCAGTCCGGGTCCGCGGACACCGTGCTGCTCGGTGCCACCGGGACCGGCAAGACGGCAACTGTGGCGTGGCTGGCGGAGCGACTGCAGCGGCCCGTCCTGGTGATGCTGCCGAACAAGACCCTGGCCGCCCAGTTCGCCAACGAACTGCGGGAGATGCTGCCCAGGAACGCGGTGGAGTACTTCGTTTCCTATTACGACTACTACCAGCCAGAGGCGTACGTCCCGCAGACCGACACCTACATCGAGAAGGACTCCTCCATCAACGACGAGGTAGACCGGCTCAGGCACTCGGCTACCAACTCGCTGCTGACCAGGCGGGACACCATCGTGGTCGCCTCGGTGTCGTGCATATACGGCTTGGGCACCCCGCAGGAGTACGTGGACCGGATGGTCAAGGTCAGGGTGGGCGAGACCATCGAGCGGGACAGGCTGCTGCGCAAGCTCGTGGACATGCACTACACCCGTAACGACCTGTCGTTCACCCGCGGCACCTTCCGGGTGCGCGGCGACACCATCGAGGTCATCCCGCAGTACGAGGAGATGGCCGTCCGGATCGAGATGTTCGGCGACGAGATCGAGCGCCTGATGACGCTGCACCCGCTGACCGGTGAGGTGCTCAGCGAGGACGACGAGCTGTACATCTTCCCCGCCTCGCACTACGTGGCCGGGCCGGAGCGGATGGAGCGGGCGATCGCCGGGATCGAGGCCGAGCTGGAGGAGCGGCTGTCCGAGCTGGAGCGGCAGGGCAAGCTGCTCGAGGCGCAGCGGCTTCGCATGCGCACCACCTACGACATCGAGATGATGCGGCAGGTCGGCAGCTGCGCGGGCATCGAGAACTACTCGCGGCACATCGACGGCCGGGAGGCCGGCAGCCCGCCGAACACCCTGCTCGACTACTTCCCCGAGGATTTCCTGCTGGTCATCGACGAGTCGCACAACACCGTGCCGCAGATCGGCGCCATGTACGAGGGTGACGTATCCCGCAAGCGTGTCCTGGTCGAGCACGGGTTCCGGCTGCCGAGCGCGATCGACAACCGGCCGCTGACGTGGGATGAGTTCGGCGACCGGATCGGCCAGACGCTCTACCTGTCGGCCACCCCCGGCCCCTACGAGCTGCAGCGCACCGGCGGCGAGTTCGTCGAGCAGGTGATCAGGCCGACCGGCCTGGTGGATCCGGAAGTAATCATCAAGCCGACCAAGGGCCAGATCGACGTCCTGGTCGCCGAGATCAGGGACAGGGCCGAGAAGTCCGAGCGGGTGCTGGTCACCACGCTGACCAAGAAGATGGCCGAGGATCTGACCGACTACCTGCTCGAGCTCGGCATCCGGGCCAGGTACCTGCACAGCGAGGTGGACACGCTGCGGCGCGTGGAGCTGCTGCGCGAGCTGCGCCTCGGCGAGTACGACGTGCTGGTCGGCATCAACCTGCTCAGGGAGGGCCTGGACCTGCCCGAGGTGTCGCTCGTGTCAATCCTGGACGCCGACAAGGAGGGCTTCCTGCGCTCCGGCACGTCGCTGATCCAGACGATCGGCCGGGCCGCGCGGAACGTCTCAGGACAGGTGCACATGTACGCCGACAGGGTGACTCCGTCGATGCAGCGCGCGATTGACGAGACCAACCGGCGCCGGAACCGGCAGGTCGCCTATAACACCGAGCACGGCGTGGACCCGCAGCCGCTGCGCAAGCGGATCGCCGACATCCTGGACCAGCTGGCGCGCGAGGATGCCGACACCGAGAAGCTCCTTGGCGGCTCCGGGCGCCAGCAGAGCCGCGGCAAGGCGCCGGTGCCCGGCACGTCCTCGCGGGCCAGGGCGGCCAGGGAGGCATCAGGCCGGGATGCGGCAGGCGGCGGTCCGGCCCGTGCCGACCTGGCGGCGCTCATCGGCGAGCTGACCGAGCAGATGCACACAGCGGCGGCCGAGCTGCAGTTCGAGGTCGCCGCCCGGATCAGGGACGAGATCAGGGAGCTGAAGCATGAGCTGCGCGGCATGCAGGCCGCCGGGGTCTAGGACGCGGCCCCGTCCGCTGACGCCGGAAAGCCGCGACGGAATCCGTGCCGGCCAGCCACTGATCTGGCGGTAATACAGTGCGAATCCGTTATTTACCGCATAGCGGGGGCGGCATGTCATTGGCTGGCGTCGAGCAAACCTTCAGGTATGGCCGGGCGTAGGGTCGAGTCATGCTCCTGAGCCTGCTGGCCGCGCTGGTGTCGGCTTTCTGCTACGGGATTGCGTCAGTCATGCAGGCGATCGCCGTCCGGTCGGCGAGCCGGCGGTCCGCTGCCGACCCCGATGCGGCGCAGGGCGTTGATCCGGGCCTGGTCGTCCGCATGCTGCGGCAGGGCTTGTTCCTGGCCAGCATCGGGATCGACATCGTCGGCTTCATCGCGCAGCTGATCGCACTCCGGCGGCTGCCGCTGTTCGCGGTCCAGGCTATCATCGCGGCGAACCTCGCGGTGACTGCAGTGTTCGCGGCGTGGCTGATGAAGGCCAGGCTTACGGGCCGGGAGTGGCTGGCAGTGGCAGGCGTCGTGATCGGCGTCGGGCTGCTCGGCTCCTCGGCCGGGGCGGAGGGCGCGGCTCGGGTGGGCTGGGCGTTCCGGCTTGGCCTGATCATCGCCGTGGCCGCCGTGGCGGTCGCCGGCGTCGCGGCGGCGCGGCTGCCGAACCCGGCGCGGACGCCGCTGCTCGGCGCCATCGCCGGCCTTGGCTATTCCGTGCTGGCGGTCTCGGCGCGGATCCTGCCGGGCTTCGCACCGCAGCAGCTGGTCAGGAGCCCGGCCACCTATACGTTGGCAGCTGCCGGGATTGTCTCGTTCATGCTGTATGCGGCGGCCCTTGACGGGGGCAGCGTGACAACCGCCACAGCCGGGGTCATCCTGGCCGAGACGCTGCCGCCAGCGGTCGTTGGGGTGTTGTTCCTGGGTGACACGACCAGGCGCGGCCTCACCGGCCTAGCGGCCCTCGGCTTCGGCCTGGCGGTGGTATGCGCCGTAGCCCTGGCGAGATTCGGGGAAGCAGGCGAAGAGCACGGGTCTGAGCCTGCCCGTCGGCCCGAGCACCAGGACGCGGCGCTGCGCCGGGCCGCATTAGGGGGCCATGAGGCGCCAGGGCACTCCTAGCGGGTTTCACCGCCGCCGTGTCTGCTCAGCTAGCAGGCCTGTCGCCTGATATCCTGAGACCCCGTGGGCGAGCGGGAAATCCCGCCGAATCTGACCACGGGAGCCTGTTTTGGCGATACCACTGCACACGTCCAAGCCCGTAGCGACCCGCCATCTGTTCGTAACGGGCGGCGTTGCGTCCAGCCTCGGCAAGGGGCTCACCGCCTCCAGCATCGGCAGGCTGCTGAAGCTGCGGGGCCTGCGGGTCAGCATGCAGAAGCTCGACCCCTACCTGAACGTCGATCCCGGCACCATGAATCCGTTTCAGCACGGCGAGGTGTTCGTCACCGACGACGGAACCGAAACCGACCTGGATGTCGGCCACTACGAGCGGTTCCTGGACACCAGGCTGCCTGGCTCCGCTAACGTCACTACGGGCCAGATCTACTCGCGGGTGATCGCCAAGGAGCGGCGCGGCGACTACCTCGGCGACACCGTCCAGGTGATCCCGCACATCACCAACGAGATCAAGACGCGCATCCGGGAGATGGCCGGGCCGCAGATCGACGTGGTCATCACCGAGGTCGGCGGCACTGTCGGTGACATCGAGTCGCAGCCGTTCCTGGAGGCGATCCGGCAGATCAGGCATGAGATCGGCCGCGACCGCTGCTTCTTCCTGCACGTCTCGCTGCTGCCCTACATCGGGCCGTCCGGAGAGCTGAAGACCAAGCCGACCCAGCACTCCGTCGCGGCACTGCGCAGCATCGGCATCCAGCCCGACGCGATCGTGTGCCGGTCGGACCGGCCGATCAGCGACGGGCTCAAGCGCAAGATCAGCCTCATGTGCGACGTGGACGAGGAGGCGGTGGTCTCGGCGCCCGATGCGCCCTCCATCTACGACATCCCCAAGGTCCTGCACTCCGAGGGCCTGGATGCCTACGTGGTGCGCAGGCTGGGGCTGCCGTTCCGTGACGTGGACTGGAGCGACTGGGACGAGCTCCTCCGCAGGGTCCACCGGCCCTCGCGCAGCGTCACGATCGCGCTCGTCGGCAAGTACGTGGACCTTCCGGACGCCTACCTGTCCCCGGCCGAGGCGCTGCGCGCGGGCGGCTTCGGACACGACGTCCGGGTCAACATCCGCTGGATCGCAAGCGACGACTGCCAGACTCCCGAAGGCGCAGCCAGGCAGCTCGGCGACGTCGACGGCGTGCTGATCCCCGGCGGCTTCGGCGTCCGTGGCATCGAGGGCAAGATCGGCGCGGTCCGGTACGCCAGGGAGAACGGCATCCCCATTCTCGGGCTCTGCCTCGGCCTGCAGTGCATGACGATCGAGGTCGCCAGGCACCTGGCTGGCCTGGAGAACGCCAACAGCGCCGAGTTCGACCCCGACACTCCATACCCGGTGATCGCGACGATGGCCGGCCAGCAGGACGTCGTCGCGGGCGAACGGGACATGGGCGGGACCATGCGGCTCGGGCTGTACCCCGCGGCCCTGGCCGACGGCAGCACGGTCCGCGGGCTGTACGGCGAACCGGTCGTGCAGGAGCGGCACCGGCACCGCTACGAGGTGAACAACGCCTACCGCGCTGACCTGGAGAAGGTAGGCCTGCAGTTTTCTGGCCTGTCCCCAGACGGCCGCCTGGTCGAGTTCATCGAGCTGCCAGGCGACGTGCATCCCTACTTCGTGGCCACCCAGGCGCACCCCGAATTGCTGTCCAGGCCGACCCGGCCGCATCCGCTGTTCAGCGGCCTGGTTGCGGCCGCGGTGGCACGCAGCCGCGGGGCGGCCGGGGACAGCGTCTCGGCGGCCGGCCGGCCTGCCGCGAGCGCCTGAGCGGCTCCGCGGTGGCCGACGTCCGGGATGAGCGGCAGCGCTGGCCCGTCACCGAGTCGAGCGTGCTCGCGACGGCCAGGATAGTGACATTGCGCACAGACACCGTGCGCATGCCCGACGGCGCGCTCGCGCAGCGCGATGTCGTGGAGCATCCAGGCGCGGTCGCCGTCGTCGCCCTGGACGAGGCAGGGCAGGTGCTGCTGATCCGGCAGTACCGGCATCCGGCCGGAGCGCTGCTATGGGAGATCCCCGCAGGCCTGCGCGATGTCGAGGGGGAGTCCCTGGTCGCGACGGCCAGGCGGGAACTGCTGGAGGAGGCAGGCTGTCGCGCCGAGGACTGGCTGGTCCTGGCCGATTACTTCTCCTCGCCGGGCATCAGCACCGAGCGGATACGCATCTTCCTGGCCCGCGGCCTCACTTTTGTCAGTGAAAATGAGCGCGGGTATGTACCTGAGCACGAAGAGGCGTATCTTACGGTGGCCTGGTTGCCGCTGGAGGAGGCCGTACGCAGTGCCTTCTGCGGTGATCTTCATAACGGTGTAGCTATTTTGGGTATCTTGTCCGCATATGCGGCGCAAGCCGACGGATTCGGCGGCCTGCGGCCCGCGGACGACCCGGAGTCGCTCTAAGGCGCGCGGCGGGACCAGACGGTGACAGGCTCCGGCAGCAGGCCGGGCAGTTCGGCAGGCGAGGAAGGAAAACGGGCCAATGAAGGTCGGCGTTCCGAAGGAAGTAAAGAACAACGAGTACCGCGTGGCCATCACGCCGGCGGGGGTCAACGAGCTGGTTCGCAGCAACCACGAGGTCTTCATCGAGCAGGATGCGGGCATCGGCTCATCCATCCCCGACACCGAGTTCGTCGCGGCGGGAGCGCAGATACTCCCGACGGCCGACGACGTGTGGCGGACCGGCGAGCTGATCCTCAAGGTCAAGGAACCGGTGGCCGAGGAGTACCACCGGATGCGCAAAGACCAGGTGCTCTTCACCTACCTCCACCTTGCCGCAAGTCGCCCCTGCACCGACGCCCTGCTGGACTCGGGTATCACGGCCATCGCCTACGAGACCGTCCAGCTGCCGGACGGGTCGCTGCCGCTGCTCGCCCCGATGTCGGAGGTGGCAGGCCGGATGGCCCCCCAGGTCGGCGCGCATCACCTGCAGCGCGATGCCGGCGGCCGGGGCGTCCTGATGGGCGGCGTCTCCGGCGTCTACGCCGCCAAGGTGGTCGTGCTCGGCGCGGGCGTGTCGGGCATGAACGCCGCGGCAATCGCGCTCGGCATGCAGTCCGAGGTGCTGCTGGTGGACAAGAACATTGCCAGGCTGCGCCAGGCGGACGCGATCTACCAGGGTCACTGCCAGACCGTGGCGTCCAACCTCTACGAGATCGAGCGCGCCGTCGTCGATGCTGACCTGGTCATCGGCGCCGTACTGGTGCCGGGCGCGAAGGCGCCGACGCTGGTCACCGACGACCTGGTGGCGCGGATGAAGCCAGGCTCAGTGCTGGTCGACATCTCCATCGACCAGGGCGGGTGCTTCGAGTCGTCTCGCCCGACCACGCATGCTGAGCCGACCTACCCGGTGCACAACTCGATCTTCTACTGCGTGGCGAACATGCCGGGCGCGGTGCCGCACACCTCGACCTATGCCCTCACGAACGTGACGCTGCCGTACGTCCTCGAGATAGCCAACCGCGGCTGGCGCGAGGCGCTGCGCCGGGACGCGTCGTTCGCGCTCGGGCTGAACACGCATGAGGGCCAGGTCACCTGCGAGCCCGTGGGCGAGGCGCACGACCTGCCCGTCGCGCAGCTGGCCGAGGTGCTCAGCTGACAGCGCCCGGCCGGGCTATCGACACCTACCTCGACCACCTGACGGTGGAGCGGGGCCGCGCCCCGCACACTCTGGAGGCGTACCGGCGCGACCTGCACCGGTACGCCTCCGCGCTTGCTGCCCGCGGCCGAGCTGACCTCGACCAGGTCAGCACGCAGGACGTAGCGGACTTCCTGGTGTCGCTGCGCGAGGGTGACAGCGAGCATCCGCCGCTGGCTGCCAGCTCGGCCGGGCGCGCCGTGGTGGCGGTGCGCGGCCTGCACGCGTTCGCGCTGGCCGAGGGCCTGGCAGGCCAGGACCCGGCCAGGATGGTCAGGCCGCCCGCGCCGCCGCGCCGGCTTCCCAGGGCCATCTCGATCCCGGACGTGGAGCGGCTGCTTGCCGCCGTTGGCACCGGGCCTGCCGCGCTGCGCGACCGGGCGCTGCTTGAGCTGCTGTACGGCACCGGCGCGCGGATCTCCGAGGCCGTCGGGCTTGACGTGGACGACCTGGATCTGTCGGGTGAGTCCAGGTCGGCGGCCATGCCGGCGATCGTGCGCCTGAGCGGCAAGGGCAGTAAGCAGCGCATGGTGCCGGTCGGCACGTATGCCAGGGAGGCTATCGAGTCCTACCTGGTCAGGGCCAGGCCCGCGCTGGCCGCGGCGGCCGGGCGGCTGGCGCCCAGCCCGGCGCTGTTCCTGAACGCGCGCGGTGGCCGGCTGACCAGGCAGGGCGCGTGGGGCGCGCTGCGCAATGCCGCCGGGCGGGCCGGGATCGCCGACGTGTCACCGCATGTGCTACGCCATTCGTTTGCCACCCACCTGCTCGACGGCGGCGCCGACGTCCGGGTGGTGCAGGAACTGCTCGGCCATGCGTCGGTCACCACGACGCAGGTGTACACGATGGTGACCGTGGACAAGCTGCGCGAGGTGTACGCGTCGGCGCATCCCCGCGCGACCGGATAACTGCCGCTCTCCGGTCAGCTCTGGCATGTAGCTCATTTCGCGGCCAACGGTGCGTCGGCTTGCCGGCCAGCACGGCAGGCCCTAAAGTCCAGGTTCCAGTGAGCGCGTTCGGCGCCAGCCGCCGGGAGGTGCGGTAGCTGTGGCAGCATCCCAAGTCTTGGAGGCCAGGCCGGGTCTGATAGGCCCCACGGGGCGGCCAGTGCCGGTGTTCCCTGATCCCGAGCCGCTGATCGTGCACGGCCCCGCGCGCATTGCGGCCGTCTGCAACCAGAAGGGTGGCGTCGGCAAGACGACCACCACCATCAACCTGGGAGCTGCTCTTGCCGAGCAGGGCCGCCGGGTGCTGCTGGTGGACTTCGACCCGCAGGGCGCCCTGTCGGTGGGACTTGGCATCCAGCCGCACGAGCTTGATGCAACCGTCTACAACCTGCTGATGGAGCGCGGCGTCACCGCGCACGACGTCGTGATCAAGACCCGGGTCAAGGGTATGGACCTGCTGCCGAGCAACATCGACCTGTCCGGTGCCGAGGTCCAGCTTGTGCACGAGGTGGGGCGGGAGTTCGTGCTTGGCCGCGCGCTGCAGCCCGTGATCCCCGACTACGACGTGATCCTGATCGACTGCCAGCCGTCCCTCGGGCTGCTGACGGTCAACGCGCTGGCCTGCGCTGACGGCGTGATCGTGCCGCTGATGTGCGAGTACTTCGCGCTGCGCGGGGTGGCGCTGCTGATGGAGACGATCGACAAGGTGTCCACCAGGCTCAGCCCGAAGCTGACCATCGACGGCCTGCTGGCGACCATGTACGACTCCCGCACGCTGCATACCAGGGAAGTCCTGGCCGGCGTGGTAGAGGGATTCGGCGACCGGGTATTCCACACGGTGGTCAGCCGGACAGTGCGCTTCCCTGACGCTACCGTTGCCGGTGAGCCCATCACGAGGTTCGACCCAGCGTGCAACGGTGCCAGTTCCTACCGGGAGCTGGCCAAGGAGGTATTGGAAAGGTGGCGTCAGGGCGTTCCCGCGGGTCCCGTTCGCGGCGGGTAAGCCTGCCGGGAGTCGCAGAGCTGCTGCGACCGCCCTCGCGCAGCCCGGCACCCGAGACCGAGCGCCAGGCCAGCGGCAGGGAAAGCCACCCCCAGAAGATCACGGTCTACATGTCCGGTGCAGAGCTGATCGAACTTGAGCGCGCCCGGCTGGCGCTGCGCTCGTACGGGCTATCGGTCGACCGCGGCCGGATCGTCCGCGAGGCGCTGGCGGTGCTGCTCGCGGACCTCGACTCGGCGGGGGAGAACAGTGTGGTGGCACGCAGGCTGCGGGAAGGAGCCTAGCCGGTTCAGGTACTCTCGGCGACGGGGAGCGCGGCGTGGCCGCGTCCGGGGTGGGCCAGCGGATCCGCGATGACCAGCATGACGACTAACGACCCAGACCAGGTAGTGCCGCCCGGCGACGCCGCACCGTCCGGCGAGACAGGGCCGGCTGGCGAGACAGGGCCGGCTGGCGAGACAGGGCCGCCCGGCGGCGGCTTCGAGGTCCACCTCGACGTCTTCGAGGGCCCGTTCGACCTGCTGCTGGCGCTGATCTCCAAGCACAAGCTCGACATCACCGAGATCGCGCTGTCCAGCGTGACCGACGAGTTCATCGCCTACATACGGGCGCTGGCCGGTGGCTGGGACCTGGACCAGGCCAGCTATTTCCTGGTGGTGGCGGCCACGCTGCTCGACCTGAAGGCCGCCAGGCTGCTGCCGGCGGGCGAGGTCGACGACGAGGAGGACCTCGCCCTGCTAGAGGCCAGGGACCTGCTGTTCGCCCGGCTGCTCCAATATCGTGCATACCGGGATGTGTCGGCGGTGCTAGCGGCTCGGATGACGCAGGAGGCGACGCGGTTCCCGCGCCGGGTGCCGATGGAGCCCAGGTTCGCCGAGCTGCTGCCAGAGGTGCTGCTCGGCCTCGGCGCCGGGGAGTTCGCCGCGATCGCGGCCAGGGTGCTGGCGCCGCGCCGCCCGCCGTCGGTCTCCACCGCGCACCTGCACGTCCCGAGGACGTCGGTGCGTGAGCAGGCTGAGATACTGCTGGCACGGCTGCGCAGGCTGCGCCGCGCGACCTTCCGCCAGCTCATCGCCGACTGCGCGGGCACATACGAGGTTGTAGCGCGGTTCCTAGCGGTCCTGGAGCTATACCGGGACGGCCGGGTCAGCCTGGACCAGGTCGCCCCGCTCGGGGACCTCTACGTGTCCTGGGCAGATCGTCCACCGGTCGAGCCACAGCCAGCGCATGAACCCAGGGATCTTCAGCAGCGTGCAGAAGAGGAAGACGAGCACGACGATGCATGACGGACCGCAGGAGGCACAACCCGCCGGGCCGGGCATGCGCGCCTGCCTCGAGGCGATCCTGCTAGTGGCCGACGAGCCCGTGCCCGGCAACCTGCTGGCGCAGATCCTGGAGCGGCCGACCGGGGAGGTCGATGCGCTGCTGCGCGAGCTGGCCGACTCCTACACAGCCGAGCTGCGCGGATTCGACCTGCGTGAGGTCGCCGGCGGCTGGCGCCTGTACACCAGGGCCGAGTGCGCGCCGGTCGTCGAGCGGTTCGTCAGCGACGGCCAGGAGGTACGGCTGACCCAGGCGGCGCTGGAGACGCTGGCGGTCGTCGCCTACCGGCAGCCGGTGAGCCGGGCCAGGGTCTCGGCGGTCCGGGGAGTGAACTGCGACGGCGTGATGCGCACCCTGGTGCTGCGCGGCCTGGTCGAGGAGGCAGGCAGCGACGCGGAGACAGGCGCGATCCTGTTCCGCACCACGAGTTACTTCCTGGAACGGCTGGGCCTCGCCCGGCTGTCCGACCTGCCCGATCTTGCCCCGTTCCTGCCCGATCACCTGGACGATGAGCTGGACTCCGGCCATGGGCCCCGCCAGTAGGGCAGGGGGCAGGCCGGCACGCCGGGACCCGCGTCGGACCGGGCCGCCGGGCCGGGTCCTGCCGGGCACCGCGGCTGCCGATGATGACGACGATGACGACTGGGGGGCGGCGGAGGGCCAGCGCGACTCGCTCACCGACGTGCCGGGCGGCATCCGGCTGCAGAAGGTGCTGGCGGCCGCGGGCATCGGCAGCCGCAGGCACTGCGAGGAGCTGATCGGCGCCGGGCGTGTCGAGGTCGATGGCGAGGTCGTGCGCAGGTTCGGGGCCAGGGTCGACCCGAAGCACCAGGTGATCCGCGTCGACGGCAGGCGGATCCCGGCGAGCGAGGACCTGGTGTACGTGGCGCTCAACAAGCCTGCCGGGGTCCTCACCACGATGTCGGACAGCCGCGGCCGGCCCACCATGGCGGATCTGCTCGGTGACGTGGCTGAGCGGCTCTATCACGTCGGCCGCCTGGACTACGACACCGAGGGGCTGATGCTGCTGATGAACGACGGGGAGCTGGCTCACCGTCTCGCCCATCCGCGGTTCGGCGTGCCAAAGACATACTTGGCCGAGGTCTCCGGCCCGGTGCCGCGCGATCTCGGCCGGCAGCTCGTGAGCGGGATCGAGCTCGATGACGGCGTCGCCAGCGCGGACCGGTTCCGCGTGGTAGAACGGCTGGGCACCAGGGCACTGGTGGAGGTGACCCTGCACGAAGGCCGCAAGCACATCGTGAAGCGGATGCTCGCCGCGGCCGGGCACCCGGTGACCAGGCTGGTGCGCACGCACGTGGGCCCGATCGCGCTGGGCTCGCTGCGACCGGGCGCGACCAGGCACCTGTCGGTGAAGGAAGTCGGGGACCTGTACGCGGCGGTGGGCCTGTAGCCAGCGGCGGCGGGCCCGGAGAGACGGGAAGGGGAGGCAAGTGGCCGTCCGGGCAGTGCGCGGAGCAGTCCAGGTCGACGGAGACGACAGGGAGGAGATCCTGTCGGGCACCGCGGAGCTGGTGAAGGAGGTGATGGCGCGCAACGAGCTCAGCACCGACGATGTCATCAGCGTGGTCTTCACCGCCACTGCCGACCTCAGCGCCGAGTTTCCCGCACTGGCCGCGCGCCAGCTCGGGTTCCAGGAAGTGCCCCTGCTATGTGCGGCCGAGATCGACGTACCTGGCGCGATGCCCCGAGTCGTCCGGCTGATGATGCATATCGAGACCGACAAGCCGAGGTCGCAGGTGCAGCACGTCTACCTGCGAGGCGCGGCCGCACTGCGGCTGGACATCGCCCAGTGACCCAGGGACCTGCCAGCCATGCCCGCGCGGCCAGTGCGGTCGTCATCGGCACCGGCCTCATCGGCACCTCCGTGGCGCTGGCGCTGCGAGCCGGGGGCAGCGCCGTCTGGCTCGCGGACGCTGACCCGGCGGCGGCCCGGCTGGCCGCCGAGATGGGCGCGGGCGCCGTGCTGCCGCCGGCCGGGCCTGAAGGCGGGCCGGCCGATATCGCCGTCCTGGCGGTGCCGCCTGCCGCCGTGGCCGCAGAGCTGGCAGCAGCGCAGCAGCGCGGCCTCGCCCGCTGTTACACCGACGTGGCCAGCGTCAAGGAGCTGCCGGTGCGCAGAGCCATCGAGCTCGGCTGCGACCTGTCCAGCTACGTGCCCGGTCACCCGCTGTCCGGGCGCGAGCGCTCCGGGCCCGCCGCCGCCAGGGCGGATCTCTTCCTCGGCCGGCCATGGGTGATCTGCCCGCTGCCCGAGAACGGAGCGGACGCGCTCTGGCTGGTAACGGGACTGGCCGAGGCTTGCGGCGCCCAGCCGGTGCGGGTTTCGCCAGCCGAGCACGACCAGTGGGTGGCGCTGGTGTCGCACGCCCCGCACGTCGTGGCGGCGGCGATGGCGGCGCGGCTCGAGCATGCCGCCGGGGGTGCGCTGGCGCTGGCCGGTCAGGGGCTGCGGGATGTCACCAGGATCGCCGCCGGCGACCCGGGCATGTGGCGGCAGATCCTGACTGCTAACGCGGGACCAGCGGCCCAGGTGCTTCGGGAGGTCGCCGCGGAGCTGCAGAACGCCGCCGCGGCGCTGGACCAGGCGGCGAGCGGCACCGCGCCGGATGGCCCTGCCGCGGATGGCCCCACGGCGGCAGGCGTCGCGGAGAAGGAGCTGGCCGGCCTGCTGGAGCGGGGCAGCACGGGGGCTGGCCGCATTCCCGGCAAGCGCGGCGGTCCCGCGCGCGGCTTCGCCGTCGTCCAGGTCATCATCCCGGACCGGCCGGGTGAGCTGGCCAGGCTGTTCCTGGCCGCGGGCGAGGCAGGCATCAACATCGAGGACATCGGCATCGAGCACTCCGCCGGCCTGCCGGTGGGCGTGGCCGAGCTATGGGTGCGGCCCGAGGCTGCCGAGCAGCTGTCGGCCGTGCTCGCTGCGGGAGGCTGGCCGGTCCGCCGGTAACATCGCATGGTGACCGAATCATCTGCCAGGCCGGCAGCAGGCGAGGTGAGTGGCACTTCAGCTCCGGAGTTCCGGCCGGGGCTGGTGATCGCCGTGGACGGGCCGTCCGGATCGGGCAAGTCAACCGCTGCCCGCCAGGCGGCCGCCTTGCTCGGGCTGCGCTATCTGGACACCGGGTCGATGTACCGGGCGCTGACCTGGTGGCTGCTTGGCCAGGACGTGGACCTGACCGATACGGCCGCTGTCATAGGCCGGCTGGACGAGCCGCTGATCGAGGTCGGCACCGACCCCGGGTCGCCGCAGATCGTGGTAGACGGCCAGGACGTGGCCGGGCCGATCAGGACACGCGAGGTCTCCAACGCGGTCAGCACGGTAGCGGCCATCCCGCAGGTCCGTCGGCTGCTGATCGGCATGCAGCGCGAGATCATCAACGAGGCAGCCGCCGCCGGTGCCGGGATCGTGGCCGAGGGCAGGGATATCGGCACCGTGGTCGCGCCAGCAGCGCCGGTGAAGGTCTACCTGACTGCTTCCGAGCGGGCGCGGGCGCAGCGCCGCAGCGCAGACCTTGCAGCCGGCGATCCGGCGGCCACTGTCTCGGTCATCCAGGGCGAGCAGTCCCGCAGGGACCGCAAGGACGCCGGCCAGATGGCGATGGCGTCCGACGCTGTGCAGATCGACACCACGGCCCTCGGGCCGGACGACGTGGTCGGGCAGATCGTCGCGATGGCCAGGCAGTGGACGGGGGTGTCCCGTGGCTGAGGCGCCCGAGCCGGCGCCTGACGCTCCCGCTCCCGTCCTGGCGGTGGTCGGCCGGCCCAACGTCGGTAAGTCGACGCTGGTGAACCGGATCCTCGGCAGCAGGCAGGCCGTCGTCGAAGACGTGCCCGGCGTCACCAGGGACCGGGTCAGCTACGACGCGACCTGGCGCGGCCGCGCCTTCACGCTGGTCGATACCGGCGGCTGGGAGCCATCTAGCGAGGGCACGCAGTCCCTGGCGGCGCGCGTGGCCGCGCAGGCGCGGGTCGCGGTCGAGGCAGCCGACGCGATCCTGTTCGTGGTCGACGCGGTCGTCGGCGTGACCGATGCCGATGCCGCAGTCGCCGCGGTGCTGCGCCGGACCCGCAAGCCGGTCGTGCTGGCGGCCAACAAGGTCGATGACGCGCCAGGAGAGCCCGAGGTCCACTCGCTCTGGTCGCTCGGGCTCGGCGAGCCGATGGCGGTCAGCGCGCTGCACGGCCGCGGGAGCGGTGACCTGCTGGACGCGATCCTCGACGCGCTGCCGCAGGCCCCGCAGGACCGCGACGAGGCCGGAGCGGGCCCGCGCCGGGTCGCGCTGATCGGCCGCCCGAACGTGGGCAAGTCGAGCCTGCTGAACAGGCTGGCGGGCAAGGATCGGGTGCTGGTCGATCAGGCGGCCGGGACCACTAGGGACCCGGTTGACGAGCTGGTCGAGCTGGGCGGCAGGACATGGCGGTTCGTGGACACGGCCGGCATCCGGCGGCGCGTCCGCGAGACGCAGGGCGCCGACTATTTCGCCGCGCTGCGCACGGAGCGAGCGCTGGAGCGGGCCGAGGTAGCCGTCGTCCTCGTGGATGCCAGCCAGCCGCTGGCCGAGCAGGACCTGCGGGTGATCTCGATGGTCATCGACGCCGGCCGGGCGCTTGTCATCGCCTACAACAAATGGGACCTAGTCGATGCGGACCGTCGCGAGTTCCTCGACAAGGAGATCGACCGGCAGCTGCACAACGCACGCTGGGCTCCCAGGATCAACATCTCGGCCAAGACAGGATGGCACGTGGACCGGCTGGTGCCGGCGCTGGAGCTGGCGCTGGCGAGCTGGGAGACGCGGGTGCCGACCGGCAGGCTGAATGCCTGGCTGTCCGCGCTGATCGCCGCTACACCGCCGCCGCTGCGCGGCGGCAGGCAGCCAAAGATCATGTTTGCGACTCAGGCTGGTACCCGGCCGCCGCATTTCGTGCTGTTTACCAGTGGCTTTCTGCAGGCCGGATACCGCCGGTTCGTGGAGCGTAAGCTGCGCGAGGAATTCGGGTTCGCTGGCACGCCCGTGCACGTGTCCATGCGGCTCCGCGAAAAGCGATCGGGTCCGGCCGGCCGCGCTGCCCGCGGGCCGGGGCGCGGCTAGCGACGAGCTGGCCGCGGCTGTCGCTGGGTTAGCTGGCGGCTGGCTGGCTGAGCCAGAACCAGACGATCGTGCCGTTGTCGTCGCGCAGGTAACCCCACTGGTCGGCGAGAGTCTGCACTAGGAACAGGCCGTGGCCGTCGGATGCATAGACGTCGCCGCGCACGATGGGAGTGCTCAGCTCAGAGCCCTCGTCGGCGACTTCAATGCGCAGCCCGTCGGCCGATTCCATGATCAGGATGCTGACCACGCCGCCAGCGCAGCGCGAGCCGCTGTGCACGACGGCATTCGTGACCAGTTCCGAGGTCAGCAGGATGGCGGTTTCGAGCCCTGCGTGTAATTCGCCGAGGGCCTTGGCGACGAACGCACGGGCCTCGCGCACGTGCTCGGGGCGTCCAGGAATGGTCAGGCTTCCCAGCACCGCGGCGCCCGCCATGCCAGCCAGGTCTTGGGCTGCGTCACTCGTCGCTGGGGCGGTGCGTGCCATCCCGGTCGCTCCCCTCCCGCGCCGTGCGACAACCGGCGAGTCTTCCATTCACGGGCCATTTTGCGGCGGACCCGAACCGGAGCGGGATAGCGCCGGCTTGGCGCCTTTCACCATTCCATGATGAAGTGAGGATGCATCGCACGCAAGTGCATAGCACAAATCAAGTGCACGAAATTTCAGATGGGATCTCACGACAACCGTGAAGTTCGTGTAGGGTAAACGCCGGAGCAGGTGCACCAAGCAGCCCAGCCCTCGCTTGAGATTCAGCAGAGCTGCTTGCTTCCCGTGGAGGGGGCGAGTGCAGTGACCATAGGACCGACAGTTCGCCGCCGGAGGCTCGGCAGCGAGTTAAGGCGGCTCCGCGAGGCACAGTCGATCAAGTTAGAAGAAGTCGCCGAGCGGCTCGGCCTGGCTCCATCGACGCTCTCCAGAATTGAAACCGGCAAGGCTCCGACGCGCACCGCCTACCTGAACTCCATGCTGGAACTGTACGGCGTCAGCGATCCCTCGCAACGGCAAGTGCTGCTGGAGATGGCCAGGGAGGGACACAGGAAGGGCTGGTGGGCCGTCTGGGACGGCGTGCTGCCGACCGGCTTCGGGATTTACGTTGGCCTGGAGGCCGAGGCGGCCTCGTTGCGCGTCTACGAGGCGCAGGTAGTGCACGGCCTGCTGCAAATCGAGGACTACGCGCGGGCGGTCATGACTACCGTGCGCCGGCGGCAGACGCCCGAGGAGATCGACCGGCTGGTCTCGCTGCGCCTCCAGCGCCAGGAAGTGCTGTTCCGCGCTGACCCGCTGGAGCTGTGGATCATTCTCGACGAGGCGGTACTACGGCGGATGACGGCCCCCGCGGACATCATGCACCGCCAGCTCGAGCATCTGTGCGAGGCGAGCGGCTGGCCCAATGTGACGCTGCAGGTGCTGACCTTTGGCAGCGGCCTGCATCCTGGCCTTGGCGGCCCCTTCGCCATCATCGAGTTTCCTGAGCGGTTCGACCCCGATGTGGTCTATTCCGAGGGAGTAACGGGCCAGGCATATATCGAGGAACGCGAGCGCGAAGTCCGGGCCCGTTCTGAGGCCTTTGACCTGCTGCGGGCGACGGCGCTTCCGCCTGCCGATTCAGCTCGCCTCATTCACGCTATTTATGCAGAAGTTGCAGAATCCACCTGAAAGGAACACCCGCAATGTCAGATTACGACACCTCCAACGCAGCGTGGATCACAGCCCGCGCCTGCAACAACTCGGCTTGCGTGCAGGTAGCGCATCTGCCGGGTGGAATGGTGGCTATCCGCGACTCGAAGGACACGACCAAGCCGGCTCATGTATTCGACGGCGAGGAATGGGCGGCTTTCGTGGCGGGCATCAAGGCCGGCGATTTTGAGCAGCCGGTGATCTGAACCCCGGAGGGGCAGAGAGATGACGGCCCCCGTTGCCGGGCGCGGTAACGGGGGCCGTCACATGTCCTTGGCCGCCCGGAGTGTGGCTGCAGGGTCCGCTCAGGCCGGCGTGCCGAACTCGCCCTCGCGCGCACCGCGCAGGAACGCGTCCCACTCGGCTCCGGTGAAGACCAGCGCAGGACCTGCCGGGTGACGGGAGTTGCGCATCGCTACCTGGCCGTCGGCCAGGTAGGCGATCTCGACGCAGTTGCCCTGCGGCCCGCTGTAACTGCTCTTCATCCAGGAGCCGCTGATCTCGTTGGCCAGGGTGCCGTTGCCGATCGTGCTCACTAGGACCCCTCCATGTCCACGATCATCGCCCGGATCAGCTCCTTGGTCTGCTCCGGCGTATAGCTGCTAGCGCGGATCTGATCCATCGCCTCGGTGTAGCGCTCGACATCAGCGGGCTTGTCGAGGTACATGGCGCTGGTCAGCTGTTCGAGGTAGACGACGTCTGGCAGATCTTCTGTGGCGAAGCTGAGGATGCTGAAGCTGCCCGGGGCCGCGTAAGAAGCGCCGGTCAGGAACGGGGTGACCTGCAGGGTCAGGCCGGGGCGGACGGAGATGTCCAGGAGGTGCTCGAGCTGCGCGGACATGAGGGCCGTCCCGCCCACCGGGCGGCGCAGCGCTATCTCATCGATGATCGCCCAGAGCCGCAGGCCACCCGAGGCGAATCGTCGCTGCCGCTCCTTGCGCAGGTAGACCAGCCGGTCTGCTTCCTCGGCCGTGTAACGGCCGAGCTGAGTGACGGCGAGCGCGTAGTCCTCGGTCTGCAGCAGGCCGGGAACGAACTGGGCATCGAAGCTCTTGATGGACTCCGCCGACTCCTCCAGGCCGATGTAGGACTGGAACCAGCTGGGCAGTACATCCTGGTAGCGATGCCACCAGCCTTGCTGGTTGGCCTGGCTGGCTAACGCCAGCAGCTGCTCGCGCTCGGACAGGTCCGTGATCCCGTAGAGGTTGAGCAGGTCGGCGATGTCGACTTCCCGGACGGAATTGCGGCCGAGCTCGATTCTGCTGATCTTGGATTCGGAGCCGCGGATGGCCTTGGCAGCCGCCTGCGCGGTGATGCCCCGTGACTCCCGAAGCCGCCGCAGTTGCGTGCCGAGGAGGATACGCAGAACCGTCGGTGCTCCGATGGCCTCGATCCCGGCGCTGGTCCGGTCAGGCATGAGCCGCGCTCCCCTCCGACGCCTGCGTGATGCCACCATGGTGTCACGGACAGAAGCTGCGCCCCAATGCTACGGGCCAGGCCGTCCTATTTAGCTCGGCAATTGTTGCGGAGGTGCATAACGCACTTACCGCTAGCTGCCTCTAACCTCATGATATCGCAAATGCGATTTCGCGCTAGCCCCTGTATGCCAATGTGCCGCGGTGCAACATGCCCTCCAGCGGCATGCCAGCGGCAGCCGGCGCCGGGCACCCGCGCTCCTCGCCCGGCCGCCGGGTACGATCTCGACCGAGCCAGATGACCCCGGAAGTGAAGGCAGGCTAATGCGGTACAGGGCGCTCGGGAAGTCCGGTCTTGTCGTCTCCGTCGTCGGACTGGGCTGCAACAACTTCGGCCGCCGGCTGGACGTGGACGCGACACGGGCGGTGGTGGACGCGGCCCTGGACGCGGGCGTGACGCTGCTGGACACGGCAGAGACGTACGGCGGTGCCGGCCGGTCCGAGGAGATCCTCGGCGAGGTGCTGGCCGGGCGGCGTGACCAGGTTGTGCTGGCCACGAAGTTCGGGTCGCAGGCCGGCGACATGGGATACGGGGCCGCCGCCGGCGCCAAGGGCGGCCGTGCCTACATAAGGCGTGCTGTGGAGCATTCCCTGCGGCGGCTGAGGACCGATTATCTGGACCTTTATCAGATTCACACGCCCGACCCGGTCACGCCGATAGAGGAGACACTGACCGCGCTAACCGAGCTAGTGCAGGCGGGCAAGGTCCGTTATATCGGCCACTCGAACTTCTCCGGCCTGCAGACCGCGGCCGCCGCGACGGCGGCACGTGACCTCGGCACGGCACCGTTCATCTCCGCGCAGAACCACTGGTCGCTGCTGGCGCGGGCCGCCGAGCTGGACGTGGTCCCCGCGGCAATCCAGTACGGCCTTGGCGTGCTGCCGTATTTCCCGCTGGCCAACGGGCTGCTGACCGGCAAGGTCCGGCGGGACGTCCCGCCCGCCGCGGGCACCAGGCTGGCCGGCCGCGAAGACTACGTGACCGAGGAAAAGCTGGACAAGGTCGAGGATCTCGCGGACTGGGCGCAACAGCGCGGCAGGACGCTGCTCGAGGTTGCCATCGGCGGCCTGGCCGCGCTGCCCGGCTGCACGTCGGTGATCGCGGGCGCGACCTCGGCCGAGCAGGTAAGGGCGAACGCCGCGGCAGGGGAGTGGGAACCAGCCGCGGACGAGCTTGCGGAGATCGACAAGATCGTGCCGGTATTCGGCTAGGGACCGAGGATGCATGAAGGCAGCCCAATGAAAGCAGCCCAATGAAAGCGGCACTGTATGACCGGCACGGCCCCGCGGCGGAGACGCTGCGGGTCGCGGAGGTCGACCGGCCAGAGCCTGGTCCGGGCCAGGTGCGCGTCAGGATCGAGCTTTCCGGGGTCAACCCCACGGACTGGAAGTCACGCAGCGGCGCGACGCCGCGCGCCATCGACGGCTTCCAGATCCCGCATCATGACGGCGCCGGCATCATCGACGCGGTAGGCGCGGGCGTAGACACTGGCCGGGTCGGCGAGCGCGTCTGGCTGTGGCTGGCCGCTGCGGGCAGCAAGTGGGGCACGGCGGCGCAGTGGTCGGTGGTCCCGGCGCGGCAGGCCGTTCGGTTGCCGGAGGGCGCCTCGGCCGAGCTAGGCGCAAGCCTCGGCGTGCCCGCCATGACGGCGCACCGCGCCCTGTTCGCCGACGGGCCGGTAGACGGCAAGAACGTGCTGGTGGCCGGGGGCGCAGGAGCGGTCGGCCACTTCGCGATCGAGCTGGCAAAGTTCCATGGCGCACGGGTGGCCGCGACTGTCAGCGGCCCGGAGAAGGCCGAGCTAGCCGCTGAGGCTGGCGCGGACCTCGTGGTCAACTACCGCGACGCGGACGCCGCCGACCAGATCCGTGCCCTCGCGCCGCAGATGGACCGGATCGTGGAACTGGCGCTCGGCGCGAACCTCGAGCTTGACCTGGCGCTGTCGGGCCCGCGGACGCACATCGTCGACTACGCGGCCGAGCCAAGCGACCCGGTGCTCCCGGTGCGCCGGTGCATGAACGCGAACGTCGCCCTCCGGTTCATCCTGCTGTACGGGGTGCCTGCCGACGCACTGGACGAGGCGGCGGCCGACATAACCCGCGCCCTCGAGGCCCGTGCGCTGACCGAATTGCCGATTACCAGATTCCCGCTCGATCAGATCGTGGCAGCTCAGGAGGCCGTCGAGGCGGGAGCCGTCGGCAAGGTCGTCGTCGTGCCGTAGAACTGCTTGGCATTCCCTCAGATAACCGTTAGCCTGACGGGGCTAACCGTTAGGGAGGGAGGCGGCCCGTGCAGCAGGAAGTGGTGCTCGCGATGCTGGCCAAGGAGCCAGCCCATGGCTACCAGCTGCGGGCCAGGCTGCGGCAGGCTCTCGGGCCGGTCGGCGAGGCCCTGAACGACGGCCAGATCTACGTCACGCTCGCGCGCCTGGAGAAGACAGGACTCCTCAGCGCGGAGCAGGCCGCCGGCCAGGGCGATAGGTCGGACCGCAAGGTGTACTCGCTGACCGCGGCCGGCCAGCAGCGAGTGGCGGACTGGCTGGCTGAGGTCAGCTGGCCCAGGCCCGACCTGACGGAGTTCCACCTGAAGCTAGTCGCGGCTGCTGCGGCCGGGCTTGCCGATCCTCTCGCCATCGTTGACTCCCAGCGGCGCGAGCTGCTGCGGCGACTGCGAGACGCGCAGCGCGCGGCCATGGCCGAGCCGGACGGCTCCGAGGCCGGGCTGCTCCTGGAAGGCATGGTGCTCCGGCTGCAGGCTGACCTGCGCTGGCTGGAGGCATGCGAGCAGCAATGGACGGGCCGGAGGGCCCGGTCATGAGAAAGACGGGCGAACCTGTGGACGACACACGCGACTCACTCATGCTGCGCACACGCGGCCTGCGCAAGGACTACGGCAGGGACGCCGGCCTCGTGCGGGCCGTTGACCACGTCGACCTTGACGTCTTTGCGGGCGAGACAGTCGCGATCATGGGGCCAAGCGGCTGCGGGAAGTCGACGCTGCTGCATCTGCTGGGCGGCCTGGACCGGCCGTCGGCGGGCGAGCTGTGGCTGGCAGGCCGGCGCATCGACGGCATGAGCGAGCGCGGCCTGGCCGCGCTGCGGCGCGACCTCGTCGGGTTTGTCTTCCAGGCCTTCCACCTCATGGATGAGCTCACCGCCGTCGAGAACGTCGAGCTTCCGCTGCTGCTGGCCGGCCGGGCCGCCAGGCCAGCCCGGCGCCGGGCCGCGGACCTGCTGGACCAGGTCGGCCTCGCCGACCGCGCCAGGCACCTGCCGTCGCAGCTGTCGGGCGGGCAGCGCCAGCGCGTCGCGATCGCCCGCGCGCTGGCCAACGAGCCGCTGGTCGTCCTCGCGGACGAGCCGACCGGGAACCTCGACAGCGCGGCCACGCTGGACGTGCTGCGCCTGCTTGACGACCTGCACCAGCACGGCCAGACAATCGTGGTCGTCACCCACGACTCGCGGATCGCCGCGACCGCGGACCGGCTGATCTCGATGCGCGACGGCGCGTTCGTGGACGACACCAGGCTCACCGGCGGTACCGGCAGCCTCCTTGGCTCGATGGCGGGCCTGGCTGACCTCGAGGGCTGAGGCGTGGGAAAGATCGAGCTTGTGCTCCGGCTGGCGCTGCGGGACCTGCGCCGCCGCCGCGCCGAATCGGCGCTGCTGCTGCTGGTGATCGCTGCCGCGACCACCACCCTGACCCTGGGGCTGGCCCTCACCGGCGTGACCAGCCAGCCCTATCAGCAAACGCGAGCGGTCACGGCCGGCCCGGACGTGGTGGCAAGCTACACCGACCTGCCGCCGATGCCCCGCGGCGCCACCCCGGCGGCTGCGCTAGCCGCCATGTCAGCGCTGGCGCGCGCCCGTGGCGTCACCGCGGTCAGCGGCCCCTATCCGGTCGGCTGGGCTACCCTGCGGATCGGGAAGCTGACAGCCGGTGTGATCGCCGAGGGCCGCAGTCCCGGCCGGGCCGCCGTCGACCGGCCGAAGCTGCTGGCTGGCAGCTGGGTCGCGGCCGGCGGGGTGGTGATCGAGCGCAGCTTCGCCGAGGCGCTCAGCGCCCGGGTGGGCGAGCGCGTCTGGATGAACGGCAGGCCATTCCGGGTCGCGGGCATCGCGGTGACTGCGGCAACTGCGCCGTTTCCTGCCGCCGACTACTCGCTGGCAGGCACGCCGTTTGACAGCAACGACTGCGGCATGGTCTGGGTCACCGAGGCGGCCGCGCGCAGCTTCGCCAGCAGGACGCTGCCGCTCTCCTACGTCCTCAACCTGCGGCTGGCCAGCGCGTCGGCAGCACCGGCGTTCGCCCAGCGGTACAGCGCCGGCCAGTTCCAGAATCTGCTGGTGCTGCCCTGGCAGCAGATAGCCCAGCAGGACAACAACGTCATCCTGAACGAGCAGCGCGCGCTGCTGGTCGGCAGCTGGCTGCTCTGCTTGCTGTCGGTGGCGAGCGTGGCCGTGATAGTCGGCGGCCAGCTGGCCGAGCAGACCAGGCGGGTCGGCCTGCTCAAGGCGGTCGGCAGCACGCCGGGGGTGGTCGCGATGGTGCTGCTCAGCGAGAACCTGATGCTGGCGGTGGGTGCTGCAGCGGCCGGCCTCGGACTGGGGTGGCTCGCCGCGCCCCTGCTCACCCGCCCGAGCAGCGGGCTTGTCGGCACTGCTGGCGCGCCGTCGCTGACGCTCGCCACGGCAGGCTGGGTAGCCGCAGTCGCGGTGGCGGTGGCCATGCTCGCTACCTTCCTGCCCGCCGTGCGCGCCGCCCGGACTAGCACAGTCGGCGCGCTGGCCGGTGCCCAAAACCCGCCACGCCGCCGCCGCCTGCTGGTGGCGCTGTCGCGGCGGCTGCCGGTGTCGCTGCTGCTCGGCCTCCGGTTCGCGGCCAGGCGGCCGCGGCGCAGCATCCTGTCGGCCATCAGCGTGGGCATCACCATGACCACCATCGTCGCGGTGCTCACCGTCCACGCGCACCAGGCGCAGGTCGGGACCGTCGGCGGCGGCCCGGCGCTGACGGCACTGGCCAACCCGCGGTATGAGCGGGTCGACCAGGTGCTGCTGGTGCTGACGGTGATGCTCGTCGCGCTGGCGGCCGTGAACGCGCTGTTCATCACCCAGGCCATCGCGCTCGACGCCCGGTACGCCACGGCGCTGGCGCGCGCTGTCGGGGCGACAACGCGGCAGGTGGCCGCGGCGCTCACCGCCGCCCAGCTGATCCCAGCGGTGCCGGGCGTGCTGCTCGGGGTCCCGGCCGGCATCGGCCTGGTGCGCGCGGTGGCCCACGGCGGCACAACCACGGTCCCGCCTGCCTGGTGGCTGCTTGCCGCGGTCGCCGGCGTGCTCGCCGTGCTGGCGGCCCTTACCGCTGTTCCCGCGCGCGCTGGAGCGCGCCGCCCGGCTGCGGAAATCCTGCAGGCGGGCTCGTGATGCTCGCAGCCAGGCCGAACAGGTCGAATACCGCCTGATCGGCGTACGCGACGGTGCGCCGGATCCGGCCGCCCGCCACCGCGAAGACCTGCAGGGTGTGCAGCTGGTAGCCGCTGTCCGGCGCACGCACGTACGCGGCCAGCGCCGGCTGGCCGCCCGCCCCGACGGACAGGAACTGCCAGTCTGTGCCGCGCAGCGCGAATACCCGCGCCATGAATCGCGCGTAGTCATCCTGCCCCGCGTACCAGTTCCGGAATGGCGGCATCTCGAGGATCGCGGAGTCCGCCAGCAGCCGCTTGAGACCGTCAAGGTCGGCGGCCCGGAACGCGGAGACGTACTGGTCAAGCAGCGCCCGGCTGGCTCCGTCGGCCGGCTGGCCGACCTGCTCCTCGGCCACCCCGGCGGCGGCCAGGCTGGCTCTGGCCCGCTGGAGCCCGCTGTTGACCGCGGCGGCTGAGGTGCCGAGCACGCCGGCCACCTCCGCGGCGGGCAGGCCCAGAGCCTCGCGCAGGATGAGGATCGCCCGCTGCCGTGGCGGCAGCAACTGCATGGCCGCGACCAGGGCCAGCCGCAGCCGTCCGGCCGCGAGCAGGGCTGCGGCCGGGTCACCGGCCAGCAGGTCGTCGGGAAACGGCTGCATCCACGGGATGTCGCGCCCGTCGGCCAGCGGTGCCTGCGGGTCGGCCCACGGCCCGCCGATCCCGGCGGGCAGTGGTCGCCGTCTGCGGCCAGCCAGCGCGGTTAGGCACGTGTTGGTGGCGATCGCGTGCAGCCAGGTGCGCAGCGAGCCAAGGGATGCGTCGAACTGGCGGCGCGCGCGCCATGCGCGCAGCAGCGTCTCCTGGACCGCGTCCTCGGCGTCCTGCACCGAGCCGAGCATCTGATAGCAGTGCGCGAGCAGCGCGCGCCGTGCCGCCTCGCAGTCACGCTCGAAGTCGGTGTCTGCCAGGGCCGCCATGTCAGTCACGACCCTATATACCGCCGTGCCCGGCCGGATTCATCGGTCTGGCACCGATGAATCCGGCCGCCGCCGCCAGTACATACCGGCGACGAACAATCATCACGAGCCAAGGAGACCTCATGGCTTCCACCACCTCCATCGACAGTGAAGTGCTGGCAGTACTCGACGACCTCTACGCTGCCTGGGAGCGGGCGGACCCGGATGCGATCGCCCGGCTCTATACCGAGGAGGCTCCGGTCACCAGGCCGGGGACCTTCTACCACGGGGCCGAGAGCGTCCGCGAGTTCTTCGCGGCGGGCTTTGGTGGCCGGCTGGCCGGCTCGCGCCCGGTCGACGAGGACCGAGACGTCACCTACCCGGCCGACGGCACCGCGATCGTCACCAGCAAGAGCGGCGTACTGATGGCCGGGGAGGACACCCTGCCGCCCGGCCGCGTGCTGCGTGCCACCACAGTGCTGGTCCGCCGCGACGGCCGCTGGCTGATCGCGGCATACCACAACTGCCCGCTGAACGGGGGCTGAGGCCCAGCGGCTTACCCGGACCAGCCGCCCGGCCGCGCCGATGGGCAGCGGCCGGGCGCCTGGCTCACGGACTGAGCCTGTGCAGGTCGCGCGGGAACAGCGTGACCTGCCGTACGTTGGCGGCTCCGGTGAGCCTCGCGGTCCAGCGTCCCAGTCCGATCGCGAACCCGCCGTGCGGCGGCATGCCGTGCTCGAACACCTGCAGGTATGCCGCGTACGGCTCGGGACTCTCACCGCGAGCGGCGAGAGCCGCCAGGTAGTCCTCGTACCGGTGCAGTCGCTGCCCGCCCGTCACGATCTCCACGCCCCGGAACAGCAGGTCGAAGCCGTAGCTGTACCGGGGCCGCGCAGGGTCGGGGTAGGTGTAGAACGGCTTGCTCTGCAGCGGGTAGCCGGTGACGAAGAGCAGTTCGCTGCCGTGCTCGCGCGCCGACCACTCACACAGCCAGCGTTCGTGCGCGGGCGCGAGGTCGGGCTCGCCCGTGACGTCCTCACCAGTCTGGCGCGAGATCAGCTCCATGGCCTCGGAGAAGTGGATCTCCGGGATCTGGTCGGGCACGGAAGGCAGTGCGGCGCCAAGCAGGTTTATTTCGGAACGGGCCCGTTTCGATACTGATGCGACCATTCCGGCGACGGCGTCCCGGCAGATCGCCATCACGTCGTGATGGTCGGTTACGAAGCCGAGCTCCGCGTCCAGGCTGGTGTACTCAGCCAGGTGCCTGGCGGTGTCGTGCGGCTCCGCGCGGAAGGCCGGGCCGACCTCGTACACGCGCTCGAACACGCCGACCATCGCCTGCTTGTAGAACTGCGGCGACTGAGCCAGGTAAGCGGGGCGGCCGAAGTAGTCGAGGCGGAACACGTTCGCCCCTGACTCCGTCGCGGACTCCACGATCTTGGGCGTGAAGACCTCAGTGAAGCCCAGGGCGTCCAGCGCGGACCTGAAGCCCGCCACGCTGGCGGCGGAGATCCTGAACCCGGCCCGCAGCCGCGCATGGCGCAGCGTGGTGGGCGCGTGGTCGAGGATCGTCGGCAGCGTCGCGGTGAGGGCCGGCCGGTACAGGTCGAACGGCGGCGGCGCGGCCGGCCCGGACAGCGGGATGATCGCGGGCTCGGTGAGCTCGGCGCCGCCCGGTGCCTGCTCGCTGGCGGTTACCAGGCCCTCAACCTGGACGACCGTTTCCTCCGGCAGGTCGCAGGCGGCGCCCGGCGGCAGGACCACCTGGGCAAGGCCTGCCCGGTCCCGGACGACAAGGAAAGTCACGGACTTCAGCTCGCGCCGGCGGTGCAGCCAGCCGGCAACGGTGACGCGGCTGCCGACGTGCGCGGGCAGGTCGGCGGACAGTACTCGTGAGATCATCACAGCTCCCTGCGGGATGTGTGCGATCCCTTGGGAGTGCGGGCGATAAGGGAACTCGCGGTGCCACCGCACTTTCGCCGCCTCCAGCGGTGCCGGCGGCGGCCTCGTTGAGCCCGGTGACGGGGGCAGGCCGGCGGGGCATGAGGCGTGCCACTGGCTGCGGCAGCCGTTCCTCCCCGCGCTCGGGAGTGTCTTCGCCACCAGGTCGCGAGGCCGCCTTCTCAGCTTCCGGCGGCTCTCTGCCGCTCGCGGGTCCCGGCGCTACTTGTCTCCGTCAGCGCGTTGCGCCGAGCATAGCCGAGCTCGCTGCGATGGGGCGATCCGGTTTAGGCTGCCGGGGCAAAACGGGCATGACAGACGATGGCGCCCAGCGGATACGCTAGGGGCATGTACCTGCCCCGCCACTTCACGTGGACCGACCTGGCGCAGATCGAGGCGTTTGTCGACGCTGCGCAGTCCGCCGACCTCGTTACCTTCGACGGCACCCGGCCCGTAGCCACGCTGCTGCCGGTCATCTGGGACCGGCCGGAGCGGCTGCCAGCGGACGCCGGCCACGATCCGGACGAGATGGCGGAGCCCGGCAGCTACGGGCGGCTGCTCGGGCACATCGCGATCGCGAACACGCAGTGGAAGACCGCGGCCCCAGGCGCCGAGGCACTGGCCATCATCCGCGGGCCGCAGGCATACATCTCGCCGGCCTGGTACGAGGCCAAGGCCAGGCACGGCCGCGTGGTCCCGACCTGGAACTACGAGACCGTGCACCTCAGCGGCACTATTGCGTTCCACCAGGACACCGAGTGGCTGCGCGAGCTAGTGACACGGCTGACCCGGCTGCACGAGGGCGGCAGGGAGCACCCGTGGGCGGTGACCGATGCGCCCCCTGAGTACATCGAGGGTCAGCTGCGCGCGATCGTCGGGGTCGAGCTGACCATCACCTCGGTCGAGGCAAAGCAGAAGCTCAGCCAGAACCGCAGCGAGCTTGACCGCGAGGGCGTCGTTGCTGGCCTGCGCGAGGAGCCTGGCCTGGGATCCGCGGCCATCGCCGACCTGATGGCAGGTCAGCTCGGCAGCTGAGCGTTATCCACAGGCCCGCGTTCTGCTCCCTAAGATCTTGGTGTGTTATTCGGGCTATTTCCGAACTATGCTCCGCGCTGACGGAATCTCCTATTCGGGAGGAACGATGCGCGCTCGGTTACGGCAACGCCGCCGCTGGCTTGCAGGTCTCGCGGCCGTCCTGACGGCCTTTGCCCTGGGCGGCGCGGTCACCGCGGCTGCGGCGTCGCTCGCCGCGGGCGCGCATCCGCGCCGGATAGCCCCGCCTGTGATCAGGGCAGGCGGTGCGCACGGCGTCGTCCGCGCCAGCGCGCACGGGCAGGCTTCGGAGTCCGGTGACTCCGCCAGCCCGTCCGAGTTCAGCACCACGGCCAACCCCATCACCCTGGACGCCCCGGTCGCGGTGCCGCCGACCAGGCCGGTCGTGGTGACGGTAGCCAGCGACGCAGCGTTCGGGAACGGGCCGCCGCCGTTCACCTCGACCGTGACACTGCCGCAGGGCAACTGGGCCGAGGTCGTGCTGGACGTGACCGGCACCGAGAGCGGCACTCAGTACGACCGGCTGTGCGAGGTCTTCGACGGTGCCTCGGAGATCTTCCTGGGCGTCACGCCCGAGCCGACGCCCGCCGGGATCAGCTGGCACGTGCAGAAGGACATCACCGGATACCTGCCGATCCTGAGCGGCACGCAGACGTTCTCGACGTACGTCGACAACTACCTGAGCAGCACCGACAACGGCATCCCCACGATCACCGTGAAGCTGCTCTTCTACCCGGCCGGCGGCGGCTTCCAGCCCGCCAGGCCCGCGACCATCGGCTCTCCCGCGCTGGCCGGGGACGCGATCAACGAGACCGGGCCTGCCTCGCCCGCCCAGCGGCCTGCCGTGCCCACGCAGGTGATACCCGTGGTTCCGGCGGGCGCTACCAGCACCCTCAACACCATCAACACCGGCCAGACCCTCACGGCGTCGGTCACGCTGCCGGACAACGTCACCACCGCGTCCTTCGACCTGTACGCGGTAGGGCAGATCGACGATGAGTTCTGGTGGGCGGAGGAGCCCGCGTTCCGTGAGATCGAGGTGTCGATTGACGGCAGGCCGGCCGGAGTGGTGTGGCCGTACCCGTACGTCTACACCGGCGGAGTAAACCCGCTCATCTGGCGGCCGCTGACCGGCATCCACACCATGGACATCCCGTCCTACCGGCTGGACCTCACCCCGTTCGCCGGCGAACTCGGCGGGACTCACACGATCAGCCTCACGGTGGTCAACAACGCCGGGTACTGGCTTGCCGGCGGCAGCCTGCTGATCACCGCCGGAGGCGGCGCGACGACGGGAACCGTCAGCACCGACACGCTGTCGTTCCCGACCACCTCGCAGGTCACGACCGTCGACGGGCTGGGCTCGCCGGACAACCCGGTCACCACAGAGACGGCCGCCGCGAGCTACCAGATCTCCGGCCAGGTGACGCAGGGCGGGCAGACCTGGACCGACACGGTGCGGCAGTCGCTGCAGTTCGGCGACGACCAGACCACCACGGACGCCGCCTGCACGACAGAGTGCTACCAGTGGGTGCACGGCGAGGAGACGCAGACCTCCGCCCAGACCGTGACCGGCCCCGGCGCGACGTACGCAAGCAGCGACAAGTCCAGCTGGACCATCGACGCTCCGAACGGTTACATCCAGAACGCCAGCGGCACCGACTTCCTGCTGCCGGCCGCGGTCAACCAGCAGCTGACCGACTTCGCGGCCGAGAACGGGTGGCAGTCGGGCAGCTACCAGACGACGCTCTCGGAGAGCATCATCGGCTACGGGTCACTGGAAGAGGACGGCAGCACGGTCCCGGTTGCTGACGGTGACACCACCGGCACGATCACCCAGCAGGCGCTTGGTTACGGCTACGGCAGCAGCTACCTGCGCACCGTCGTCACCCACGGCGGCGTCATCGTGCAGGATCTCGAGCAGGGCGGCACCGGCTAGCGGCCCGCGGCTTCGATGACTTGCGGCACCTGCCTAGGCCAGGCGCGCGGGCAGGTCGGCCAGCGACCGCAGCCGCCGGCTGGCGGGGATGTCGTGGCGCTGCTGCGGATCGATGAGGAACGCGGTGAGCCCCACGCTCGCGGGCCCGGCGTAGTCGGTGTCGTAGGTGTCTCCGGCGAAGACGACGCTGCCCGCATCGGTCCCGAGCCTGCGCAGCGCGCGGGCGTAAATGGCAGGGTGCGGCTTGCGCCAGCCGACCTCGATCGAGGTGACCACGGCGTCGAAGTAGCCGTCTAGCCCCATCGCTGCCAGGTGCCCTGGCACCAGCTTCGCATCGAGGGTGTTGGAGACGACAGCCAGCCGGTAGCGGGCGGCAAGCGCGCGGATGGTGGAGCCGGCGAAGGGCGGATAGCAGACGCCGGCATTCCAGTCGGCGAGGTACGACTGCGCGAACGAGGTGACTTCCGCGGCCGCGGGCTGCCGGCGCAGCAGCCTGACCAGGCAGCGCTCGGCGATGTCGGCCATCGAGTGCTCGCGGTAGTCGGCGGCGGAGCGCTCTTCGAGCTGAGCTGACTCCCATTCCCACACCTGCAGGAAGTCGGCATATCCGACCGTCGCGCCCATCGCAGCGACCATTTCGTGCGAGCGCCGGTACGGCTGGGCGTCGGGACCGGGGGAGTAGGTCACGATGGTGCCGAAGAAGTCAAGCAGCACGTGCGTGGGCGCGGGCCTGGTCATCCGGGCATCATGCCAGCGCGCTGCGGGCGCTAGTCCGAGACCAGGTCGGTTTCTGCGTCGCAGGCAAGCGGGCAGTCGCCGGTCTCGCCCGCGGCGTGCGCGGCGGCGATGATCCGCTCGCTGATGGCGGCGAGCTGCTGGACCTGCTCGGCGGTCAGCAGGTCGAACAGGGACCTCCTGACCTGCTCGGCGTGCCCCGGCGCGGCGGCCTCGAGGGCGGCGAAGCCAGCGGCGGTGAGCTGGGCAACCTGTCCCCGCCTATCCGTAGGGCAGTCGAGCCGCTCGACCCAGCCGCGTTCCTCTAGCCTCGCGACTGCGTGCGAGAGCCGGCTCTTGCTGGAGGTGGAGGCCTCGGCCAGCTGGCTCATCCGCAGCGCACGGCCGGGCGCCTCGGACAGCCGGACCAGGATCTCGTAGTAGCCGTGCGGGATCGCCGCGTCTCGCTGCAGCTGTCCCTCGACGGTCGAGAACAGCAGCTGCGAGGCGGTCAGGAAGGCACGCCATGCATGCTGCTCCTCGGCTGTCAGCCAGCGAGTCGGTGAGTCGGCCATGGGAACACTATACCCCAGGTAGTTGAGCGTTTGACAAGATGGTCCGGGCCGTGGTATTCATTGAGTACTCAACAACAGAACGTTCAACGATCCCATCGGGAGTGATGACAGTGACCGCACCAACCACGGAGACCGCGATCCCCGGCTACGAGGCCGCTACCTGGACGATTGACCCAATCCACTCCGAGGTCGGCTTTTCGGTCCGGCACATGATGGTCAGCAAGGTGCGGGGCCGCTTTACCAAGTTCAGCGGTCAGCTGGTGACCGCGGAAGACCCGGCCAAGTCGTCGGTGACCGCTGAGATCGACCTCAGCTCGATCAGCACCGGCCAGGACCAGCGCGACGACCACATCAGGTCCGCGGACTTCTTCGAGGTCGAGACTTATCCCACGATGACGTACAAGTCGACCGGCGTCCGGGTCGAGGACGGCGAGTACGTTCTCGACGGCGACCTGACCCTCAAGGGTGTCACCAGGAGCGTGCCGCTGCGCCTGGAGCTGAACGGCTTCGGGCCGGACGCTTACGGCGGTACCCGGGCTGGGTTCACCGCGACCGGCGAGATCAACCGTCGCGACTTCGGCGTGAACTTCAACGCCCCGATGCAGAACGGCGGCGTGGTTGTCGCTGACAAGATCGCCCTGCAGCTCGAGATCGAGGCCGTCAAGGAGGCCTGAGCCTCCAGCTTGCACGTTGGGCGTCAGCGGGCCGGGCACTGACTGCGACCGCGCAGTCGGTACCGGCCCGCCGCCATCTGCGTAGTCAGCGGTCCTGTAGTCGGGGACTCGCCGCGGTGCGCCGCAGCGCATGGCACGCGACCGCACCGAGTTCGCCATGTGCTCTTTGCATCCCGTACACCTGGGCGTTTTCGGCTGTCATCCACGGATTGCCAGCATCTGCAGCTGATCCCTGCTTTTGCCCCGTGGAGGTATGGCGTGACCCAGCTTGTATCCCGTCGTGGGTTCCTTGGCGGAGTGACCGCGAGCGGGCTGCTGCTCGCCAGCGGTCCGTTGTTCTGGCGGCAGCCGGCCATCGCCGGCGCACCGAGCGCGACTGGCGTGCACATTACGTTCGGCACCGATGCGGCGCGTGAGATGCATGTGTCCTGGTCGACGGCCGGCTCGGTCGCCAACCCGCGCGTGGTGCTCGGCACGCCCGCGGGCGGCTTCGGGCTGACGATCCCGGCGGAGACTGCGACCTACACCGACTATGGCGACGGCGTGGAGGTGTTCATGCAGCACGCCGGGCTGCGCGGGCTGCAGCCCGACACTACCTACGTCTACTCGATCCTCAGTGACGGCGCAGCGCCGGTGCAGGGCACGTTCACCACCGCGCCGGTGGGACGCGTGCCGTTCCGCTTCACGAGCTTCGGTGACATTGGCTCGGGCAACCCCACATGGGCCAAGTCGTCGCTGAACGCGATCACCGCTACCAGCCAGATCGAGCAGTTCAACCCGGCGGTGCACCTGCTCAACGGCGACCTGTCGTATGCCAACGTCAACCAGGCCAGCATGGCGTCGGTGTGGGCGGACTTCGCCGACAACACCCAGCCGTCGGCGATGAACACGCCGTGGATGCCGGCCCTCGGCAACCATGAGGTCGAGGCGGGCAACGGGCCGCTCGGCTACCTGTCCTACCAGACCCGCTACCGGCTGCCGAGCAACCACAGCAGCTCCTTCAGGGGCAACTGGTACAGCTTCCAGGTGGGATCTGTGCTATTTGTCAGTCTGGATAACAACGACGTGGTCTACGAGAACGACGGCGGCGTCTACGCCGGCACCACCAGCGGCCCGTACCTGCTCGGGTACTCCGGCGGCCAGCAGGAGCAGTGGCTGGAGCAGACGCTGCAGCGGGCCAGCTTCGACCCGACGGTGGACTGGATCATCGCCTACATGCACCAGCCGGCCATGTCCAGCTCGTCCTCGGGCAGCGGCAGCGACCTTGGCATCAGGCAGAGCTGGTTCCCGCTGTTCTACCAGTACGGTGTGGACCTGGTGCTCTGCGGCCACGACCACGACTACGAGCGCAGCTACGCGGTCCGCGGCACCGACCCGGGCACGTTCCTGCGCCCGACGGTGGTCAGCGACAGCACTGACGTGGTGGACACCTCGCAAGGCCTGGTGCACATCGTGCTCGGCGGCGGCGGCACGTCCTCGCACGACGACGTGTACGGGCCGCCGGACAGCGCTTACGGGAACGACGGCGGCCAGTTGCTGTCGCAGATCTACACCGCACCGACGACCTACAAGGCGCCCGCGCAGGACACCGAGCTGGCGACCTGGTCGGCAGTGCGGGACCCGAACACCACCTACCCATGGGGCATCGGCGTTTTCGACGTCGATCCCGGCCGCTTCCCCGGCGACCAGACGTCGATCACCATGACCTACTACCACACGCCGGCCGCGACAGCGTCGGACCTGAACCCGGCACCCCTGGTGTACGACTCATTCACCGCAGTCCGGTCGCGCCGCGACGGGTTCTACGGCGGATCGCGCACGGCCACGAAGGCCGTGCCCGCCCGCGCCTGACCCGGCGCCTACCACGCGGAACTGGCCCGCCAGCCTCGTTGCTGGCGGGCCAGATGGACCTACCAGGCGACGGCGATCGTGTCGGGCGGCATCTGGATCGCAGTGGTTCCGCGCGCTGTCCATGCGACGAACGCCTCGGCATAGGGAGTCATGTTGCCGACGGCCACGATGACGGCACTGCCGGAGGGATCTGATGCCAGGGCGAAGAACATCCGGCTGCGCTGCCGCAGCTGGCGCGCAGCGCCAGTGCGAACGTTCACCACCTCCAGGGCGAAGGCGTCCAGGGGGCTGCCCCGAGGAGTCAGCTCCAGCTCTCGCTGGCTGATCACCTCCTCGAGGACGTGCCGGCCATCCGGAGTCAGCAGCGGAAAGTCAGGCCCGAAAATGACCTCGTCGGTGCCTGGCGGCCTGGGGAGCGGGACCGGCCTGCTATCGGCGCTGAAGCTCGCCGACGGGGCGCTCGTGTCCAGCAGGACGACCTCCGCAGAGCCTGTGCTCGCGCGGTCGAAGAAGGCCAGCGTCTGGCTATTCGGACTCCACGACGGCGGACCGGCAACATCACTGTCGAGGTCATCGCGCTCGGCCCACTTTGGCAGCACCCAGGTCCGGCTGCCACCCGTGACCAGGTCATATACCCGAAGACGCATTGGGTTGTTGGTGGAAGTCGTTGAGCTTATCGCGGCCAGCAGCTGACCGTTGGGCGACAGCGCGAGCCAGTCAAGCTGGTAGCCACGCTCGTCCGGCAACAGCGGAACCGGCAGGGCTGTGAGCTGGGCCTGGTGGCCTGGCCGTGCCGACGGGTTAAGCCGCATCAGGTAAAGCTTTGTAGCCGGGTAAAAGCCAGGGTTCCAGTTGGCGAGCCGCTGCGCACCGAGGATGAACTCGCGGGCATCGGCAGTGCCCTGCACGAAGGCAAAGGTGCCATAGGGCCTGGGCGCGGCAATTGTCGTCAGCGTTCTGCCAGTCACCGTCGACCGCACGACGGCGCGGTCCGGATTCGTGTAGTAGCTGCCGCTGCCGTGACCGCAGGTACCGCAGCCGGGTGCCTGCTGCAGGGCCACATAGTACGGCGGGAACTCGGCAAGCTGCCCGGTCGGCGGCACCCGGCTCGGTCTTCCGGCCAGCGTGAAAGACAAGCTGATAATCACGCAGACGGCCGCTGCGGCGCTCAGCGCGGCCAGCCATCTGCGCGGCCGCCCGGCCGGCCGCTGGCGGCTACGGATACGACTCTGAACTCCAGCTGGCAGTTCAAGCGGCGGGACAGCACCGGGCGGGATCTGTTCGGCGGTCTCCAGCAGCGCGGCGCGCAGACGATCTTCGGTGAGGTTCATGACATCTCCAAGAGCGCACGGCGGAGTCTTGCGAGGCCCCGGTGCGCGGCGGATCGGACCGTGCTCTGGCGTATGCGCATGGCCGCGGCTATCTGATCGTCGGGGAGATCGAGGTAGAACCGCAGTAGCAGCACCTCGCGCTGCCGGTCCGGCAGGCACCGGAGCGCGCGAACGATGTCCTCGCGTTCCGCGGCCGTAAGCACTGCCGATTCCGCCGATGGAACCGGCGGCCCGTGCGAGCCGTCCAGTTCCGCTGTCGGTCGGCGGCGGAGCTCCGACCGGCAGCCGTTGAGCACCGACGACCTGACGTATCCGAGTGCTTTGGCCTGTTCATGCAGGTGCGGCCAGCGCCGGTACAGTCCAAGGAACGCGTCCTGCACAACGTCCTCTGCGGCCTGACGGTTGCCCAGCATGATGTGGGCCAGCCTGATCAGGCCGAGCGCATGACTGGTGTACAGCGCGCTAACGGCAGCGGCGGGGCTGACGCGGGCAGAATCGACCCAGTCGGATCCTTCGCAGCCTTTCCGCGGGATCGGCAGGGAGGCCGCCGCTGTACGGTCGAGTTCCATATGTCAGTGACGCATATCAGCTCGTTCTGCTGCCTTGCCAGCCGGAGTTTCACCGGCCAGAGCGGGCAGCCCAGCGGTCCAGGAGCGCCGCCTCCTGCTCCGGCGGCATCCCGGCGCCCGGCCGGGCGTCGACCGCCGCGCGGGCTTCCGCGCTCACGTCGGTCACCGTGTCGGCCAGCGGGCGCGGGCTGAGACCGGCAGCGAACGCCGCCGCGGGGCTCGCCGCGTTCGCGTTCGCCTCGTCCGGGTCGCCCTCGCCCCACAACGGCAGCGCGGCTCCGTCGACCCCCTCGGCCACCAGGAAGTCGCTGTCCACCCAGGCGAACCGCGAGCCCGCGGGCGCGACGGCGGAGGCGATCGCGTCCAGCATCTGGCCGAAGCCGAACGGCGGCGCCGGGCTCACCGCGTGGAAGGTGCCGGTGACCGACCGGTCGAGCATGGACACGATCCAGGCCGCCATGTCCCTGGCGTCGATGACCTGGATGGGATCGTCGGCATGTCCTGGCGCGAGCACGGTGCCGCCGCGCGCGACCCGGTCGACCCACCAGGTGAACCGGCACGAGTAGTCGTAAGGTCCGATCACGTACGTCGGCCTGATGATCGTCGTCCCGGCCCCGTGCAGCTCAATCGCGGTGCGCTCGCACGCGGCCTTCAGGCCGCCGTAGTTCTGCGGCGTCACCGCGTCGGCCTCGGGGTCCTCGCAGTCGGCCAGCGGCGCGCTCTCGTCGTATCCCCAGGGCACCGGCAGCTTGTACGCCGAGACACTGGAGATGTGGACGAGCCTGCCGCCCCGGCCGCCGAGCGCGGCGGCCAGCGAGCGGACCTGCCGCGGGAAGTACGCGCACACATCGACGGTCGCGTCCCAGTCCCCGGCCGCAAGCGCTGACAGGTCGCTGTTGCGGTCACCAGTCAGGTGCGTTGCCTGCGGGAACAGGTCGCTGCCTGTCTTGCCGCGGTGAAACAGCGTCACGTCGTGCCCGGCCGCAAGCGCCGCGTCGGCAAAATGACGGCCGACGAACGCAGTGCCGCCGATGACCAGGATGCGCATTAGCTGGCTCCGATCGCTGCGAGCTGTGCCGAGATCGCTTCCGCGGAGGGAAACGTCAGGCCCACGAGCGTGACGTGCTTCCACCGCACGACGCCGTCGGAATCGATGACGAAGACCGAGCGGCGCAGGCCGGCCCCGCCCAGGGTGATGCCGTACTGACGGCTGACTTTCAGGCCCTGGTCCGCCAGCAGCGGGAATGCCAGGCCGTACTTGCGGGCGAACTGCTCGTGACTGTCCAGCCCCTGCGGGCTGATCGCCCAGACCGTGGCACCGAAGTTCGTGAACTCCTCGAGCCCTGAGGTGTAGGAGCACAGCTGCCTGGTGCACACGGCGGTGTTGTCGCCCGGGTAGAACGCCAGCACCAGCGGACTGCCGCGCTGTGCGGACAGGGTGAAGTCGGGAAACACGGCGTTGCCATCGGTGAGCGTCACGCCAGGGAGGGTGAAATCCGGGGCAGCCTGACCAATCTCTGGTGTCCGAGCCACGCGTGAGCCTCCTGCGCTCGAGTGGGACCACTGGCAAGCCTATGTGCTGCCGCCGCCGACGTGCCGCGCCCCAAACCGCGTCTCACCGGCGGCCGGCGGCCGGAAGGTTACGGTATCTGGATGAACCGCCAGCCTCAGCCGCCGCATGGGCCTTCGGCTCCGGCGCGGCGCCGGCCGGCCGGCGCGCCGGCAGTGCCGTGACGTCAGCAGCGGGCTACGCGCTGCTCTCCGGTGCCGGGGTTATCGCCGGCGCCGTCGGTTCGGCCGGCGGCATCACCTCGCTGATCTCCTACCCGGCGCTGCTCGCGGCGGGACTTCCGCCGCTCCAGGCCAACGTCACCCAGGCCGTGGCGCTCGTCGCATGCCTGCCCGGATCTGCGCTCTCCTCGCGCCCGGAACTCCGCGGCCAGGGCACCTGGCTGCGCCGCTGGGCAGCGCTGGCGGCGGCCGGCAGCGCTGCCGGCGTGGTGATCCTGCTTGCCACTCCCAGCCAGCTATTCGCAAGGGTCGTGCCGTTCCTGCTCGTCCTCGGGTCGCTGGCCATCATCGCCCAGCCGCGCATTACCGCCTGGCGAGACCGGCGAGCCCGGAGTGCGCACCGTCTGCTCCTGCCCTGCGGCCTGCTGGCCGTTTCGATCTACAACGGCTACTTCGGCGCCGGCTCCGGGATCATGGTCCTGGCTCTGATCCTGCTGACCGCCAACCAGAACCTGCCGCAGGCCAACGCGCTGAAGAACGTGCTCCTTGGTATCGCCGACGTAACCGCCGCAGCCGGGTTCGCGTTCTTCGGTCCCGTTCGCTGGCCTTGTGCAGCGGCCCTCGCCGTGGGGCTGATCGTAGGCAGCAGCCTCGGACCGGCCATCACCCGCCGCGTGCCGCCGTCGGTGCTCCGCGTCCTGGTCGCCATCGCGGGGACCGGCCTGGCGATCCGGCTCTGGCTAGCCCCGCTCTAGGTTCGGCGGTTCCCCGCCGCGCCGAGTCACGCGTCCCGGCGGGATCGCCGGTCACGAGGCCCCCAGCGAGCGTTGCATCAATCCGCGCGAAGAGATCCGGCCGTGGGACAGTGAGGCATGCCAAGGACTGCAGCGGCCAAGGGCCGCCCCGTGCCCCGGTCCTTCGAATTTCACTGGGGAAAGGGCCAGATCACCGAAGAAGCGTCTTTCGCCGGCAAGTACACCGAGCCCGCCATCCAGTTGCTCGAATACGAGGGCGGCGGACAGGGGATCCGGTTCTGCTACTACAGCCTCGACGGGCGGTTCCAGCGCAGCCCGATGATGATCGACAGCGAGGACTCGCTCGAGGGCCTGCGCACTGCGCTCAAGTCGACGCCGAAGCTCCGGGCCCTGATCAGGACGCTGGCGAGCTGAGCTCGAGCGGCATGACGGCGTCTTGGAGTTCTGTCGCTGGCATGCAACGCTGCTGGTATGCGGGAGGTCCCGGAGCCAGACCGCGAGGAGTGGGTCAGGCGCCTGCGCGAGCGCGCCCGCCTGGACGCCGAGGAGTTGCTGCCGCGTCCGGCGTTCGGCGTCCTCGGGCTGGCAGCGCCGCGCCTGCTGCCTGGCGTTCTGGCCGGCGCCGGGCGGGTGGACGGTGAGTGGGAGACCATCACCCTGGCATACGGGGACTGGGCGGAGCCGGCCGGGCCCTTCGTCACCATTACCAGCAGTGCGGTGCGGCCCGGTGCTTCGGACCCGGACGCCCCGGCCGAGCTTGTCCGCGCGATAGACCGGGAGCGCAACCGGATCGCCGATCATGCCGGCGTGGATGAGGACGAGCCAGCCGGGCCGCCCGAATACCGGCGCGAAGAACTGCGCATTGGCGAGCGGGAGGTAAGCGGGCTGGTCTGCCGGGACGGCCGCGTCTGGGCGGCCCGCCTGCAAGACGGCGAGGTGGCCGTGACCGTGGTCGGCCGCGGCGCCGGCCCAGGCTCGGTGCGGCTGGAGCCGGTCGCTGACCTCGGCCCGTATCTGCGGGAGCGCGGCGAGATGCTGGGCAAGCTCGCCGAGCGCCTGCGCCATCAGCCGCCGCCCGTCCTGGCGCCGGCGCAGGGCGTCGCGGCTTACCATGCGCTGGCGGAGGCGGCACTGGACTCACAAGCGAGACTTCTTGCCGCGCTCCGCTCCGGACGGGAGCCGCGCCGCCGTGCCGGTGCGGGCGCAACGATGCATGCGCTGTGGCAGCGGGCAGTGCACGAGCAGGCGCGTATCTCCGGCGTCAGCTCACGACAGGCGGACGAGGTCGTGACGCGCGTGGTCAACCATCTCACCCACCTGCAGGAACAGGCAGCGTGGTTCACCGCCGAACCCAGGCTGCGCGCGGCCGCGGTCGACGAGACGCTGCGGCATGCGGTACTCGGCGAGGACGTGCCGAGCAACCCCGCGCAGCGGGCCTGGGCGCGCTACTGGGAACATCACGCCTCTCTCAGAGCTCACGACCCGGGCGAATCGCTGCGAGCCGAGCTGGCGGCCGGGCAGCCGCTCATCTCCGCCTGGCTGCAGGCCTGGTCGACGTGGACAGAGGCGGTCGGCTAAAGATTCTCATCGGCGGCTGCCAGGACCGCCCGGCTGTCGGCGGTCCGGCCTAGCATGGGCGACATGTCAGCCACGAAGGAAGACACGGCCCGAATTCCGGGAAGCCCTGGTCTGCCCGCGCCCGATGCTGTCACCCTGGACAGCTACCGGCGAGAGCTCACTGGTTTCTGCTACCGGATGCTCGGGTCCGCCGCCGACGCCGAGGACGCCGTGCAGGAGGTCATGCTGCGGGCGTGGCGGGCCGCTGGCGACTTCGAGGGCCGATCGAGCCTCCGGTCGTGGCTGTACCGGATCGCCAGCAACGTCTGCCTAGACCAGTTGCGCGGCCGGGGCCGGCGGGCCAGCCCGGCCGGTATCGGCACCCCGTCCGCACCGCACGGCGACCTGCTGGGGCCCGCGCTGCCCGAGCATGCGTGGGTATTGCCCGCGCCCGATGCCCGGGTGCTGCCAGACAGCGGTGATCCCGCTGACCTCGCGGTGGCCAGGGAGACCATCCGGCTGGCCTTCGTGACCGCGCTGCAGTACCTGCCGCCCAGGCAGCGGGCCGTACTCGTGCTCAGCCAGGTGCTGCGATTCGAAGCGGCCGAGATCGCCGGGCAGCTGGACACCACCGTGCCGGCCGTGAACAGCGCGCTGCAAAGGGCCAGGGCAACCCTGGCCGGGCTGCCCGCTGATGCCAGGCCGGTCCAGCCCGCTGCCAGTCAGGCCAGGCTGCTTGACCAGTACGTCGAGGCGTTCGAGCGCTACGACATCGACGCGTTCGTCCGGCTGCTGCACGCCGACGTCGTCCAGTCGATGCCCCCGTACGCCATGTGGCTGCGTGGTGCGCAGGACGTCGGCGCCTGGATGCGCGGCCCTGGTGCCCGCTGCCGCGGTTCGCGGCTGGTGCCGGTAGCGGCTAACGGCGGGCCGGCCTTCGGGCAGTACCGGCCGGACCCCGGTGGCGGGTACGCCGCGTTCTCGCTGCACGTGCCGCAGATCTCGGCCGGCCGGATTGTCGAGCTGAACTACTTCCTGGATACCGCCGCGGTATTCCCGCTCTTCGGCCTGCCGCCGCGGCTGTCCGGTCATGATGGCGTGCGTGACTGACGCTCCGGTTTACCGTCTGTACCACGAGCTGGCTGGATGGTGGCCGCTGATCTCGCCGCTGCAGGAGTACGCGGCCGACGCGGCGGCGCTGGAGCGGGTCTTCGCAGCGGCGCAGGTGCCGGTGCGGACGGTGCTGGACCTGGGCAGCGGCGGCGGGCACGTGGCCTGGCACCTCAAGGACAGGCGGCAGCTGACGCTGGTGGACCTCTCGCCGCAGATGCTGTCGGTGTCGCGCGAACTGAACCCCGAGTGCGAGCACCTGCAGGGCGACATGCTCACGCTGCGGCTCGGCCGCGCGTTCGATGCGGTGCTCGTGCACGACGCCATCGACTATGTCACCACGCAGGACGGACTGGCGCGGGTGGCGCGGACGGCGTTCGAGCACTGCGTGCCCGGCGGCATCGCGGTCTTCGCGCCTGACCACGCGGCCGACACGTTCCGGCCGGGAACTGGCGGCGGCGGCCGCGAGGACGGCGGCCGGCAGGCGAGCTTCCGGGAGCGGACCGCCGACCCCGATCCGGGCGACGAGTGGATCGAGGCCGACTACGAGTTCACGCTGCGCAGCGCCGATGGCCGGGTGCAGGTGATCCGCGAGAAGCACCGGCTAGGGGCGTTCCGTACCGCTACCTGGCTGCGCGCGCTGGCCGACGCGGGATTCGATCCGGAGCCGGGGAACATGGCCGCCGCCTACACCGGGCCGACCGGCGGCGCCATCCGGAACCTGTTCATCGGGCACCGGCTGGCTGGCGAAACTGTCGGCGGCGGCGGCTAGCGTGACGCGCAGCGCGGCTGCGGCGGCCGTGCTGGCAGAAGGGCTGGCGATGGTGACCGTCGACGACGTGCGGGCCTGCGCGATGGCGCTGCCGCGCACCGAGGAGCACCTCATCTACGACCAGGTGAAGTTCAGGGTCGGGCGGATCGTCTACCTGGCGCTGAGCCGGGACGAGACTGTCCTCGGCTTCGGCTTCCCGCGCGAGGAACGGGCCGCGCTGATCGCCAGCGAGCCGGCCAAGTTCTTCATGCCCAGGCCGAGCGACGAGCGGTACAACTGGGTCCGCGGCTGGATGTCCGAACTGGACCTGGACGAGCTTCGCGAGCTGATCATCGACGCGTGGCGGATGGTGGTGCCGAAGCGGGTGGCGGCCGCGTACCTGGACGCAGCCCATGACCGGCTCAGCGGCGACACCCGCAGTGGCTGAGCGCCTAGCTGGCGCGCCAGCCGGACGCGGCGAGTTGCCCCGGCCGGGGACCTCGTGCATCATGACAGGCTGTGCGGGAGAGAAGGTTCTGAGCACAGTCCGCAAGTCGTAGCACCCTGGCGCAGCCTGCTGGCAGACCACAGGTTCTGCCTGGTCCTGGCCGGCCTGGTCGGCTGGAGCGCAGCCAACAGCGTCCTGCCGGTCGCCGAGAGCTTCGCCATCCTGCGGCTCACCGGCTCGGCCAGCAAGCTCGGCATCGTGCTGGCCTGCCAGGCCGCGGTGGCCCTGATCGTCGGGCTGGCCGGCGGTGTCGCCGGAGACCGCTGGTCGCGCGGCAGGATCCTCGTCGCCTCCGCGGCCGTCCGGATGATAGGAGCAGCGTTTCTCGCCGTCAGCCTGCTGATGCACACGGCGTCGTTCCGGAGCCTGCTGGCGGTCTGCATCGGCTACGGCTGCGCGAACGGCTTCTTCGGCCCGGTCAGCACCGCGGTTCTCCCCGATGTCGCGCCACCTGACCGGCTCGCCGCCGCGAACGCGCTGACCGGCGGCTTGTCGTCGGCGGCGACGGTCGCCGGGCCCGCCATCGCCGGGCTGATCGTGGCCGTGCTCGGGCCGGGCGCCGGCTTCGCGAGCGAAGCCGCGCTGCTCGCCGTGACGGTGACATGCCTGGCTGCAGCCAGGATTCCGGCGGCCGAGCCGGCCAGCCGGGCCGGCAGCGCCGGCCTGCTGCGGCAGCTGCGGACGGGCTGGCAGGTCTATGCCCGGCTGCGCTGGCTGTGGCTGCTCACGCTGCAGTGGACTGCGTTCTCGCTGCTGGTGCTCGCGCCGATGTCGGTGCTCGGGCCCGGCATCGCGCTGAGGTACCTGGGCGGTGCCGCGGCCTGGGGCGTCATCAGCAGCTGTCTCACGACAGGGGTGGTGGCCGGCCAGTTCGCGGCGGGACGGCTTCGGCCCCGGCGGCCGCTGCTGGCCTGCGCGTGCATGTGCCCGGCCGGCGCTGCCGAGGCGCTCGCCCTCGGCCTCGGCGCGCCGGTCGCCGTGATCGCGGCTGCCGCCGTCCTCGCCGGGGTTGCGCTGGGCCTGCAGTTCCTGATGCTGCAGACCACAATGCAGCTCTGCGTGCCGCCGGCCGTGCTGGCCCGAGTCGCCGCACTCGACCTGATCGGCTCCGAGCTCGGCCAGCCGGCCGGCTACGCGCTGGCCGGGCCGGCTGCCGCCATCCTCGGGCTGCGCACGTTCGTCACCGCCGCCGCTGTCGTCTGCATCGCCGCGTCGGCCCCATTCGTCCTGGCGCCCGCGCTGCGCGATAGCAGGGAGACCCTGGCCAGGATCGGCTCGCAGACGCTCGCGGCGGCGAAGCCAGCGGAGGCCTCGCGGCAGACCGCCAGCTGACCGCTAGCGGTAGGCACTCGCCTGGATCGTGTACAGCTCGGAATACGGGCCGCCGCTGGCCATCAGCTCGTCATGCGAGCCGACCTCGGCCACGACGCCGTCGGTGACCACGACGATCAGGTCGGCCATCCGCACGGTGGAGAACCGGTGCGACACCAGCACGGTGATCCGGCCTTCCCGGCGGCTCTGCCTGGCCTGCTCGGCGTACCGCTCGAACAGCGCATGCTCGGTCTCGGCGTCCAGCGCTGCCGTCGGCTCATCCAGGATCGTCAGCAGCGGCCCGGATCGCATGAAGCCACGCGCCAGCGCCAGCTTCTGCCATTGGCCGAACGACAGGTCGACGCCATCGGGCCACGTCGCGCCGAGCTGGGTGTCCAGCCCGTCGGCCAGGCGGTCGATGACGTCGGACGCGCCCGCCCGGTCGACCGCCGCGCCGATCGCCGGGCGGTCGTCGAGGTAGTCGAGGTCACCAAGGCCGACGCTGCGGCCGGCCGCGAACTCCAGCCTCGCGAAATCCTGGAAGGCGCCGGACAGGCAGGCCCGCCACTGCCTCGGCTCGATCCTGGCCAGGTCGGTACCGTCCACGACGATCGTGCCCCGCGTCGGCGAGTAGAAGCCGCACAGCAGCTTGACCAGCGTGCTCTTGCCGGCCCCGTTCTCGCCGACGATCGCGACCACCGACCCGGCCGGGAACCGCAGGTGCACATCCCGAAGCACCGGGTTATCCGACCCCGGATAGCAGAAGTCGACTCCCGTGAACGTGATGCCGTCGGTCAGGCGGTCGGGTGCCTCCCTGTCGCCGGCACCCCGGTGCATGGCCGCGTAGGTCTCCAGCCAGCCAAGCCGGCGGCAGGCGTCCAGCCACAGCCGCAGGAAGTCGACCTCGCCCACCGTCATCGCAACGTACTGGCCGAGGCGGCCGCCGGCCGTGACGACGAGGACCACGTCGCCGGCCGAGGCATGCAGCCCGTACACGGTCCAGTACACGGTGGCCGCGTAGCCGATGCCGAACACGCCCCAGGCCGCCGCCTGCCACAGCCCGCCTGCCAGCTGCGTGCGGGCCATGATCTGGTACCAGCCCCGCCAGGCGGTTGCCCAGCGCTGCGCGACGTCTTCCTGATTGCCGGTGACCCGCAGTTCCTTCGCCGGCCCGGCCGTGGTGCCCAGGGAGAAGAAGTGCCGATAGAGCCGCTGATGCGGCGCGGCGGCTTCCTCCGCCGCCCGGTACACGCCCGACCGCCACGACGACACCGCCACGGTCGGCGCGGCGAACAGCGCGAGAAGTACCATCCACGGGCTTACCGTCATGAGCACCGCGACGGTCAGCGTCAGGCAGGCAACCGCGCTGATGGTGTCCACCAGCGCGAGCAGCATGTGGTCGAGCTGGTAGACCGACTCCCGCAGCACGGCGAGCCGGTCCAGGTAATCGGGCCGCTCCTGATGCTCGATGGTGTCCACGCTGGCCTGGAGGTCGGCGACGTAGGTCTCCAGCGCGACGGCGACCTTCATCCGGAACCGCCGGGTGGCCCGGCTGGAGGCCAGCCGCAGCAGCCAGATCGCGATGCTGGACGCCGCTACGCCGATGGCGCCGGCCAGCAGCAGCGCCCGGTGGTGCCCGGTGACGCCGTCCACGACGAGCTTGAGCCACACGGCCAGCAGCGCGCCCGGCACCGTGGCGAGCACCGACAGCACCACCACTATTACTGCCATGGCGGGCTCGGCGCGGAACGCGTGCCGCATCGTGCGCGCCATCGTGACCAGGGCGCCTGGCATCTTCGGCTCGCTGGCCGGGCGGCCCGGCATCGTGACCGCGTGCTCCCGCGTCATGCGCCCCGCCCCGCGCCCGCCACCGCGCCATCGGCGTCCTCGTCGTCGAGCTCATCGGCCGCTGCTCCGTCGGCGAAGCGAGCGGCCTGCAGCGTGAACATGGTCGCGTACCGGCCGCCGCGGGCCATCAGCTTGTCATGCGTGCCCAGTTCCACCACCCGGCCGCCCTCCAGGACGCAGATGTTGTCGGCGTGCCGCACCGTCGAGAACCGGTGGGAGACCAGGATGGTGGTGACGCCGCTGGTCGCGTCCAGCAGCCTCCGGAAGATCTCGGCTTCGCCGCGCACGTCGAGCTGGGCGGTCGGCTCGTCCAGGATCACCAGCCCGGCGCCCTGGCGGACCGCGCACATCGCCCTGGCCAGCGCGACCCGCTGCCACTGGCCGCCAGACAGGTCGGTGCCGCCGGCGTAGGACTTGGACAGCACGGTCGTGTCGGCGGCGAGATCAGCCGCGCCCGCCTGCCGCAGCGCCCACTCGACGTCGGCGTCGCCGGCTCCAGTGGGCGCGACGTTCTCCCGCAGCGACAGCTCATAGCGCACGTAATCCTGGAAGACGGTCGTGAGCCGTGACCGCCAGGCCGCCAGGTCCAGGTCGCGCAGGTCGATGCCATCGGCCTCGATGACGCCGCCGGTGGGGTCGTAGAGACGGCACAACAGCTTGGCCAGAGTGGTCTTGCCCGCTCCGTTCTGGCCGACGATGGCGAGCGAGGAGCCCGCGGGAATGACCAGGTCCACGCCGGTCAGGACCGGGCTCCCGCCACGGTAGCCGAAGCTCACCCCGCGCAGCCGGATCTCGCGGCCAGGCAGGCCGGCGGCGGGCTGGCTGCCGGAGGGCAGGGCGGCGAAGTCCGGCATCTTCTGCTGCAGGCTCGCGACCACCGCGGCCGGGCGTGCGGCCGTGTCGAACCACCAGTCGAAGTCGGCCACGCCGAGTACCGCAGCGCCCACCACCGCGCCGGTGAACATGACCAGGTTGCCAAGGCCGACCCGGTGGGCCAGCGCGTCTGCCGCGAGGAACCCCATGACCAGCCCGTTCCCCGCAAAGGCGGCCAGCGCAGCCCACAGCAGCGATCGCTCCCGCAGCCGCAGTGCGTGCAGGGACAGGTCAAGGAGCTCGCGCCGGTAGGAGGCGAACCGGCTGACGGTCCAGCCGCCGAGGCCGAACAGGCGCAGTTCCTTCGCGGCCGGCACGTCGACGGCCATGCGGTAGGCGTAGTCGGCGTGCCGCTGGGCACGCATGACCTCCTCTGACCGCCAGGTCCGCCAGACGGTGCTCTCCCGCAGCAGCCGGTGCGTGGCCAGCCAGGCGGCGACCAGCACCAGCGGTGCCCACCAGCGGTACCAGAACAGGATGGCCGCGGCGGCAAGGCCGCTGCCGATCTCGACGAGGCCGTTGGCCACGAAGGGCATGCACATCCGGAGCGGTGGCGCCGTGATGCCCAGGTCGAAGTCGCGGGCCAGCCCGAACTCGTCGGCCAGCTCCGGCTCCTCCAGGTGCGCGATGCCCGGTGGCTCGATCGCGGCGCGCAGCAGCCGCTCGTGCAGGTGCGCTCCGGCTCTCGCGCCGAGGTTGGCGCTGACCGCGTCCTGCACCGGGCTGAGGACCAGGATCAGGATCGAGGACGCGGCCACCACGCCCAGCGACCAGCCCGGCCTGGCGCTCGCGCTGACAGCGCCAACTAGCGCTCCGGTCGCGACAATCAGCACGGCGGGCAGTGCCGAGCGCACGGTGACCAGCAGCCACCACAGGCGGGCAAGGCCCCGGTGCGCGCGCGGCAGCACCCGGAACACCAGGTCCCACTCGGCGGACCGCCAGGGATAGCTCACGGGACCGTCCTACCTCGGAGTGCTGACACTGGCTTGGATAATTCGGCGTGGCCGGACCATTCCCGGTCAGCCTAGTATGCTAGCATACTTGTATGGTAGCAAGTCAGCAGTTCAACGTGTACCTGCCGCCGGACCTGGTCAGGGAGGTCAAGCACGCCGCGATCGACGAGAACATCTCGCTGTCCAGGCTGGTCGAACACGCGCTGCGGCAGTACCTGGCGACACTCACGGCACAGCAGACGCTGCAGGAGGAGTCATGAGGGTGATGGCGATCAGGTACGTGCACGACGTGGACAGCGCGCGGCGGTTCTACCAGGCGCTCGGACTGACGACCGAGTTCGCCAGCCGCAGGCCGCGCCGCGGCGGACCGCCGGTCTGGACCGAGCTGGCCGGGTCAGGGCCAGGGGCCAACCTGGCTCTGCACCACTCGGTTGAGGGCCCCGCCGGCAGTATTGAGCTGTCGTTCCAGGCCGATGAGCCCCTTGAGCAGGTGGTGGACAGGCTGCGCGGCAGCGGCTACGAGCCGGCCACCGAGATCGTGGACGAGGCGTTCGGCCGTTCGTTCACGATCCGGGATCCCGAGGGGCTGCTGATCCAGGTCAACGAGAACGACCACGAGCTGCAGCGCTGACGCCGCCGCGGGCAGCAACCGGCCGGACTGAGAGCTGCCAGTGCCATTCACCGCGAGTGTGCGGGCATGTCACCGGGCGTTCAGCACGCTCGGGTACTCCCTGGGGAGCGGGCCGCCGGATCTCGCGATGGGAGCGCACGTGCACCGGTTGCTGATCGCCAGCGCGATTGCGGTGTGCATGGCCGGCGCCGGGGTGGCGGGGTGCTCTCGTCAGGCCACCGGCAGCCATGCCGCGCCGCCTGCGCCCGCGGCGAGCAGCGCGGCACCCTCGCCGGCGCCGAGCCCCGTCGTGGTCCGGCAGGGCATCCTGACTGCCACCTGCTGGCCTGGCATCTACGACAAGGCGCAGAACGAGTTCTACACGATCGGCAGCCTCGCGCAGGGGTCGGACATGGAACAGGGCGACCCGGTCAGCGAGGCCTACCAGCTCAACCTCAGCGACGTCTCGCCGTCGCAGGCCGCGAGCGTCACCGGCTTCACCGTCGCGTTCTATGCCGACGGGCGCAGGCTGACCGCGGTGACGCAGCCGCTTGCGGTGGTCGGCAAGGTCCCGGCGGGACAGTCGGCGAGCTGGACCGAGTACCCGTGGGGCAGCTATCCGCTTGGCAGCTCTGCCTCGGCCGGCCCGTTCGCCGGCGGGAAGGACGGCGCGGTCAATCCGGCTGTGACCTGCCAGCTGGTGAGCTGGACCGGCTAACCGGCCGACCCGCCCTTCCACTGCGCGGAACCGGCATCCCACTCGGTGTAGGTATACGGGTTGTCCAGCACCGTGGTCTCCGGCACCTCCGGATGCATGCCCTCGCCCCACGCCTCCGGCCCGAGCTGGCCCTTGAGGTACTCCACCGTCTCCTCGACCACCCGCCTCGCCTTCGGCAGGTCGGTTCCGGCGAGGCGGTGGTCGTACTTGACGACCCGGCCGTTCACCACCACGGTGTGCACGTCGCCGCGCTGCGCCTGGAAGGCCACGTGACCATAGGGGTTCAGCACCGGGAACATCACTGGCGAGGCGTCGTTCTTGATCAGCACGAGGTCGGCCTTCTTGCCCGGCTCGAGGCTGCCGGTGAGCGAGTCGAGGCCGAGTGCCCTGGCCCCGCCCCTGGTCGCCCAGTCCACCACGTGCTCGGCGCGCAGGTGCGCGTTCGTCACCGTCTCCTGCTTGGCATGCGCCTCCAGGTGCTCGCGCGAGCGGTCCGCGCCGAGCGTGGTCCGCATCGCGCTGAACAGGTCGCCGCTCCACCACACGCTGGTGTCCATCGACAGCGACACGGGAATGCCGTGCTCGCGCAGCTGCCAGGTCGGCGGGTAGCCCTGGCCCGCGCTCTGCTCGCTCTCGGTCGAGACCGACGCCGAGCCGCCGGTGGCGGCGATCCGGTTATAGGAGTCGCGCGTCAGCGTCGTCGCGTGCACGTAAATGGTCGACGGGGTCATGAACCCGCCCTCGTGCATGAGCCTGATGCCGTCGTCGTTGGTGGCGCCCCATACTCCGGCGTGGGTGGTGACCGGCACGCCCAGGTCGCGGGCCACCTCGAAGGCTGCCCGTTCCGGGAATGCGGGATCGCCGGTGACGTCGAAGGCCATCTGGAAGCCCAGCATGTCGTTCCCGCTGCTGAAACGCCGGCTGACGAAGTCACGGAACTCCGGCACCGCCGACCACTCCCAGGGCCCCTGCTGGATGTTGCCGTAGGCAAGCACGAAACGGCCGGGCACCTCGGTGAGCGCGTCGACCGCGGCCTCGGCGTGGTCGATCGTCTGCAGCCCGTGCGACCAGTCCACCGTCGTCGTCACGCCGGCGTCGATGGCCTCGATGGCGGCCAGCAGGTTGCCGGCGTAGATGTCCTGCGGCCGGAAGACCTTGCCCCACTGCAGGTAGTACCAGACGAAGTACTGCGTCAGCGTCCAGTCGGCGCCGTAACCGCGCATGGCGGTCTGCCACATGTGCCGGTGGGTGTCGATCATGCCGGGCATGACAATGCCGCCGGTCGCGTCGATCTCGGCAGTGCCCTCTGGTACCGAAAGGCTCTCGCCGACCGCGGCGATGCGGTCGCCGCTGATGAGCACGTCCGCGCCGGTCAGCACGCGATGAGCGTCGTCCATGGTGAGCACTGTCGCGTGGCGCAGCACGACCGGCCGGCCCGGAGCGAGATCGGCGGCAGCAGGTGTCTGGCCGGAGCTGGACGGGGTTGTCATGGGAGAACCTCCATTTCACGGCCGGTGCCACCATTAAGAGGGAGCGCAGTTCAGGCTATTTCCGAATTACGCTACCGGTTAATGAAAGGCGGCGGTCAGAGCAGGCCGAAAGCCTCCGGGTTGCGGCCTTCGACGGCCGCGCCGAACCTGGCCGTGATGCCGACGCCGAACTCGGGGTGGGTGAGGATCCAGAACCTGCCGTCCACGATGGCGTCGCGCACGGCCGCCGCGATGACCGCGGGATCGGTCCCGGACTCGATGACGGCCCGCAGTGTTGCCCTGAGCTCGCCGCCATCCGGCCGGTCTTCTGGCGGCGGGCCAAGAGCGGCCGGCCAGTTCCGGTTAGCGTCGGCGATCTGGGTGCGCACGAAGCCGGGGCACAGCACCGACACCCCGACCTGCGAGCCGAGCGCAGCTAGCTCGTGATAGAGCGACTCCGACACCCCGACCACCGCATGCTTGCTGGCGTTATAGGGCGCCATCCATGGCGCGGCGAGCAGGCCGGCCACCGACGCGGTGTTGACGACGTGCCCCTCGCCCTGGGCCAGCAGGTGCGGCACGAACGCGCGGATGCCGTTCACCACGCCGAACAGGTTGACGCCGAGGATCCACTCCCACACCGGCAGCGGGACATCCCAGCTTGGCCCGCCGCCGGCGACGCCGGCGTTGTTGCAGATCACGTGTACCGCGCCGAAGCGCTCGACGGTCGCGCTGGCGAGCGCCTCGACGGACTCCGCCGACCGGACATCTGTCACCGCGGAGGCGACCTCGATGCCTTCCGCGGCCAGGTCCTTGGCGGCAGCCGCCAGCGCCGGCTCCTCGACGTCGGCCATCATGACCTGCATGCCGTCCGCGCCAAGACGGCGGCTGATCGCCAGCCCGATCCCGCTGGCCGCGCCGGTCACCACCGCCACCTTGCCGGTCAGATCCCGCATCCCCGATCCCTCCCGCCGTTCCCGATTGCCTGGACCGTACCGCAGTAGGCCACGATGGAGCGATGAGCGCAAGCACCAGCATCGTCGTCGTCGGCGGGGGCATCGTCGCGGCGAGCGCCGCGTATCACCTCGCGCGGGGCGGCGTGGCGGTAACCGTGGTCGAGGGCGACCAGGCCGGCGCCGCGACCGACGCGGGCGCGGGCATCATCTGCCCGTGGACCGCACGGCACAGGGACGAGGTCCTCTACCACCTGTCCGCCGCAGGGGCCCGGTACTACCCCGACCTGATCGCGATGCTGGCCGACGATGGCCAGGATGACACCGGCTACGCCAGGGTCGGGGCGCTGTGCGTGGCGCCGGATCCCGATCAGCTGAGCGCGGCCGCGCAGGTGCTGGCGTCACGGCGCGCAGACCGCCCGGAGGTTGGCGAGATCTCGCGGCTGGAGCCGGGCGAGCCCGCGCGGCTGTTCCCGCCCCTTGCCGCCAGCCTGGCCGGCGTGTGGATCGGCGGCGGGGCGAGGGTCGACGGACGGCAGATCCGCGACAGCCTGCTCGGCGCGGCCGCAAGCCGGGGAGCGCGCCGAGTGCGCGGGAACGCGGTGCTCGCCGGGCGCGGCGCGCGGGTGACCGGGGTAACAGTGCGCGGCGACCGCATCGAGGCCGACCACGTCGTGGTCGCGGCGGGAGCCTGGACGGCACAGCTATGCGCTGGTTACGGCCCGCGGCTGCCGATAGGGCCGCAGCGCGGCCAGATCGTCCACGCCGAGATAGGGAACGCCGACTCGTCCTCGTGGCCCGTCGTCCTGCCGCCGGGCGACCCCTACCTGCTGGCGTTCCCTGCGGGGCGCCTGGTCTTCGGCGCCACCAGGGAGGATGCGGGATTCGACTACCGGACCACGGTCGGCGGCGTGGCCGGGCTGCTGGCCAGGGCGGTCGAGCTGGCCCCTGGCCTGGCGGAGGCGAGCATGCTCGAGGTCCGGATCGGCTTTCGGCCTGCCAGCACCGACGGCAGGCCGGTGCTCGGGCGGCTGGCCGACGGCCTGGTCGTGGCGGCAGGGAACGGACCCGAGGGACTGACAGCCGGGCCGTGGACCGGGCTGGCCGCGGCGCAGATCGCGCTGGGCGAGCGGCCGGCCATGGACCTGGCGCCATTCGATCCTCATCGCTTTGCGGGCGCCGTCTCCGGGGCCGTGCTTGGCTGACCGAGCGGGCCAGGCCAGGGCCGGCAAGGCATTCCCCGGCAGACCCCGGCCAGTGGCAAAGGCGGTAACCGGCCTGCGTGGCTGGGCATGAGAGACGGCATGGTGATCAGTACGAATCCGGTGCAGGCCGAGCAGGACAGTCTGCGGTGCGTAGTCGCCGGGGGCAGCCTGGTAGGCCTCAGCGCGGCGATCGCGCTGGCGCGGATGGGGTTCGCTGTCACCGTGGCCGAGCGCAGCCCGGCGCGCGCCACCGACGGCGGCGGCGGCCTGGGCGTCGACGTGGCCCTGCTCAAGAAGGCCACGGGCCTGGAAGCGGATCCGCCCGTGCTGCACGGGGCCGACCGGGACGGCACCGCCTGGCACCTGCTGCAGGCGTGGCTCGAGGAGCATGCGCGAGGCATGCCGAACGTCACGATCCTGCGGGACATGACGGTCACTGGCGCGGAGCGCGGCGGCGACGGCGCCCGCGCGGTCGTGCTGACTGCTGGCGGTGCCCGGCTCGAGGCGGATCTCGTGGTCGGTGCCGACGGGGCGCGCAGCACGGTCCGCGCCACCGTCGACCCAGAGCGACCCGATGCCAGGTACGCCGGCGTGCTGCTGTGGCGGACCATGGTCGAGGAGGGAGCCATGCCGCCTGGACTGGCGCTCCCCGCGGATGGCGAGCCTGCCCGCGAGGTCTATGCGGGTCGGTACCGCCTGGTGACCTACCCCGTTCCCGGCCCCGCTGGCGAGACGGCGGTCGGGCACCGCCGCCTCAACCTGGTCTGGTACGACCCTGAGCAAAGCGACCTGCTGCGCTCGGCGGGCCTGCTCGACGGCGAGAGCATCCGCGGCACGCTTGCGCCCGGAACGCTCCCCGGCCAGGTGCGCACGCGGCTCAGCGACTTTGCCGCGGCGAACTGGCCGAGCCCGTGGCGGGAGGCGCTAACGCTGGCGCTCGACTCCGGCGCGGTCTTCGGCACGCCGATCGTCCATTACAAGCCAGACCGGCTGGTGACCGGGCGGGTGGCACTGGCGGGCGACGCCGCGCACGCGGCAAGCCCGATGGTCGGCGGCGGGTTCCGCCAGGGCCTGCAGGACGTCGTCGCGCTGACCAGGACGCTTACCGGGATCGGCCGATCGGCGGCGATCCCGCCCGCGCTCGCCAGGTACGAGGACCTGCGGCTCGGCGCCGCGATCGCGCACGTGACCAGGAGCGAGCAGGCCACGGCGGCATATCTCGCGCACGCTGCGCGCGGCGCCGGCCGGTGAGCAGCCCGCGGTCGCTGCCTGGCCGTTAGCGTCGGAACGACCGCAGCCGACAGCACGAAGGGCCAGGGCGCCAGATGACAACGTTCTTCGCCGACATCAGAGACACCATCGCGCCGCGCGCGGGCAGCGCGCACGGCCCGCTCGGCCCGGTGCTGGTCAGCATGACTATCGTCACCGGGCTTGTCGACGCGTTCAGTTACCTGGTGCTCGGACACGTCTTCGTCGCGAACATGACCGGCAACATCGTCTTCCTCGGCTTCGCGCTGGCGGGGGCGAAGGGCTTCTCCGTCGCGGCGTCGGCGGTGGCCCTGGTGGCCTTCGGCGCGGGCGCGCTGCTCGGCGGCAGGCTCGCGGCACGGCACAGCGAGCATCGGGGCCGGCTGCACAGCTCCGCGGCCGCCGTGCAGACGCTCTTCCTGGCCGTCGCACTCGTCCTGGCCGTGGTCTCCGCCAGCCCGCTGCCGGCCGGGTACCGGTACGCGCTCATCTCCGGGCTCGGCATCTCGATGGGGATACAGAATGCGGCAGCCCGCAAGATTGCGGTGCCGGACCTCACCACGACCGTGCTCACGCTGACGATCACCGGGATCGCCGCCGACAGCGGCCTGGCAGGCGGCGGCAGGTCACAGGCGGGCCGCCGGCTGGTGCCCGTCGCCAGCATGCTGGCCGGTGCCCTCGTCGGTGCCGCGCTGGTGCTGCACGCCGAGATCTACTACCCGCTGGCCATCGCGCTGGCCGTGGTCCTGGCCGGCGGCATGGTGACCCGCCGGCTGGGAAAGCCGGACCCGGAATGGACCCGCCCGGCAGGACCGGCGGGAGGCACCCGGACATGAGCAAGCGGCTGCGATGATTCCACGGCCGTGCCCGCGTCAGTACCGAGTGGAAGAGTGAAACCCGGGCCGGCGGCCTACGGGCCCGGCGCGCCAGTGGCGCTACCTGATGAGGAGTCGCAGATGAGCGGTGTGAGGGTCCTGGTGGGCACCCGCAAGGGCGCATTCGTGCTGGCCTCCGACGGCAAGCGAGCGAGCTGGAAGATAACCGGACCCTTCTTTTCCGGGTGGGAGGTCTATCACCTGAAGGGGTCGCCAGCCGATCCCGACCGGCTGTATGCATCGCAGAGCAGCGGCTGGTCGGGCCAGGTGATCCAGCGGTCTGACGACGGCGGCACGACCTGGGAGCCGGTGGGCAACAAGTTCAGCTATGACGGGACGCCAGGGACGCACCAGTGGTACGACGGCACGCCGCATCCCTGGGAGTTCGCGCGCGTCTGGCACCTGGAGCCCTCGCTCGACGATCCCGACACGGTCTACGCCGGGGTGGAGGACGCCGGCTTGTTCAAGTCGACCGACGGCGGCACGAGCTGGCGCGAGCTGCCGGGCCTGCGCGGGCACGGCTCAGGATCGTCGTGGCAGCCTGGCGCAGGCGGCATGTGCCTGCACACGATCATCCTTGACCCGGTGCAGCGCCTGCGCATGTTCGCGGCCATCTCGGCCGCGGGCGCCTTCCGGTCTGAGGACGGCGGGCAGACCTGGCGCCCGATCAACCGCGGGCTGAGGTCGGAAGGCATCCCCGACCCGGACGCCGAGGTGGGGCACTGCGTGCACCGGATTGCGATGCACCCCTCGCGGCCCTCGGTGCTCTACATGCAGAAGCACTGGGACGTCATGCGCAGCGACGACGCGGGCGAGTCGTGGCGCGAGGTGAGCGGCGACCTGCCGACCGACTTCGGGTTCCCGATCGACGTGCACGCGCACGAGCCAGAGACGATCTATGTGGTTCCGATCACCAGCGACTCCGAGCATTTCCCGCCGGCCGGGCAGCTGCGGGTCTACCGCAGCCGCAGCGGCGGGGACGAGTGGGAGCCGCTGACCAGGGGGCTGCCGCAAGAGCACTGCTATGTCAACGTGCTGCGGGACGCCATGGCGGTCGACTCGCTCGAGTCGTGCGGGGTCTACTTCGGCACCACCGGCGGCCAGGTATACGCCTCGCCCGATGCCGGAGACAGCTGGGCGCCCATCGTCCGCGACCTTCCGGCCGTGCTGTCGGTGGAGGTGCAGACGCTGCCATGATCCAGGTCGTGCTGCCCGCGCACCTGCGCCGGCTGGCCAGGATCGACGGCCAGGTCACGCTCATGGTGCCGGGCCACGTCACACAGCGCTCGGTCCTCGACGCGCTGGAGGCGAGCTACCCGATGCTGCGCGGCACCATCCGCGACCAGGAGACCGGGCGACGCCGGGCATTCATCAGATTCTTCGCATGCGAGGAGGATCTGTCCCATGATCCGCCTGATGCCCCGCTGCCCGATGCCGTCGCCAGCGGGGCCGAGCCTTACCTGATTGTCGGTGCCATGGCGGGTGGTTAGCTGAGAATCGCCCCAGGGGATAATCGCGCAATGAGTCCGATTTCGCGCGGCTTTCATGGCCGTCGCCGTGAGCCTGCCGGAGATAGCGGCCGGGTACCGCCAGGCCAGTACGTGACCGAGGACTTTCCCGTGCTGTCGGCCGGGCCGACGCCGCATACCGCGACGGCGGACTGGACCTTCGCGATCAGGCAGGCCGGCCAGACCAGCAAGTCCTGGAACTGGCAGGAGATGCGCGCGCTGCCCGCGGAGGACGTGACGGTCGACATCCACTGCGTGACGCGCTGGTCCAAGCTGGACACCAGATGGCAGGCTGTCTCGATCGACACCCTGCTCGCGCAGGTCGACCACGAGGCCAGCTATGTCCTGGCGTTCTGCGACGGCGGATACACCACCAACCTGCCGCTGGCGGACGTGACAGGCGGGCAGGCGTGGCTCGCGTACGGCTACGGCGGCGACGCCCTGGCCCCGGAGCACGGCGGGCCCGCCAGGCTGCTCGTGCCGCACCTGTACTTCTGGAAGAGCGCCAAGTGGGTGCGCGGGCTGGAACTGCTCGCCGAGGATGAGCCGGGCTTCTGGGAGACATACGGCTACAACATGTACGGGGACCCGTGGCGGGAACAGCGGTACGCGGGCGACTGACCTGGCAGGTCGCCACGGTCGAGGCGGTCAGGGACGAAGCGCCCGCAGTCCGCACCATCGAGCTGCGGGCTCCGGACTGGGCAGGACACCAGGCCGGCCAGCACCTGGATGTGCGGCTGACCGCCGAGGACGGGTATGTCGCGGAGCGGTCGTACTCGATCGCGTCCGCGCCAGGCGAGCCGGTCGCGATCACGGTGGAGCGGCTCGAGGACGGCGAGGTCTCGCCGTACCTGACCGAGGAACTGCGGGCCGGCGACGAGATCGAGATCCGGGGCCCGATCGGCGGCTACTTCGTCTGGGATGACAGCGCAAGCGGCAGCCCGCTGCTGCTGGCAGCGGGCGGGTCGGGCGTCGTCCCGCTACGCTCCATCCTCAGGCACCGGGCCCGCACCGGCAGCACGGTGCCTGTCAGGCTGCTGTACTCGGCGCGCTCACTGCCCGATGTGATCTACCGCACTGAGCTGGACGGATATCACGACGGCGTCGAGGTGATCTTCACGCTGACCCGGCAGCAGCCGCCTGGCTGGACCGGCCGGATCGGCCGCGTGAGTGACGCGATGCTGACGGAGATCGCCTGGCCTGCCGGAGACGCGACGACCGCATTCGTGTGCGGGCCAACCGCGTTCGTCGAGTCTGTCGCGGCCAGCCTCGTGCGGCTTGGCTACCCGCCGCCGCGCGTCAAGACCGAGCGCTTCGGCGGCATGGGGGAGACCTGATGGACGAGCTTGACGGCAACGCGATCGGCGGGCTGCTCGAAGAGATCTTCGGGGTGGACATGACGACGGCGACCGGGACCTGCGCGAGCTGCGGCGCCTCCGGTCCGGTGGCCGAGGTCGTCGTCTACCTGTGCGCGCCAGGCACCGTCGCCCGGTGCCGGGTCTGCACGGCAGTCCTCATGGTGGTGGTGCGGCGCGGCGAGGGCAGCTGCGTCGACCTGCGCGGCATGGCCGCGCTGGCGCCAGCCCCGGCCTAGCGAGCCTCAGGCTCCTGGTGATCGGACGGCTGTTCGTCCTCGCCCTGGTGCCGCTCCTCGCCAGCGACCGCACCGGGATGCGGGAGGTCCTCGACTACATCAGGCTCATGCCCGGTCAGGATCGCGAGCGAGGCGAAGATGCCGGTGTCGCGCTCGCCGACGAGTTCCCACGCCCGCGCGACTCCCGCTAGCACGAGGGCGACGAGCACGTAACCGAGTGTCTGCAGCGCATTGGTGTCGGACGGCTTGCTGATCAGGGTGATACCCGCCCCGATTTCGTAGCAGAAGGCGACCAGGAGCGCCGCGACCAGGAAGAGCTGCCGGATGCGCTGCACTGTGCCTGGCACGGCTCTGAGGATCGACCGGCCGGAGGCGAAGGTGAAAAGCAGGCCGATCACGCCGACTATTGCCGCCGGGTAGCCGACGTTCGTCCCCGGGACGAGGGCGAACAGCGACACGGCGAGCGGGTTGACGAACGACAGCAGTGCTGCCGCCGCCCTGACCTGCTGGATGACCGGGGAGACGGTGAACACTCGGCGGCGCGGTATCACCGACGTCGCCACGAACAGCAGCCCGGTCAGCGCAGCCGACGCTTCGGCCGTGATGGTGAACAGATCCCGGAAGTCTCCACCCACCGCGCTACCCTAACCCGCGTGGTAGGCAGATGAGCCGGCTGACTGGGTGTACGGCGCTGGTGACCGGGGCCGGGACGGGCATCGGCGCCGCTACGGCACGCAGGCTCGCCGCCGATGGCGCGGCGGTGGTCCTGGTAGGCAGGCGGGCCGGCCTGCTGGCGGCGGTCGCCGCCGAGCTAGGCGATCAGGCTATGGCGATCGCCGCCGACGCTGCCTGCGCCGACGACATGGCCGCGGTGGTCGCCGCGGCGAACGAGAGGTACGGCAGGGTCGGCATCCTGGTGGCGAACGCGGGCGGCCACGGCCTGGGCACGGCGGCCGACGTGACGGACGCGGCCTGGGCCGACAGCCTGCGCGCCAACATGTCGACCTGCCTGGTCAGCGCGCGGGCGTGCCTGCCTGACCTCATCGGCGCGCGCGGGTCGGTCGTGGTGGTGTCCTCGATCGCCGGGCTGGCGGCCGCGCCGGAATCGGTGGGCTACGTCAGCGCCAAGCACGGGCTGATCGGCCTGGCGCGGTCGATGGCGCGCGACTTCGGGCCGCACGGCGTCCGGGTGAACGTCGTGTGCCCCGGCTGGGTGCGCACGCCGATGGCCGATGAGGAGATGGACCAGCTCATGGGGCTGCGCGAGCTGCCGAGCCGGGACGCGGCCTACGCGCTGGCCACAGCGCAGGTACCGCTGCGCCGTCCGGCCGATCCGGAGGAGGTGGCAGCGGTGATCGCGTTCCTGGCCGGCGCCGACGCCTCGGCGGTGACCGGCGCCGTGCTGACCGTCGACTGCGGCGCCACCGCGGTTGACTTGCCGACGATCGCCTACGACCTGCCCGCGGGGGGCGGCGGGAGTCGTCCCCCCGAGCTGCACTGAGCGGGCAAGGCGTCGCGTTGCGCGCGCGGCCGCGCAACGTAACATCGTCACATGCCCCGTCGTCTTGCCGCTGGCAGCGCCGGTGACCTCGTGCAGGCCGAGCGCGACATCCGCGCCCGCGTGGGCGAGCAGCACCTGGACTTCGCCGCCATGGCCGCGGTGTCCAACATCTACCGGGCGGCCAACGTCATCCGCAACCACATGGAGCGGAACGTGCTGGCCGACGAGGACCTGTCCTGGGCCGCGTTCACCGTGCTGTTCGTGCTGTGGATCTGGGGCGACCAGCAGACCCGGCACCTAGCCGAGGAGGCTGGGGTCACCAAGGGGACGCTGACCGGCGTGCTGAAGACGCTGGAGAAGCGCGGGCTCGCCCGGCGCCGGGCGCATGCGGAGGACGGGCGGCTGGTGCTGGTCAGCCTCGAGCCCAAGGGGCTGGCCATCATCGAGCGGCTGTTTCCCGCTTTCAACATGAGCGAGACGTACGTCAGCGCGAGCCTCACCGAGCGGGAGAAGGGCCAGCTGGCCGCGCTGCTCCGCAAGATCATCCGGTCGGCCGAGGGGGACCCGGCTACCGCCGAGTAAGGCAGATCGCGCCGGGAACGCCAGGCCGGCACCGCCAGCCGCGCACTTCCCGGCAAACTCGTTTGGTGCCAAACTAAATGCCATGACCGTCACTGCCGACCTGACCGACCTGGATATGTGGGTACGGGGCGTGCCGCACGACGAGTTCCGCAGGCTGCGGGCCGAGGCGCCGGTGGCCTGGCTTCCCGAGGAGCCACCGAACTCCGGCTTCTGGTCGGTCACCCGCTATGCCGACATCGTCACCGCCAGCAGGGACGTGGCGACATTCTCCTCGGCACGCGGCGTCTCGTTCGAGGAGCCGACCGATGAGGACATGGCGGCCCGGCGGACGATCATCGACACCGACCCACCCGACCACACCAAGCTCCGCAAGATCATGTCCGGAAGCTTCACGCAGCGGGCGGTCGCTGTCTACGAGCACTTCGTCACGGCGCTCACGCAGGAGGTGCTCAGCCAGGGGCTGACCGACGGGCCGTTCGACTTCGTCGACGCGGTGGCGAAAGAGGTTCCGATCCGGGTGCTGGCCCGGATCATGGGCCTGCCCGAGCACAACCTCGGTCAGTTCATCGACCTTGGCGACCGGCTGATCGCAAACACCGATCCGGAGCTGACCGACGTGGTCTGGGGCCGCGACGACACCGACGCCTACCGCAAGTTCCCGTTCCGCAGCCCGTACGGCAAGCAGCTATGGGACCTCGGGCGCGAGATCGTCAGGGCGCGGTTGCTTGCGCCCGGCGACGACCTGCTGTCCAAGCTGCTGCTGGCGCGGGTGGACGGTGACGCGCTCACCGAGGTGGACCTGGACAACCTGTTCTCCATCCTCGTCATCGCGGGCAACGAGACGACCAGGATCGCGATGGCTCATGCGGTTCTCGCGTTCTGCGAGTACCCCGGCCAGTGGGACAGGCTGCGCGCAGACCCGGCGCTGCTGGACTCCGCCACTGAGGAGGTGCTGCGGTGGAGTTGCCCAACCCACTTCATGCGCCGCACCGCGACCGCCGATACCGAGCTTGGCGGCGCGGCGATCAGGGCGGCGGACAAGGTCGTGCTCTGGTACGTGTCCGGGAACAGGGACGAGGCCGAGTTCGAGGCGGCTGACACCTTCGATGTCGCGCGGCTGCCCAACCGGCACCTGAGCTTCGGCCGCGGCGGACCGCACCTGTGCCTGGGCGCTCACGTCGCCCGGCTCGAGCTGCGCGTGCTGCTCGCCGCCCTTGCCGAGCGTGTCATCAGGTTCGAGCTCGCCGGACCGCCACGGCGGATCAGGTCGAACTTCACCAATGGCCTGAAAGAGCTTCCGGTGCGCGTCGTCCGCGCCTGAACTCGCGCGCGCCGGCGTGTGGCAGGGCCGCACCTGGCACCCTTGACAGCAGATCGTTTGCTTCCATACGATCCCGACATTGACGGCCGGTCGCCCGGTGCGAAAGCAGCAGCCGGTACCCCTCGGGAAGCAGGGCGCGTGCGGAAGATCGATGCCTTCGCTCACATCCTCCCGCCGGCGTACGCGCGGCGCCTGGAGTCGATCACGGCGGGCTCCGACGTCAGCCGGCGGATACTCGGGTACCGCCCGTGGTTCCGCGAAGACCCGGCCCTGATCGACCTGGATGCTCGCTGGCGGGTGATGGACCCGGCCGGCGATTACGTCCAGATCCTGACCCTGGCCGTGCCGCCCGTCGAGGAGCTCGGCGGGCCGGACGCCGCGCGTGACCTGGCCCGGCACGCCAACGACGAGATGGCGCAGCTAGTCGGCAACCACCCTGACCGGTTCGCGGGCTTCACGGCCGCGCTGCCGATGAGCGACCCTGACGCGGCCGCGGCCGAGCTTGACCGCGCGATGGCCGAGCTTGGCGCGCTCGGCGCCCAACTGCACACCAACGTCGGCGGCGTGCCGCTCGACGACCCGAGGTTCGCACCCGTCTTCGATGTCGTGACCGAGCGCGGCGGCACGCTGTGGATTCATCCGACCCGCAGCGAGATCTGGGCCGACTACCCCGCCGAGAGCCGGTCCAGGTACGGCATCTGGTGGTCGCTCGGGTGGCCGTTCGAGACATCGGTCTGCATGGCGCGGCTTGTCTACTCCGGCTACTTCGACCGGTACCCGGGCCTGCGGGTGCTGGTGCACCATGCCGGCGCGATGGTGCCGCACTTCGCGGGACGCCTGGCATCGCCGCTCGAGGACCCGGACCGCGAGGCGATCATGGCCGGGCTGACCGCCGAGCCGCTGGAGTACTTCCGCCGGTTCTTCACCGATACAGCGCTGTTCGGCGCCACGCATGCGGTGCGCTGCGCAGTCGAGTTCTTCGGCCCCGAGCACGTGCTCTTCGGGACCGACATGCCGCTCGGCGGCCCCGCGGTCGTCGCCGACACCATTGCCGATATCGAGGCGCTCGGCCTGCCCGACGCCGACACCACCGCGATCTTCTGCGGTAACGCCAGGAGGGTGCTGCGGATCGCCGCCTGACCGCCGGTCACAGCGGCGGCGTGCCGCGCCGGATGCCATGACTACCGACAGCCGCAAGGAGAAGAGGATGCCGGATTCTGAGCAGTCTTACGAACGCCTGGGCGCGAAGGTCCTGTCGCTGCCCGACGTCATCGCCCAGTCTGTGGGCTTCATGGGCCCGGTGTTCTCATCGGCCTTCGTGATCCCGCTGGTGGTCGGGGTGATCAGCGCGTCGGGCAAGGGCGGCGGCGTCGCGTCGCCGCTGTCGGTGATCATCGCGGGGATCGGCGTGCTGGCGCTCGGCTGGATCGTGTCCAGCTACGCCAGGGAGGTGCATGCCGCCGGGTCGCTGTACGACTACGTGACGCGCGGCCTGGGCAACCGGGTCGGAACCGCCGCCGGGTGGCTGTATTACGGCGGCGTGACGATCCTGCTCGTCGGGCTGCTGCTGCTGATCGGCGGCTACCTGCAGAGCACGATCCTGGCGGAGTTCAAGGTGAACCCGCTGCCGTCCTGGGCCTGGACCGCGATCATCATCGCGCTGATCGCCGCCATCCTCTACTTCGGGGTGCGGCTGTCCACCCGCACCCAGCTCGCGCTGGCGCTGGTCTCGATCATCGTGCTGACGATCTTCTTCATTACGGTCATCGCCAAGCTGGGGTCGGCGAACAGTGTCCGCCCGTTCGAGCCCTCCTCGTCCGCCGACGGCTGGTCAGGGATCTTCTTCGGCGTGCTGTACGGCGTGCTGCTGTTCGTGGGCTTCGAGACCGCGGCGAACCTGGCCGAGGAGACGCCGAACCCGCGCCGCCATATCCCGGTCGCCGTCATGACCACCGCTGGCATCGCCATGGTCATCTACGTGCTGGCCACGTACGTGGAGGTCGCCGGATTCCACTACAGCCTCAAGGACATCACCGCGGCGGCGTCGGCGCCGCTGTTCGCGCTCGGCGCGTCCAAGAGCGCGGGCGGGTACGGCGGCACCTGGATCGACCGGCTGCTCGAGCTGGTCGTGCTGTTCGACATGCTTGCCGTGGCGATCGGCTGCGCTGTGTCGGCCTCCCGCGGGATATTCGCCATGGCCAGGGACCGGCGGATCCCCGGCGTGCTCGCGGTGACCTCCAAGCGGCACGGCTCGCCGCTGGGCGCGGCGGTGTTCGTGGTCGGCATCGCGATCGCGACCCTGCTGGTCAACCAGTTCTGGACCAGCCTGTTCGCGCTGCCGGCGACCCCGCACTACTTCTCGCTCTTCGCCTGGGGGTCGACCTTCGGCGGCTTCGCGCTGGTCGTGGTCTACCTGCTGATGTGCATCGGCTCGCTGCGCAGCTTCGCGGCCTCGGAGCGGCGGGTATCGATCGTCGTGTCCGCGGTGCTTGGCATCCTGATCACCGGCGGCGCCATCTTCGGGTCGTTCTACAAGGTGACCAGCCCGACCATCGAGGCACCCTGGTACGCGGTTGCCCTGCTCGCGATCGGGTTCGCCTCGACCTACGTGCTGCGGGCGAGGGACGCGGCGAGCACACAGCTGGCGGATCTCAGCGCCGGAGCGGCCCGCTGACATCACTGGAACGCCGCGAGCCGGGCGCGCTCTGCCTCGCTGAACGGGATCGGCTCGCGGCGGTCGGCATCCCACCGCACCGTGACGACCCGCGCCTGAGCGGCGGTTACGGACGCTGACGTGCGGACCGTCTCGCGGGTGGTCAGGCTTGTCGTGCCGATCCGCTCCACCTCGATCTGGACCAGCACCTGGCGGTCCCGGTGGCGTACCTCGGCCTGCAGGTCGACCTCGAGGCGCACCACCACGTAGATCGGCTCGCTGCCCATGACATGGGCATACAGGGCGTCCCGCCCCTCCTCCAGGTAGGTCAGGAACACGGCGTGGTTCACGTGCCCGAGTGCGTCGGTGTCCCGCCACCTGACATCAACACGGTGCTCGAATGCGGCCGCCATGCGCACACTCCTTACCAGCACCGCGGCCGGTCGGCCACGGGATCTGCGTCAGCGACTACCGTGGCCTGCGCAGCTCCGCACCGCTATACCGGGATGCGATGATGGTTGTCCAGCTGACTTGGTACGACGTGCTCGACATCTTGCCGGACGCGCCAGTGCAGGACGTGCAGCGCGCGTTCGATGCAAAGGCTGCCGTGCTCGCGCCGGAGTTGCTCTCCGGCGCGCCGTCAGCGGTGGCTGCAGCCGCCGGGCGAGCGCGCGCCGCCATCGAGGCGGCGCGCCAGTGCCTTGCCGAGCCTGCTGCCCGGCGGAGCTACGACGAGCAGATCGGACTGCGGCGGGCAGGGGGCGGTCTGGCCAGCCCTGCGGCTGTCCCCTCCGAGCAGGGACCTGACCCGCTCTCGCTGACCAGGGGCGGGATGGGCTGGGACGACGCGGTAGCCGCGCTCGGGACGCTGGCTGACCTGCTGGCCCCGCGCCCGGCACTTCCAAGGCGGGTGCAGGTGCCAGACGTGCGGGGCCTGTTCATCGGGCCGTGCCGTCGCCTGACCGCCAGACAGGGCCTGCACCTTGAGGTCGTCCAGCTGACCAGCGACCCGATGCCAGTGGAGGGCCTGGTGGTGGATCAGCACCCTGCACCCGGCACGCGGTCCGGCCGGGCGGGGACGCTCACCGCGCACGTGTGGCATCCGTCGCGGCAGGCCTCCTGACGGGAGTGCGCGGCGCGGCCTACCAGGTGACATCAAGGTTGCGGGGCGCGCGGAATTCCCAGCCGCGGAAGACCGGCGGCCGCGCGGGGTCCAGCGCCAGTGCGGGGAACCGCCGGAGCAGGACGTCGATAGCGATCCTGATCTGCGCTCGGGAGAACGCGTGCCCCGCGCAGAAGTGCCGGCCGGCGCCGAAGGCGAGGTTGACCTGCCGCGGCCGGAAGATGTCGAACCGGTCCGGGTCGGCGAACCGCGACTCATCCCGGCAGGCCGACGAGACCAGGGCGCCCACCGGCGCGCCGGCCGGGATCGTCGCGCCGCCCAGGTCGACATCCGTCACGGCCTGCCGGGTCTGGGTGCCGATCGGCGCCACCCAGCGCAGTCCCTCCTCGACCGCGGCGGGCAGCAGCCGGTCAGGGTCGTCGCGCACCGCGGCCAGCTGTCCGGGATGACTGAGCAGCCCGACGAGCGTCGACCCGGCGCCGTGACCCGGTTCCTGCATGCCGCCGAGCAGGATCACCTTGAGCGTCGGCATCACGAAGTCACGCGCGCGGCACCCGCCGCCGGGCACGCCGCTGCGCAGCAGGTGGGAGATCGTGCTGTCGTCACCGGCCGCCTCCAGCCGGTCGAATACCGGCCCGAGCGCGTCGTCGATCTCCCGCGAGCACTCCGCGCCGATCCGCTCCCGCTCCGGGTTGCCCTCGAAGTTGATCACTCCCTGGTGCAGCCGCCAGAACCAGTCCCGCAGCCGGGCGGCCCCGAGATCGCGGATGCCGAGCACCGTGCCGAGGCTGAGCACCGATACCGGCTCGAAGTACCCGGCCATCAGCTCGGCCCGGTCCCGCCCGGCCAGGCCATCGAGCACCTCCTCGGCGATCGGCCTGACCAGGTCGTCGATGTAGCCGTTCACCTGCCTGGGCCGGTACTTGGAGTCCAGTCCCCGGCGCAGGTCCAGGTGGCGCTCTCCGTCCACCGTGATGATGGTCGGCGAGCCGAAGGTGCGGTCGACCGGCGAGTCGTCCAGCTCGGCCGTGAACAGCTCCGGATGGGATGCCGCGAACTCCACGTCGTCGTAGCGGGTGACGAACCACAGCCCGACGGCCGGGATATAGCAGACCGGCGCCTCGCGGCGCAGCCGGGCGTAGATCGGGTATGGGTCGGCCTCCAGGTCCTCGACCGTCACCGCCTGCGCCAGTGCCGCCACAGGTCCTTCGCGCATGCCGGCCTCACAGGTGGTAGGCGTACTCGCCGAATTCCCAGTCGGTCACGTACCGCTCGAACCGATCGATCTCGTTGCGCTTGTAGGCGAGGAACGAGTCGGTGAAGTACCGGCCGAGCACATCCGCCAGCTCGGTGTCGGCAGCCAGCGCGTCCAGCGCCGAGCTCAGCCGCGTCGGCAGCATGGCCGCCCGCGCCGGATCGTAACCGTAGCCCTCCAGCTTGGCCGGCGGCTCGATCTTCTCCTCGATGCCGAGGTAGGCGGCCGCGCCAATCGCCGCCATGCCGAGGTAGGGGTTGGCGGTGGCGTCGCCGAGCCTGATCTCCATCCGGGCCGCGGCCCCGCGCTCGGGCGGGATGCGCACCATGGCGCTGCGGTTGTCCAGCCCCCAGTCCACCAGCCACGGCGCGAGGGTGTCCGGCCCGAACCGCTTGTATGAGTTGATGGTGGGGTTCAGCAGCGCACTGAGCGCGGCGGCGTGCCGCAGCACGCCGCCGAGAGCATGCCGTGCCACCGCGGCCAGGCCGTCGGCACCGTCGGTATCGCCGAACACGTTTCCGCCAGAATCGTCGGCAAGGGAGACGTGCACGTGGAAGCCGGAGCCGCCCTCGTCGTTGAATGGCTTGGCCATGAACGTCGCGAGCAGCCCCCGCTGGCGGGCGATCTCCTGCACTGCCGATTTGAGGCGAAACGCGCGGTCGGCGGCGTCGACGAGCTC
>DASPWG010000167.1:0-17047 GCA_035621915.1 Streptosporangiaceae bacterium
TACACGCGGTACAGAGGTGATGCCGCCGCCGAGGCGAGGAACACCAGCAGGAACTGGCTGGCAAGGATCCAGAACTGGGCGCCCGCCGCCAGCCGAGGGCGCCCGGCCCTTAGGCGGGCAGAGACGCCTGCTCCCGGATCCAGCGAGCTGCGAGGGCGGTCCAGATGGCTGCGTCTCCGGCGCCGCGCGCCAGGCCCAGGCTGTGCGGGCCATGGGCGAAGACGTGCGTTGCGTGCGGCACTGCGCCGCCGGCCAGCGCTGAGGCGAGCCGGTAGGCGTGCTCGACAGAAACGTACGGGTCCTCGGCTGTGTGCCAGATGAAGAACGGCGGTGAGCCCGGACTGACCAGCGCATCCAGTGACGTGGCGCGGCGGAGCTGAGGACTGGCGTCCTCGCCGAGAAGTATCAGCCGAGCCGGCCGGTACGTCTGCGTTTCCATCGAGGTAATGGCATAACCCAGAACCGCGCACTGCACGGACTCTTCTGGCGCCGCGCCTGGCGCCAGCGCAGCCAGGCCCGCCAGGTGGCCGCCGGCGGAGAAACCAACGACCCCTATTCGGGGTGAGCCAGCAACACGGAGGCGGCTGATCTCCGCGCGCAGCGCTTCGAGTGGCACTGGGTAGCGGACGTTGAGCGGGTACCGGAACACACTGGCCGACACGCCCACATCGCGCAGCCACTCGGCGACCGGCTCGGCCTCGTGCTCCGCGTGCACGGCGTAACCGCCGCCCGGCAGCACGATCATGTGCATGCTGGCAGAGGCCACGGCTCAGGCCCCGGCCCGCGCGACAGCGCTCGCGACGATGGCGGCGAACTGCTCGGGCAGCTCCTCCCAGGCGAAGTGGCTGGCCGGCAAGATGGTCAGCTCACTACCAGGTACCCTCGCGGCAACATACTCGCCGTTTGACACCGGAACTAGCGGATCAGCTGCGGAAGCGAAGACGTGCACCGGAACCCGGATGTCTGGAAGCAGGTCGCGCAGAAGCGGAAGCTGCTCAGGGTAGCTCCGCACGTAACGGGTCGACTCGGCGAAGCGGTCATCTTCGTACGCCGAGACGTAGTCCTCCCAGATCTCTGGCTCCTGACCTCGCGAAGCCACGGGCTCGACACTGGCGCCGATGGTCGCGCGGACGTCCTGCCCTTTGAACACCTCGATGCCGGGCGCAGCGATGATGTCGGCGAGGGTGCCCGTAACCTCCAGCGGATAGGAAGCACCGCCACCGCCGACCACCAGGCTCGCCACCGCGTGCGGATGCTGTCCGGCCAGGAACAGGGCGGCGCTGGCACCCACGTCCGGCGCGACCAGATGAGGCCGGCCGATCCCCAGCGCGAGCATGAAATCCCGGAGGAAATCGGCCATGCTCGTCGGATTCAGCACGTCGGCCCGTCCTTGCGAGTGACCGAAGCCAGGCAGGTCAACGGCTATTAGCCTGCCCGTTGCGGTGAGAAGCGGCCACACCCGCCGGAACGCGAACAGGCTTTCCGACCATGGGCTGGTGAACAGGATGACTGGCCCGTTGGTGCCCCCCGAGTCCGCGTAGCGGATCTGCAGGCCATCGACGACGGCAGTCTGCGTCTGCATTGTCATTCCGCCATCGTGGGCGCGGCGAGGAACTGGCGGTATACGTATTCCGACTGCAACTGCCCTGACGCAGTTCCGGGGCAGTCAAGGTGCGTATACCAGCGGTTCGCGCCGACGCTCAGACTGCGAATACGAGCATCCTCACCGGGCAATGAAATGCGAGCTAGTGATGCCCTACGTCACGGTGGGCTGGGAAAACAGCGGCGATATTCATATTTACTACGAGGACCACGGGACAGGCCTGCCGGTCGTCCTCGTGCATGGATACCTGGCCGACGGTCATTCGTGGGAGAAGCAGGAACTAGCCCTGCTCGCGGCCGGATACCGCGTCATCACCTACGACCGGCGCGGTGGCGGCACCTCAAGTCGGCCCAGCACCGGCTACGACTACGACACGCTGGCTGCCGACCTGGGCATGCTGCTGGACGAACTCGACCTCCGGCAGGTGATTCTCGTCGGCGGCGGCACCGGTACGGGCGAGGTCATCCGCCACCTCGCAGCTGACGGCCAGGGACGGGTACGTGCCGCTGTGCTGGTGGCACCCCTGCCGCCCATGCTGCCGAGATCAGCTGGGAACCGAGACGCTTCAGACCACAGTTTCCTGGACAGCCTTCCCGGCCAGCTGGCCGACGACCGGCCAGCCGCGGTCAAGGCCTACCTGGACAGTTACTACAACCTCGATCCCCCTGCCGGCGGCCGGGTCAGTGACCAGGCCTGGCATAACAGCTTCAACACCGCGATCCGCGTATCGGCGACCGCGGCCCTGGCCGGTGCCAGTTCGTTTCGCGCCGACTTCCGGCGGGACCTGGCTCGGATCACCGTTCCGGTCCTCCTTGTGCACGGAACTGCCGACCGGGTGATGCCGCCGGTCGCCGCAGATCAGCTCGCCGTCATCCTCGCAAATTCACGCCTCGTCGCGATTCCCGGCGGACCGCACGCGATCACCTGGACGCACTCAGCCGAGGTAAACGAGGCGATCCTCGACTTCATCGGAGCCTTGTAAACAGACAGGTGGTGATCGATCATGACCAGCGCGCTCTCCCTGCAGGAGAGGTACGCCCAGGCGGTCAGGGACGACAGCGGCGAGTCGTTCGCTGCCCTCACCGAGCCGGATATCACGCTGTCGGGCAGTGTCTTCGCCTGGCCGATCACCGGCCGGGCTCAGGTCCAGCTCGCCCTCCGCACTGCCTCGGGAATCTATGACGAGCTCACATTTACTGGCGCGACGGAACTGCCGGACCGCGCCTACCTTGAGTGGTCTGCGCGCGGCCTCGGGCTGGAGATCCACGGGGTAACTGTGATCGCCACCGGGCAGGCTGGCGCGTTCACGAGTATCGCGCTGCACCACCGGCCGCTCGGCGCGGTGCTGGCCTTCTCGAAGGAGTTGAGCAGGCGCCTTGACGGACTGATCGATCCCAGCCACTTCGACGCCACGTCCGCCTAGGACGCGTTCAGCCAACAATGGAGGCCAGGCAGTGGAGATTGAAGGATCAGTCGCACTGGTCACAGGCGCGAGCCGGGGTATCGGGCTGGCATTTGCGCGCGCGCTGCGGTCCCGCGGCGCTGAGACAGTCTATGCGGGGGTCCGGCAGCCAGAAGGCTTCGACGAACCTGGTCTGGAACCGCTGCTTCTTGACGTAACAAACCAGCAGCACATCGAGGCCGCGGCAGCCACCGCTTCGCGCGCGAACATCGTGATCAACAATGCCGGTATCCAGGCCGGGCCGCCACTGATGGAAGGTTCGCTCGATGGCGCCCGCCTCGAGATGGAGGTCAATTACCTCGCGCCCTGGGCCGTGTCGCGAGCATTCGCCCCGATACTGGCCGCCAATGGCGGCGGAGTCCTGGTCAACATGCTCTCGGTGGCCTCGTGGCGGTCAAACGACAGATTCCCTGGGTATGCAGCATCCAAGGCAGCGGAGTGGTCGCTGACAAACGCGCTGCGAGTAGCGCTGCGATCGCAAGGAACTCTCGTCATCGCAGTACATGTCGGCTTCGTGGACACCGACGCGACCAGAAGACTCGACATCCCGAAAGTGCCCGCGACGCAGGTCGCTGACAAAACCATGGATGCGATTACCCGGAACGAGGCCGAGGTGCTCGTCGACGAGTCCGCGCGGCGCGTTCGTTCCCTTCTATCCGGGCCCCTGGACCAGTTGTATCCGCCGAACTAACCGAATGCGCATGCGGCTCACCACCACTTGTGTTCCTGAGCCGTGCCGGTCCCGCCGGTGGTGTCAAGGGCATCCAGGCTAGCCAGCGCCTCGGGACTCAGGTCGAAATCGAATATCTGAAGGTTCTGCTCGATGCGCTCGCGGTGAGTCGACTTGGGGATGACCGGGATACCCCTCTGCACGCACCACCGCAGCAGGATCTGCGCCGGAGTCCTGCCGTACTCGGCCGCCAGGCGGCCCACAGTACGGTCAGCCAGAAGGCGACCGGTCCCCAGAGGGCTGTAGGCCTCAAGCGCGGTACCGTGCCGCTCGCAGGCCTGGAGCAGCGCCCGGCGGTTTGCGTACGGATTGAAGTTGACCTGGTCGACCGCTGGCTTGGTGCCAGCGATCTCCATGACGCTCGCCAGCTCAGCCTCGCTGAAGTTGGACACCCCGACAGAGCGGGCCCGCTGCGACTCGGCTGCGCGCTCCATCCCCGGCCAGGCCCACGTCGGGCCGTCCTGCGGCCAGTGGATCAGATACAGGTCTACGTAATCAGTTCCAAGGCGCCGAAGGCTCTGCTCCAGGGCGGCGACCGGATCACGCAGGCGGGGCAGGAACTTGGTCGTGATGAAGACCTGGTCGCGCGCCAGCCCGCTGTCGTGCAGGGCCGTGCCGACGCTTGCGTCGTTGCCGTAACCCTGCGCTGTGTCGATATGCCGGTACCCGGCCTCCAGTGCCCACCGCACGGTCTGGACGCACTCGGGTCCGTCCGGTACCTGCCAGACCCCGAGCCCGATCATCGGCAGCCTGCGCCCATCGGACAGGACCCGTGCGAGTCCGCCGGGCGTTACCGCTTCGTCTGCCATAACCGTCCTCTGCTGGCTAGAGCGCGCCGGAGAGGAACGCCTCGACGTCCTCGGCGAACTCGGCATGGTGCTGGAACAGGAACCCGTGCGCGGCGTCCGGGTAGATCTTCACCCTGGCCTGCGGTATCAGTCCTGCCAGCAGAAAAGAGTAGTGCGGCAGGATCATCGGGTCGCTGTCGCCGTTCGCGATGAAGACCGGCTGGCTGATCGCCGAGACCCGCTGTAGCAAGCCGTGGTCGGGAACGCCCCAGGAGCACACTGCGTCATATTGCGCCTCGCGGGTGGCCCACGTCGTGGCCGTGTCCCTGTCGTCCCTGCGAGCGTACTGGCGCCCGACGGTCTCCTTGCCGGCCGCCCGGCTCGCCTCCGAGGGGGCGAAGAAGACCTGGATGTACTCGTCGGCGGTTGTCTGCGGCTTGCCGACGGCACCGATGACATCCGCCGCCCAGCCGTGCATGCCGGCCGCACCCTGCGGTGCCGAGGAAGCCAGGATCACCCGCCGCGCAATCGCGGGCCGGATCAGCGCGATCTCCTGCGCCACGAAACTCCCGATTGAGAAGCCCAGCAGATCAACCTGGCCGAGGTCCATTGCTTCAATGAACGCGATGGCGTCGCGGGCCATCTGCGTGATGGTGTCCGGCGTCACGCCGCTGGATCCGCCGACGCCGGTGTTGTCGAACGTTACGACCCGGCGATTTGCAGCCAGAGCATCGACAAGCGCGGGATCCCAGCTGTCAAGGTTGCCGCGGAAGTGGTTGAACAGGACGAGGGGGACGTCTCCGGACCCAGTGTCGCGATACGCGTAACTAGCACCGTTTGATGCGCTGATCAGGTTGTTCGGCAGGCTCGAGTAGGCATGGTCGTCAGTCATGAAATTCCTCCTCTGTCCGGTCCGCTACCCGAGCGAGTAGGGCATCAGCATTCAGGATGGCCCGGTCGGGCCGACGCCACCTGACACGTTCATGTCATTCCCAGTGGCCGCCTCCGGACGACACGGCCGCTCGGCTAGGGCAGTTCGGGCCGCTCGGTGACGATGCGGGTCAGGGCGACACGCGAGTTGATACCCAGTTTCTCGAAAGCGTGCCGGAGGTGCCCGCTGACGGTGTGAGACGACACGTAGAGGCGCTCAGCGACTTCCCTGTTAGTCAGGCCGTCCGAGACGAGGCGGACCACGGCTACCTCGGAATCAGTCAGGGCACCCCAGCCGTGAGTGGGCCGGCGTTCGGCCGGCAGGCGCCGCTGGATCCCCAGCTCTCTGAGCTCCCGGCGCACCCTGGACAAGTCCGAGCGAGCCCCGCAGGCCGCGTAGATGGCCAGGGCGCGATCGAGCGACGCGATGGCCTCACTCCTGCGAGCAGTGCTGACCTGCGCGGCCGCCAGGTCTTCGAGAGCGGATGCAAGGGCCAGCCGGCGCGGGCCGGATTCCAGCACATTGACCGCCTGCGCAAGGAGACCCGCGTCTGAAGTCAGCAGTCCCCTGGCGTGGAGTTCGCTCGCGACGAAGACCGGAAGCCCGGGATTGTGCTGCGCTCGCTGCTGAGATCCTGCCACCGCGCTTTCCGCCAGCTCCTTGTCTCCGCCAGCGAGCGCAATCCGCACCAGCAGCGGATCGTCTGCCGGATCAAGCGGAAACAGCGGGAATACCGACAGTCGCTCCGATTCTCCGAGCGCTGCGAGCTGGCGGACCGCCTTGCCATGGTCGCCGAGCGCGTCGGCCTGCATGGCGAGCAGCCATGCGGCGTGCCGCTGAATCCCCGGCACGCCGGACTTCAGCATCACCTCAGCCATGGACGCCGTCAGCTCGGTCTGCCGCTGGTCGCCGGTGTGGATCGCGATCCGACCCAGGACGACGACCGCGTCGGCTTCGAGCACGCTGGGAATGAAGTTCTCCTCGGGGCTGAAACGCCCCTCCAGCGCTGCCGCGGCGTCGGTCAGGTTGCCAAGCTGCAGCAGTTGCCGGGCCCTGTTGCCTTCGAATAGCTGCAGTCCACGGCCCTGCCGTGCCTGCTGGGCGGAACGTATGCCCTCCGTGGCCGAGACCTGGGCCTCGTCAAAGCGGCCCATTACTGCCAGGATCCTGCTCCGGAAATCCCTGGCCAGCCACAGCCGGTGGTCCTCGCCCACCTCCGCGCAGCTTCGCAGCGCGGCGTCGCAGCGACTCAGTGCCCGCTCAAAGTCACCGCGGGTGTAACAGAACGCCGACTCCGCCAGCTCCAGTATGAATCGAGCAGCGCTGTTGCCCGTGCTCTCGACAGCTACCTGCGCCTCACGAAGGCGCGTTTCCGCCTGGTCGGAGCGGCCTGCAACGACCAGGCTGTAGAAGAACTGGACCAGCAACCGGGCCCGAAGGTCCGCGGGCACTCCGTCGAGGTCCAGCGCCTGACGGCATGTCTGCGCCCGGACCTCCGGGGACAGACAGAACGAGCTGGCAATGCTGAGGCGGACCTGAGCCTCCTGCGCGGCGGGGAGGACCTCACGCAGGGCCGTATCTGCGAAGGCTCTGGCCTCATCTCCCCGTGCGGCAGCGCTCAGGAAGATGGCAACGCGCGCGACGAGCGGCCCGCGCAGCGGATGCTTTTCCGTAGTCAGATCGAGAGCGCGCAGCGCCAGGTCAGCGGCCTGTCCAGGGTCGGTACCGCCGATGGTGTCGCACGCCTTCATCAGGGTGCTGACGGCGACTTCATCGCCCGGAGCGGCGCTCGAGGCGAGCTGGACTGCGACTTCCACCGGAAGCGCGCCTGCCGCGAGCAGCGCCGACGCTACCTGGCGATCAAGTGCATGGACCGCCGATGGGGGCTGGCTGGCCCGTACCGCCTCGCGGTTCAGGTCATGAGTAAAGCCCAGATAGTCCTCAGCCTCGGCGAATAGCTCGCTCGCGATCAGTTCCTGCACGGGATCGAGCAGCGACGACGGGGGCATGCCGAGAGCGGCGGCGAGCTGCGCGACGGTAAAGCGTCGCCCCATCGACCCGGCGATGGCGGCGACCTTGCGTGCGCTGGGCGACATACGGGCCAGACGCCGGCGCATGCCCTCCCGCGTTCGGCGCGGGAGCCGTCCCTCGACGAGCCTTGCATGTCCTGCATCGAGGCTGACCAGGCCTTCTTCCCGCAACCCGGACAGGAGTTCCATCAGGAAGAACGGGTTACCACGAGCGCCCTCAGCGAGCGCAAGCAGGGGCTCGTCCGGAACTGCGCCAAGGACATCTGCCGCGACCGCGGCGACGGCTGAGCTGTCCAGGCGCCCGAGAACAGTCTTGTCTGCTCCGTTGCGGATTAGTTCCGCTGCGGCGCGCGCCAGGTCACCTCCCGGCTCGGGCGTGCGGAACGCCATCACCCACCCGATGGGGAGCGAGGCAAGGCGGGCCGGCAGCGCGCGTGCCGCTGCCAGCGTGCCGCTGTCAGCCCACTGCAGGTCGTCCAGGCAGATCAGGATCGGCCGCTTCAGGGCAGCCTGTTCAAGCAGCGTCTGGATATCCTGCAGCACCCAGTAGCGCTGCTCACGAGACGCGTGAGCGCTGCCGAGCGCAGTTCGGTCTAGCAAGGGGTCGCTGCCTTCGCACAACGCGTCCATGAGCACAGCGAGCTCAACCGCCGCGTCGCTGGGCTCGGCCACTGCGTGGCAGACCACTACTCCGTCGGTCCGGGCCGCCGCCATCGCGTGTTCGACCAGGCTGGTCTTGCCTAGCCCTGGGCCGCCTTCTATGAGCTGGGTTGCGCCTGCTCCGCTCGTCATCACGGCCAGGTGCTCCTGCAGCAACGCCAGCTCGCCATCTCTGCCTCGCAGCCGGATCGATGCGGCTCTTGCAGCTGCGACCCGTGGGGGGTGAGCTTCAGGCGGAGCATGCAGCACGTTAGCTATCATCACCGGCCATCTCGGCTTGATGCACCGAGTGGAAGCGATCGATCACTCTGCAACCGCAGGGGCCCGCTGGCATGACGATTACTCCCACAATCCGCGCTCTCTGGCTATCAGCGCGAGCGGCGATCGAGGACGTTAAGGTGAGGCGCACTAAACTTCAATATGACTGGTCATCTCGCAGCCGTCAACCCTGGAGCTTGTTTCGCGAGAGCGCGCTCGCGAGGTCCGCTGTTGCGGCGTGCCTGGCTAAACCTAGCTGGAAGACCGCTTTGCCGCGTATCTCACCGTTGCGGAGCTGCCGGAGCAGCGTGAGCGCGTCGCCGATGTCGCCCCTCGATCGGATCCGGGTGGTAATCGCGGCGTCTGACAGCATCTGAGCGAGCTCGGCGAGTCCCTGCGGCGACTGCGTCGAGGTCGTCCGAGGTTTCAACGTCGTACATCTCGTCAGCCCGGCAGCCCGGCAGGTACCTTCTCGGCCAGCCCGCTACGTCGACACCGAGGACAAAAGCCTTGGCCCGCCACGCCAGCCGACCGCAGCATCAGCAACCCGACTGGCCGCGGCACACATCCGCCGGCTCCCCGCCAGGCGCAACGCAAAGACGTACACGTTCGTGTCGTGTGCCGTCTGCCGGAGGCGCGGCAGCGTATGCGTAGGAGCGCCGACGAACACAATCGCGCAGCATGGAGCCCGGATCGCGAGGTGAACATGCCGGAGGACGTAAGTGAATCGCTGTTCGGCCGCGCGCACGAACTTGCCGTCATCAGGGAGCTACTGGGGGCCGTACCCGGAAGCGGAGCGGCGTTGCTGGTGCGTGGGCGTCCTGGAGTTGGCCGGTCGCGGCTGATCCGGGCCGCGAGCATCACAGCGAGCTCACGGCAGATCAAGGTGCAGACAGTCACTGCGACCCGGCAGGAGGCTGGCTTGCCGTTCGCCGGCTTGCATCAGGTCGTTCAGCCCCTGATCGGCGGGATAGGAACCCTGCCAGCGCCTCAGCGGGACGCCGTGCTGACCGCATTCGGTATGTCGCCAGGCGCAGATCCCAATCTCCTCTTCGTGGCACTTGGCACGCTTGCGCTGCTGACCCGGGCAGCAGACGGTGCCAGGCTGGCCCTCCTCGTGGATGACGCGCAGTGGCTGGATGCGGCGAGCTCCGAAGTCCTCGCCATCATCGCGCGTCGCCTTGAGTCGACGCCGGTGATCCTGATTGCCGCCGCCCGGACCGGCTACGAGACGCCGCTCACCTGCGCTGGCATCAGGGAACTCGCAGTGCCACCGCTAGCGTCTGCCGCCGCGCACATGCTGCTGGATGCGCTCGACACACCGCTCAACGGCGCGGAACGGGAGCAGATCCTCGCGAACTCCGATGGCAATCCCCTCGCGCTGGTGGAACTCTCAGACACCGTCCATCCAGACGGCGGCGGCTCCAGCGGGACGCTGCCCACCCTTCCTGCCCTTACGCCGAGGCTCGTGCAGGCTTTCGGCCCTGGCGACCACGCTCTACCGCAGCTCACTAGAACGCTGCTTGTGATCGCAGCCGCCTGCGAGAGCGACAGCCTGGAGGAGGTGCTGGCGGCAGCGGCCGTCGTGGGCGCGCCGAATGCCACCGGGGAAGCGCTCGAGCCTGCGGCCGCCGCCGACCTGATTGAGATCAGCGGGCCGGCCTACAGGTTCGCTCATCTGCTGTCTCGGTCGGCGGTTTATTACGGCGCGTCCTATCCGGACCGGAAAGCCGCACATGCCGCCCTGGCCGCGATACTGTCCCGCGAGCCCGAACGTGCGGCCTGGCACGCGGCCGCCACGGTTACTGCTCCTGACGAGACCGCGGCCGCGGAAATGGATCGCGCGGCCCGCCGCGCCCTGCGTACCGGCGGTGTCGTCGCCGCACTTGCGATAACCGAACGTGCCGTCACCCTAAGCGCCGACCCGGCACTGCGCGGCGGCAGGCTGCTCCGGGCGGCGGAGCTGGCCTGGGAGGGCGGCCACCTGGAGGCTGCCCGACGCTTCCTGGCGCAGGCCAGACCGCTGGGGCTGAACAGCTGCGATCGGACCAGGCTGATGTGGCTGCATCACGAGACTGGTGCCATCGGCCCCGATGGCCCGCCAGCCATAAAGGGCCTGGTCGAGCTCGCCGGGCAGGCTGCGAAAGACGGCGATCATCACCTCGCACTAAGCATCCTCGACACCGCGGCCCTTCGGTGTGCAAACGCCAGCCAAGATCAGCAGCTGCGGCAGCTGGTCGTCACGGCAGCACGGGCCATGCGGGCGCTAAGCAGCAGCCCACGATCGCTGTCGGCGCTGGCGCTTGCCGATCCGGACGGTCACGGGGAGATGATCGGCAGGGAGCTTGGGCGGCTCAGCCTTCGCGCAGAGTCTGACGCGGCTAGTCCCGACGACCTCCTGGCCGCGGGCGTTGCCGCGACTTTCGCCGGTGATCCTGCAACCGGGGCGTCGTTTCTCGCGAAGGTGATCGCTCCGCTCCGGGCCCAGGGCAGACTGCGGCTCCTGGCCAGGGCGCTGATCCTGCAGGCCTGGAATGCAACCTGCCGGTCAGACTGGACTGCGGTGGCGCCTGCCGCTGAGGAGGGAATCCGGCTGGCCCGCGAAACCGAGCAGCCCATGTTCGTGACCATGGGCCGCTGCTCGCAGCTTATGGTCGCAGCGCTTCGAGGGAACACAGATGCCGCCAGGTCCCTGATCCAGCAGATCCAGGAAGAAGCAGCTCGCCGCTACCCAGGGTACTGGCCGGCCGCCATACACGCCGCGCGTGGCCTGTCCGCGCTCAGTGACGGAATGTACGAGGAAGCCTACGAGTATCTTCAGGAGGCGCTCAGCCCAGAGAAGGTGAGCTGCCATTACCTCCAGAGCGCCTGGGCCATCGCCGATCTCGCCGAGGCGGCTGCCTTCAGTAACCGCCGCGCGGAGGGACGCGCCTGCGTTGACGCGGCGGCGCCGACAGCAGAGCCGAGCCCGTCACCGCTCCTGCGGGCGGCCCTGACCTACGCCCGGCTCATGCTGGCCCGCGACGACGAAGCAGAGCACCTGCTCGAGGATGCTGTGCGCACAGACCTGGCCGCCTGGCCGTTCCTCCGGGCACGGGCGCTCCTTGCCTACGGCGCATGGCTGCGCCGCCAGCGGCGCATCACCGAGTCCCGCAAGCCGCTCCGCGAGGCCCTCTGGATGTTTGACTCGCTAGAGGCACGCCCGTGGGCGCATCGCACGCGCCAGGAGCTGCGGGCCGCAGGTGGAGCTGATGTGGCCGTCGTGCCTGGAAAGATCCGAGTCCTCTCCGCCCAGGAGCTCCAGATCGCAGAAATGGCTGCGAGCGGCATGACGAACCGGCAGATCGGGCAGCAGCTGTACCTGTCGCATCGCACAGTCGCGACTCATCTGTACCGGATATATCCGAAGCTGGGCATCAATTCCAGGTTCCAGATGCCGCGGGCGCTGCGCGAGCTGGCGGTCGTTCAGGCGCGATGATGCCACCCGCGTCCCTGATTGACAGCGGTCAAGGTGACTAGTCATATTGGGCACATGGCCAGGCCGAGCGTAAAACAGCAGATCATCGATGCTGGCCTGGCCGAATTGCACGCGCACGGCTATGCGGCGTGCTCGGTTGATTCCATCACCAGGGCGGCCGGGGTGCCGAAGGGTTCCTTCTATAACCACTTCGCGAGCAAGGAAGACTTCGCGGTCGAGGCCGTCCGGCGCTATTTCGAGGTCTCAGGCTGGCCGACATCGTTCACGGAAGCGTCCGCGATCGGCCGGCTGCGCGCCGGTTTCGAGGCCCTTTACGGCGGCGCCCGTGACCGCGCCTACAGTCGCGGCTGCATGTGGGGAAACCTGGCCAACGAGGTCGCCGACCATAGCACCGTGATCCGAGGCGAGCTGGCTGAAGGCCTGACCGCGTGGTCGGCCATCGTCACCGAACTGGTCGCAGAGGCACAGCGCAATGGTGAAATCAGTTCCTCAGCCGACCCGGCTCAGCTCGGGCGATTCATAGTGAACGCATGGGAGGGCGCGCTCACGCGTTCACGGGTTGTCCGGAGCGGTCAGCCCATCGACGACTTCTTCGAGATGGTCTTCGGCTCGCTGCTGGCCTGATGACAGTGCCCGGCTATCCGGCCAGAAAGTCCAGCAGGGCTTTGTTGACCTCGTCGGCATGGGTCCAGGCAATGTTGTGCGGCCCGCCCTCCACCGTGACGAGCCTGAGGTCGCGGACCAGGCCAGGAAGTCGTTTCGCCGTGGCCTCGTACGGCAAGACGCGGTCTGCGGTGCCGTGGACCACCAGCACCGGGACGTCGAACTTCGCCAGGTCATCGCGGAAGTCGGTAAGCCAGGAGTCGACGCACGCATAGGTGGCCAGCGGCGAGGCGGTGCACGCTACCTCGAACGCGGCATCCCAGGCTCGCTGGCTAATCCGGTCCGGCGAGAACGTGTCGGTATTAAAGAAATTGTCTAGGAAGTCACCGAAGTAGCTGTACCGGTCCTTGGTGATGGCGGCCTTGATGCCTTCGAACACCTCGCCGTCGACACCTTCCGTATTATCCGGGGTCTTGAGCAGGAAGGGCGGAATCGCCCCAGCCAGCACCGCCTTGTCTACCCGAGCCGAGCCGTACCTGCCCAGGTACCGGGTGACCTCTCCAGTGCCCATCGAGAATCCGACAAGTACCACGCCGGTAAGGTCCAGGTGCTCAAGAAGCGTATTCAGGTCACTCGTGAAGGTGTCGTAGTCGTAACCGGCCGAGGGGTTGCTGGACTGGCCGAACCCGCGGCGATCGAAGGCGATCACCCGGTAGCCGGCCTCGAGCAGCACGCGTTCCTGCCGCTCCCAGGAGTGGCAGTTCAGCGGGTAGCCGTGGATCAGCACAACGGGCTGCCCGCTGCCGTGATCCTCGTAATAAATCTCGATGCTGCTGCCGTTCTCGGCGCCAACGGTTACGTACGACATGGCTCCTCCTTGCCGCCAAGATTTCTTTGTTAACTGTGCGCGACGAACTCGGAGCCTGGTATCCGCAACTTGACTGTGGATCCCAGGCGAACCTCGCGCCAGTGTCCGCCGTTGAGATTGAGATTGTTGCCGCTGGCGCCGGGAGCGGTATCGCCGATGTAGCTCTCGAACTGATGCACGCCGCGCGGGAATACCTGCGCGACTAACCGGAAAGGATTTGCTGATGGCACGCGTGCTGATCACCGGCTCTAGCGAGGGCTTGGGACTGATGGCGGCCAGGCTGCTGGCCGACGACGGACACTCGGTCACGCTGCATGCCCGCAATGCAGCCAGGGCGCAGGACGCGCGGGCGGCCCTGCCCGCGGCCAGCGCCGTTATCGTCGGCGATCTGTCCAGCATGGCGGGCACGCGGCAGGTCGCCGAGCAGGCCAACGCGGCCGGCCGGTATGACGCGGTTATTCACAACGCCGGCGTTGGTTACCGCGAGCCGCGGCGCATCCGCACCGAGGACGGCCTTGAGCACGTCTTCGCGATCAACGTGCTCGCTCCGTACCTGCTGACCGGCCTGATAGAGCGCCCTGACCGACTGGTCTACCTCAGCTCGGGCATGCATCGCGGCGGCGATGCCAGCCTGACCGATGCGCAGTGGGAGCACCGTCCCTGGAATGGTTCGCAGGCATACTCCGACAGCAAGCTGCTCGACGTCGTACTTGCCTTCGCCGTCGCGCGGCTCTGGACCGGGGTCCTATCGAACGCGCTTGAGCCTGGCTGGGTACCCACCAGAATGGGCGGCCCGGGCGCACCCGATGACATGTCACTTGCGCCGGTGACCCAGGCCTGGCTGGCCGTCAGCTCGGATCCGGACGCAACGGTAACGGGCGGCTACTTCTATCACCAGAAGCCCCGCACGGCACACCCCGCCGCCCGCGATCCCGAAATCCAGGACCAGCTGCTCAGCTATTGCGCCGCATTGACCAGCGTCACGCTGTAGCTCCCGATCTGGCCCTCCCGCCGGCCGGCGGTCCGTGCCCGCCGGCCGACGGGATAGTGCTGTGGTGCGCTCAGCCGCCCGCGGCCTGCCTGATGAGGTCGGCGACTGCAGCGGGCTGGGAAACGTAGACCGAGTGGCTGCTGCCGGAGACTGGCGCTGGTTCCTGGCTCTCGCCACCAGTCCTGAACTCGTCCAGGCGGCGAACCACGTCAACGATCGCCAACAGGCACGGCGGTGCGCACGTCGATCACAGTTGCGCGGTGACAGTGCGATCCTCAGGCGGACTATGAGCAAGCCACGCGCTCAAAGAGAACCAGCTGCGCCTAGTAGCGGCCACGGCTACCTCCTGAGGCTGTGGCCAGTTCATCCGGTCCAACGGGCACCTTAGAGCTCTCTGAGCGCCCGACTGTGAACTAGCACTCCGCGCTGTACCTCGGTAAGGGCCGTTCGCAACTTGTCATCGTGCTGCACAGCCAGCGCCACAGCCAGGTGCTCTCCTAGCCGGTCGAGATCCTTGCCGATGACACGGCGGACCTCCTCATCGCTAGCGGCCCCATGCCAAGAGTGCGGCGGCGTCCGGCCGGCCCCGGTCGACATGCTCTCCAGCGGCGACACGCCGAGCTCCTGGTCCTGGTCCACGAGCAACCGGGCCCAGGCTCTCAGGTCGTTGAGGAGCTGGTCGAGCACCGCGTGCAGAGCGTGCGTTTCGGGAACCCGCCGGCGAGCCTGCCGCAGGTCCAGAACCCCATCGATGACCTCGCTGAGCACGTCGTTGAGAGCGGCGACCGGATCGTCGGGCCGGGGATGACTCACGCCAGAGAGCTTACCGAGGTGATCCGTGCCTGCGCGGCGGCGCCTCAGACTGTCGGATTCGGAGCGGGCGGTTCGTATGCGAGTTAACCTGCGCCCACGGGGTCCGCCAGGCAAGGGAGCCATGGGATGACGCGGTACTTGATCTCGTTCGATACCCATGCGATGGACCACATCCCAGAGGCGGACGGGCCCGCCGTGGGCAAGGCGTCGCGCGCGGTCTGCCGGGAGGCCATCACCGCCGGTGTTTTTGTGTGCTCCGGCGGACTGAAGAACCGAAAGGCGAGCATCGTGGCCACTGACGGCGCGGTCACCGACGGCCCGTACCCGGAGGCGATCGGCGGACTCTGCATCGTCGAGGTGTCCTCACGCGAGGAGGCGCTGCAGTGGGCTGCCAAGACCGCTCGCGCCTGCCGCTGCGCGGTAGAGGTCCGGGAGTTCATGCCAGACCCTGAACTCGACGCGATGCTCCGGGAGGCGGATAGCCGACGGCGGCATCCCGACCACGTCTGATCGAGGACCACCCCCGACGCTAGAGCAGGACTTGCCCTTCGTCGGCCCGCCCGCTGCCCGTACTGGCCGGTCACCGGTCTTCGAAAGTTAGCGCGCTCGTCACCAGGCCTTCGACTAGGGCTGCTAGCGAGTACCGGAGCGCATATGGCAATGGGCCGCGCCTTCCGGGAGGGATCATGCGATTCAGGAATCTACGAGCAGTAGCGGCTGCGGTCGGCGTAGCGGCGCTGCTCGGCGGCACCACCGCGTCGGCGGCTGCAGTCGTCACCCATGACGGCGCAGCTGGGCACTGGCGGCATGGCAGCCAGATCAGGCACGTGCTGCTGCTGTCCGTCGACGGGATGCATCAGCAGGATCTTGAGTGGTACGTGCGGCAGTATCCGCACTCGACGCTGGCGGCACTGGTCCGGCACGGCGTCGAGTACAGCGATGCCCTGACGACTATCCCGTCGGACTCGTTCCCGGCAACGGTCGGCCTGATGACCGGCGGTACCCCTGGCGTCACCGGCTTCTATTACGACGACACCTATAACTACGACGTGTTCCCGGCGGGGACAACGAAGTGCGTAGGCCCGCCGCCGGGCGGTCAGGTCACCTACGACAACAGCATCGACGTCAATCCCAACGCGCTCGATGCAGGCCAGGGACTGACGGGCCTGCCGGGCAGCATCTTGCAGATGACTTCCAACCTGCGCAGCGTGATCAACCCGGCGACCCTGCCGGTCAGCGCGGCGACCTGCAAGCCGATCTACCCGAACCAGTACCTCAAGGTCAACACGATCTTCAACGTCGTCCAGCAGGCCGGGCTCCGGACCGCCTGGTCCGACAAGCACCCGTCCTACCTGGTGCTAGCCGGGCCGTCGGGCACCGGCGTCGACGACTTCTTCACCCCTGAGATCGACAGCCAGGCCATCGGCTACCCGGTGGGTACTGACTGGAGCACCGACGTCGCCGCGAACATGCAGTACGACAGCTACAAGGTCCAGGCGGTCCTGAACGAGATCGACGGCTACAACCACAGCCGGACCAGGCATGTCGGCGTGCCGGCCCTGTTCGGCATGAACTTCCAGGTAGTCACCCAGGCCGAGCAGCTGCCCAGCTCGGACGGGCTGACCGGCGGGTACCTGCCCGGCGGAAAGGTGCCGGGTCCGCTGCTGATCCGTGCGCTCAACTTCGTCAACGCTGAGATCGGCGTGATCGTCGCGCAGATCAAGGCGCAGGGCCTGGCGAGCAGCACGGCCATCGTCATCACAGCCAAGCAGGGACAGTCCCCGACGAACCCGAACGACTTCAAGCGAATCAACGATGCCACCATCGTCGCG
>DASPWG010000168.1:0-42835 GCA_035621915.1 Streptosporangiaceae bacterium
CGTGACCAGCACGGACGTCGGGGCCGGCAGCACGAGCTATACCTGGGGCGGCCTGTCGCCGGGCACGTACATGTGCTTCAAGATCCTGGCGTACAACAGCGCCGGCGACTCGGCCTGGGATCCGGACGTCTCACCCTGGTACGTGTGCACGACCACGCCCACTTCCTAGGCTCGCGGGCGGCGCAAGTTAGCCGCTCGCAGGCGCGCTTTCGCCCGATCACGGGAAGGCCCTCGCGTGCAGTCGCGCGAGCAGGTCCCGGCGGCCGCGTCCAGTTGCGTGCTTGCGGATGTGGGCATTGATGCCGCGCAATGCCGAGCAGACGACCCATCGCCTGTCCCAGCGGCCGATGACCGGGGCTTGGTCGACATTTGTCCGTGCAGGCCAATGAGGGCGTTTGATAAGTGCGCGATCCAGTGGTCGTTCGGCGCGCTACTCGTGCCTGGCTTGGGCGTCTGCGTAGACGTTTATTGCGGGATCGAGCCCGATAGCGGACGGATCTCGGCGGCCGGTAGCGGCGAGGACGAACTCAAGCGGATCGCCGGTGATCTCGGAGCCTCCGGCGGCAATCTCGATTCGCTCGATGCCGTTCAGCGCGAGGGTGGCAGAGCCCCAGCGGTGGTGGTCGAGGTAGCCCGCGATGTGATGGACTGCGCAGCGCAATCCATCACCACGAGCCGACGGAAGCGCCAGGGCGTCGCGAATGTCGTCGCCGTGGAGATAGGCGTCGTACCAGATTGCCTCTACCGCGAAGCGGAGTGTGTACTCCGGGTTGCCGGGTGCGGGCCCCTCCCAGGCCTCCGCTGGCAAGGACCTCAGCAGTCCGCAAAGCACCGGGCTTGCGCTAGCCAGCTCATCGGTCAGCTCTCGCACTGTTCGTCCGACGCGCTCTTGCGCCTGCCGCTGGTTCACCGCGGCCGTTCCCTGCCCGTCCAGGCGGCCCTGTGTAATGTCAACCGCGGTGCCGATGACATGGCCGATGACGTTCGCGACAGTCCAGTCGGCGCAGCGGCTGGGAGTCTTGAGGTCATCCTCGCTCAGCGATCCGATTAGCTCCCCGAAGATGCGAAGCTCGTCGGGGATGCCGGTTAGCAAGGCTGCCCGGTCGAGGGTCATGCCGGTACGCCCTCCCTTTTGCTCCGCGATGATCTAGGCGCGGCTAACCCGGACATGGACGCCGGCTCACTTTCGCAGTGTCCCACCAGCGGCATCGCGGTCATAGCTCAGCAAGTCAGCGATCGGAGGCGAAGTTCATGTCCGATCGGGCGTTGTGAGATGTCTCTGCGCTGCGCTACCGTCCCCGCAGGAGGGGCCGGTGCGCTTGGCGCGTCTGGCTGGATCTGCGCACTGGCGCAGATCTCGGAGGAGGGGATGCCTTGTGAGCGTGTTTGTCCTGGGTAAGTTCCGCGGTGACACCGCGGCGTTCCGGCAGGCTCTGGTCGACCGGGCGGAGGAGTTCGCCAGGGTTGGTGAACAGGCCAAAGCCGCAGGCGGGATCCATCACCAGTTCGGAATTGGTGATGGCTTCGTGGTGATCGTCGATGAGTGGGAGTCTGCCGAGCAGTTCCAGCAGTTTTTCGCCAATCCCGAATTGCAGGCGTTTATCGGTTCCGTAGGAGCCGAACCCGGACCGCCGGAACTTACCGTCGCCGAGAGCGTCACCTCGCCGGACCAGTACTAGCGGGCTTCCGGGTTCTCGGCTAATCCGGGTACCGACATCAGTTGTGACTGGCCTGCACCCGCTGGCCAGTCACAACTGATCCTTACACGGCCCGCAGGCCAACGATTTGCGCTCGTCGGCCTCGGCCAGCTGACCTGTTCGGCAGAACAGGTCAGGGTTTGGCCGACACAGCCACTAGCAGACCCTGGTCGGCTGCCGTCCCGGCAGGGCGGTCCCTGAGAAGGGTCTCGCCTTTCACCAGCCAGGAGATGCCGAACGCGATAACCGCGAGCGCCTCGAAGATAAAGAACCATGGCAGATCGCTCTGGATCGGCTGCGGGAGCAGGTTGGAGGCTGCCGCGAGGACGATGCAGGCGAGGATGGTAACGCCGCAGGTCCGGTACACGATGTTGCGCTTCTTCTTCTCGGGGGTCCGATGGTCGTTCTGAGGCTTAGGCTTCTCCAGCCCTAGCCCGTCCCAGGCCCGCTTCAGTACTCCCGGCACAGTTCGCATCGAGTCCGAAGTGGCGGGCTGGTATGCCTGCGGCTCGGTCTTGGCGAACCGCAGCGCCATGCAGCCAAGCGCGACGAATGTGATGGCCGCGAACGCAAGGTGAAAATTGCCCACCCAGCTCTGCTCGGCCGACAGAGCCCTGACGGCCGGCGCCAGGCATGTCCGCGCGTGATCGGCGCAGACCGTTGGCTTGGTTGGGAGGAACGCGACCATGATGGCTCCGCCGCCTGCCACGTTGGTCAGCCAGCGATCCCAGTCATCGAATCCGGCATAGCTGACGAGAAAGACGCCAAGCGCGCACAGTGCTCCGACGAACAAGTTGCGTACGTCTGTGTAGTAGTACGCGCTCATCGAGTCCGGGAGACTGCTCGTGACCAGACTGTTCCCGGCCAGAAGGCCGACGGGCAGCAGCAGGCCAATGCAGCCCACGACCTTGCGGAGCGTCAGGTAGTCGATGCTAAGCCCGGTCTGATGCCGGGGCTTCTCAGTTCCGCGCCAGTTCACCATGTGAATCTCCGACTCTCACCCGGTCTGGGTCTCCGATGGGTGCCGTTTACCTAGAGGAGTGAAAGCGTCAATCGCTGATACAGCCGCGCCCGTCGGCCTGGCGCCGTTCAAGGTGCCGGGGAACGCGCGATCTCAGTGTGCTCAGGGCCCGCTCTCTTGCCGCCCTCAAGTGCACAGTGCCGAGACCGGCATCCTGCCGATGAGGGGCCGAGACGGCATCCTTGGCACGCGAGAGCTAGAGGTCGACGACGACCTTGCCGTGCACATGCCGGCCGGCTTGAAGCTCGACCGCGGCGCGGATCTGCTCCACCGGGAAAGTTGCCGCGATGGGCACACGGAGCTGGCCCGCCGCGACTAGGCGCGCAATCTCCTCGATGGCGCCGGGAGCGGCGTTAGCACCGTTTGCCGGCGTGATGCCGTCGACCTGCGCAGCGATGGTGGTGAGGCGCTCGTCCGGCACGCCAAGTTCTCGTGCCGCCTGCACCGTGTCCGTCCCGTATAGGTCGATCGCCGCAGTGACGCCGCCGGGAGCCAGGGCACGGAGGCGGCCGGCAAGGCCGTCCCCGTAGGCAACCGGCTCGGCCCCGAGGGCACGCAGGGCATCGGCCGACGGGGCCGATCCTGTTCCGATCACCCGCGCACCCGCGAGCCGGGCGAGCTGGACTGTGAACACGCCGACCCCACCTGCCGCGCCACCAATGAGCAGCGTGTCGCCTGGGCCGGGATTGACGACGGCGAGCGCGGCAGCGGCCGTGCACCCTGCTATAGCAAGGGTGGCGGCGGTTCGGTCGTCAACACCGTCAGGGGTATGGTACGCATCGCCGCCCGCCGCAATGGTCCCTGCGACGTCTATCACGACGTAGTCGGCGACCGCGCGAGACAGGGCGCCGCCGAACACTCGGTCGCCCGCCGCGAACTCGCTCACGCCGTCACCAACCTGGTCGACGATCCCGGCATAGTCGGTTCCGAACCCGCAGGGCAGGCTCAAGCCGAATCGAGCGGCGGTGTCTGGGTCGGAGGTCATGTACCAGTCCATCGGGTTCAGCCCGGCCGCGGTGACTCGCACGCGGATCTGCCCAGGGCCTGCCTGCGGCGCGGGTACCGCACGGAGACTGAGGACTTCGGGGCCGCCGAATGACTCCATCTGGACCGCTTTGCTCGTGGCCGCCGACGTGCTGGCGCTCGGTTCCTGCATGCTCAGCTGTCTCCTCTGGCGGCGAATGCAAGAAGCGTAAGTGGACTATGCTCCGTTTACGGTACGCACCCTAACACAATCGGAGCGCGATCCGTTTTGAACGAGCTGGAGACTCGCGAGCTGCGAGCGGACGCGACTCGCAACCGCGATCAGCTACTCAAAGCGGCCAGCCGCGTGTTCGTGTCCGCCGACACCGAACCGTCAATGCGCGCCATCGCACGCGAGGCCGGGGTCGGCATCGCCACGCTCTACCGGCATTTCCCCACCCGCGAGTCTCTCGTTGAGGCGGTCTACCGCGATCAGGTCGCGGGTCTCACCGCCGGCGCCCGCACGCTACTCGCCGAGCTTCCCGCGCCTGCGGCGCTGCGACGCTGGATGGACCTGTTCGGGGACTGGATCGCGACTAAGAACGGCATGCTCGACACGCTCCTCGCGATGATCGAATCGGGCGAGATCGCCCATGCCCAGACGCAGACCGAGCTGCTCGCGGCCATTGACGACATCCTCACAGCCGGCTGCGCGACGGGCGAGCTCCGCCCCGACGTTACCGCCGAGGACATCGCTGCCAGCCTCATCGGCATCTTCACCGTGGCCCGCCCGCCCGAGCACGACGCCAGGGCAAGTCGCCTGCTGAACATTCTGATGGACGGCCTGCGACCTGCACCCTGAGCCGCTCATTTACCGCGTTCCGGGTCAGCTTCAGGCGATGCGAGTGGCGAGCATCCGCTGGTTGCGCCACCAGTTCGTGCCGTCGGCAGACTCGAGCCCGTTCCAGCTGAACGAGCCCGGCGTGATATCGCTGAAGGTCCAGCGGTTGTGAGTGCCGTCCGGATCACAGCCCTCAAGGACGATGGTTTCCCCGACCGCGCCTCCGCGCAGCACTGTCGTGATGCCGGAGACGATGCCCAGGTAGAAGATGGTCCACGGGCCGGTGGCCGGGTCGTAGTAGCGGACCGTCTTACCGCCCGCCGTGCGGCGGGCCGTCCGCCCGCAGCCCGGTCAGGATCGGGAAGCCGGTCACCGGGCCACCTCGGCACACAGTCGGCGCCAGAATCCCGGATAGTCGAGCACGAAGCCGCTGTCATCGACGCTCAGGTCGCGCCGGAATGACCCCGACTCATAGCGGAACCGGCCCGGATCCAGCCGGGTATAGCGCTGACGGACCTTCCTGACCTCGAGCTCCGGCACGCTCAGGTAGGCGACATCGATGTCGTGGGTCGCTCCGCCGGACCAGTCCAGCCGCCGGATCGGCAGCGTGTTGGTCAGCGGGGTGCAGTTGATGTCGATGTCGATGCATCCGGCCAGGTCGGGCCTGGGAACCCCGTTCGCGAGCCAGCCCTCCTCCTCGTTGGCAAGCGTCAGCGAATGCCCAGCGCCGGCGACGTCGATGGTCAGCCTGCGGAAATGCCAGCCGGCATCGCAGGTCAGGCGGTAGGCGACGGTGACCAGGCCGGTGTTGGCCAGCACCACATGGCCGGCCGCGGTGATCCCGCTGACCTCGTCGGACACGATCACGTGCTCCATGCCTGGCCATTGCAGCGCCATCCAGCCAAGGTCTGCCGCCATCTCGTCCTCCTTGCCTGTGGTAACCGTCTATATGATTAGCAAGTTAACGCAGTGCGAGTCGCGCCTGCAACCGATATAGTCGTTTGATGGTTAACGCAGCGGACGTGGCCGGGCAGGTCGCGCCGGCTGAGCTGGAGCAGGTCCGGACCCTGCTTAACAGCTGGCTGATCCCCAATGACTCGCGGCAGCCGACCGACCGGTTCGGGGTGCTGGCCCGCGAGCTGCGCTGGCGGCCAGGCGACGCGGAGCTCGTGCGTGAGCTTCGAGACGACCTCAGGCATGCGGTCGAGTCGGGGGACGCCGGATGCCTGAATCAGTGGATCGCGCGTACCCGCCTGCGCCCCGTGGTCGAGGAGGGCGGGATCGTCTACCGGCATCGGGCCGGGCCGGCGGGCCACTACCTGGCCGCAGTGATCGCCGCCATCGGCGCGGGAACCTGGAAGCGCCTCAAGGCATGCCCGGACTGTAAGTGGGTTTTCTACGACAACACCAGGAACGCCAGCAAGCGGTGGTGCCTCATGTACGCCGGCGGCCCGGACGGCCGAGCCTGCGGCACGATCGCCAAGGTGCGCCGCTACCGCGACCGCCAGGCCTCCCGGCCCGTCGGCTAGCGAGAGTGTGCGCGTGCTGACCAGACGTGATCAGGGAAGCTCGCGCCGTACGAGCCAGCGGGGCTGGCCACCGCTACGGCCGGCAGTCTGGCATACGGGCGTGAACCCGTGCGCCTCGAAGAGCTGGACGGTGCCGACGTAGCCGCTGTTCTGGTCGACACGCCCGCCGCCAGGGTCGACCGGGTAGCCTTCCAGCACCGTGGCGCCCATTGCGTGCGCGTGCCCGACGGCGCCATCGAGCAGGGCATGCATGAGTCCCCGGCGCCGGAACCCCGGCCGCACCACGAAGCAGACCACCGACCACGCGTTGTCGTCCTGGATATGCGGAATCGTTCGCGAGTTGACCAGGGCCCGGTAGGTGGATTTCGGTGCGACCGAGCACCAGCCAGCCACCTCGCCATCGACATAGCCCAGCACGCCGGGCCCAGGCTCGCCGTGGCACAGCGCGCGCATGTGAGCGACACGGCCGGGCATGTCGAGGCTGGAGTTGCGGTATGCCATACAGACGCAACCCCGCGGCACCATCAAGGACGCGAAGTCATCCCATCGTCCGGTAGCTGGCAGCACCTCGATTCCCATGCGCCGAGGATAGGCCCGTTGGGCCGGCGAACGGGCTTGCCGATGTCAGCGTCAGGTCGGCCAGTCCAGCGGCAGACTTCCTGGCCGCAGCACGTCCTTTCGTGCCGCTAACGTGCTGGTGCGGTCGGCGATCTTGCCGATGAGCGGGCTGTTATGTGTGGAGCCGCCTGCGGCAGGGTCTTGTAAGCGATGGGGGCTTCCATCAGACGAGCGGGTCGAACATGAACTCACGCACCTCTTGCGCACAGCGGCAGGCGGCCGCGATCTTTGCGGCCCACTTGAGGGCAGCATCCCGAGTGGGCACGTCGACGATGGTGATGCCTCCCGACAGCTCTTTGGCCTGCGGATAGGTGGCGGCAGTGACCGTCCCGTCGCCGGCCACCATGACGGGCTCGACGTCCTCGTCCAGCCCGCCCGCGAAGAGGTACACACCGGCATCTTTGGCTTCGTCGATGACCGCGTGAGCGGCCCTGGCCACCTCCGGCTCGTCCTCGTCGGGAATGTGGTCCATCGCATCGCTGGGGAACGAAATCAGGTATCGCGTCATCTCATGGCTCCTCTTGCCTCCGGCAGCCTGTTACCTGTTAGACGACCGCGTCTTGCGGGATTCAGCGGTTTTCCAGAAGGTCCGGCGAGAGCTCATCGGACGCATCTGTTGCTATTTGCGGCACGGGTCTTTGAGAGCTGCTAGCCGATAAGGCGGGTGATTCTCCGCCGGTAGGCTTGGCGCGGTGCCGGGATGACGAGCACCAGTGGTGTCCTTGGCGGCGTGGAAGGTTCCAGTGGCCGAAGTCCGAGATGCCGAGGTCACGATTATCGGTGGCGGGGCTATCGGCTGCGCGGTGGCCTACACGCTGGCCGGTGCGGGCTACCGTGACATCCAGGTCGTGGAGCAGGGCGAGCTGGCGGGGGCAACCTCAGGACAGGCTGCCGGTTTGGTCGGGCAGGTCCGCGCCACAAAAGAGCGGTGCATGCTGGCCATGGCCTCGGTTGCGGTGTACTCCCGGATCGAGCAGGACACCGGCTACCCGGCGGACTGGCGCCAGACCGGCAGCGTGCGCATAGCCGCAACCGCAGAGCGGGCGGCCGAGTTCCGGGCGCTGGCGGCTGTGGCGCGGTCAGCGGGGCTCGAGGTTGAGTTCCTCGCCCCTGCCCGGCTGGCCGCGCTGTGCCCGATGCTGGACACCAGGCGGGTTACGGCGGCGCTGTGGTGCCCCACCGACGGCTATCTTCAGCCCAACAGCCTGGTGACCGCCTACGCCCGCGCCGCGCGTGATCGGGGAGTCACCTTCGCCACGCACACCACCGTTACCGGACTGCGCATCACCGGCGGCGTGGTGAGGGGCGTGCGCACCGACCGGCGCGCCGTCGCGACCGACATGGTCATCAACGCGGCCGGGCCCTGGGCGGGCGCCGTTGCCTTGCTGGCCGGCCAGCAGCTCCCGATCGTGCCGGTGCGCCATGAGTACTTCGTCACCCGGGCCGTCCCGGGCTGGCACAGCGCTTTGCCCGTTCTCCGCATACCTGACATGCGTATTTACGCCCGAGCCGAAGGGCAGGGATTGTTGTGCGGGGGGTGGGAACCAAACGGGCTGAGCCTCGACCCGCGCGCAGTTACCATCGGGCAGGCGCTGGCAGTTCCCCCGGACTGGGATGTCCTGTCCGGTTTCGCACGCGACTTCGCCACCTTCGCTCCCATGGTCACCGAGGCCGAGGTACGCGAGGTCTTCCGCGGGTTTCCGGCGTTCTCGCCAGACGGCCGCTTCATTGTCGGACCGGTGCCCGGCGTGCGCGGCCTGGTCATGGCGGCAGCGTGCAACGCACATGGTGTCTCCGGGTCAGCCGGCCTGGCCGGCCACGTCCTTGAAAGCCTGCAGCCAGACCCGTCCCCATACGTCAGGTCCCTCAGCCCCGCCCGGTACTACCCGCGCACCTGGGACTGGGAGTCCGCCCGCGCTCATGCCCAGGTGATCTACCAGAACTACTACAGCCTGCCACAGCAGCACGCGCAGTAGCGCACAGCCGACGAGCGGCCGGCGCCGAGGCAGTGGCAGGTGGCTACGGCCCGGCCGTCGGCAGCCGGCGTGACCAGACAGGCCTGCGTGGCACCATGCCGTGCGCGCTCGCTGGCTCATCCAGCTACTGGCACTGACTTGCAGTCCAGGTTCACGCTGCTCTCTTCAGACAGGATTGGCGAATATTCCAGAATGCCCTGCGCAGTGCCGCCGTCAGAGATCGCCGACTGCACATCCGCCGCGAGGGCCGCAAGGTTGAGCCGTAGGCGTCCGGGCGGCGCAATGCGGGCCGCCTGGGCGAGCATCGTTTGATCGGCACTTGGCGGCATGGTTCCATTCCCCGGAGCCAGGATCCAGGTTGTGTAGTCCTGGCAGGCAACTACGGCGGGCGGGCCGGGCAGTTTGGCGGCAAGAGCGCTCTCTCCGGCCAGCAGAGCGGCCATTGTGCCGAGCATGAGTGCCATAACCACGATGAACTGGCGCCTGCCCAGGGCGACCAGCATCGCGCCGCGGCCTCGAAGCTGCCGCAGCTGGTCGTCGGTGAGACGGCGCACAGCCCGGCCGACCGGAACCGATATCACCAGCAAACCGGCCATCACGTCGGCGAGGACGAGCAGGCCTTCGTTCGGCGTAATGTTCTGGTCGCTCCATGTTCGGAATACGCCGGCAGCTGCGAGGCCTACGACCACCAGCCATAGCGCCAGCAGGATCAGCCAGAGCCGCCGCGGATTAGATCCCCGATCCAGGACCATGAAGCGCAGCACGACCGCACTCACGAGCGCGATTGCCGCAAGGAGCAGAATCCAGGTTGGGAACCGGTCTACGTCCGACACGTGATGGCGTTCCTTTTCGGTCGGCTCGTCAAGTCTGCCGGTCCTGCGCTGCTGAGACAACTGCGGCGAACTGGACGCGCCAAAGATCCGTTCTTGCAGCCTGCGGGACGCCTTGAGGATCGGTGCAGCTCGCGGACGCCAGGGAACCAAGTGCGGCAGGCACCCGGCGACTGCACGGGTCAAGCCCGCGGAGCGTAACGGATGGAATCAAATGGCCAGTCACGTTCCAACCAGGCCAGGACCGCGTGGTAGAGCACTGGGTCGAGCGCGGCGCAGTCGGCGCGTACCCAGGACTGGACGGAAGCGTGCCGCCGACCCTCGGCGTAGTCGCCTGAGTCACGGCCGCTGGCCGGGTAGATGTACACACAGCCGATGACGTCCCCGGTGCTGGTGCTGAGGACGGTGTAGGTGAAGCCGCGGCGCTCGGCGAAGTCTTGTGCGTGCCGCTCTAGGTCGCGGAGATTGTCACTCAGGGACATCTCCCGAGGCCAGCTGCCATCAGGGAACCCGGGCGTCGCCCGGATGTGGTTGATGCTGCCCATCCAGGCGGCGTAATCGGCCTCGTTGTGTTGCGGTCCGAGCGGGGCCAGCCGGAACTCCGCGGCCATGAGCCCGTCGGGTACAGCGAAGTCTTCCGGAACGAACGGTTCAGCGCTCATCCGGCGATGTTAACCCTCCTGCGCGGGCGGGCCGCGTCCACGAGGACGCGGCCCGCGCGGTCGTCTCTGGAGGCAGAAGCCTGTGGTCAGTCCCAGTTGGCCTGTGCGGTCTGAATCGATTGCAGCCACGTCTCGTCGACTGCTACCACCGGGATGACCTTGGTCTCCTCGAAGAACGGCGCGTAGGTGTACGACGCCACGATGTCGGGTGTGTCGCTCTCCACGATGTTGATGAACGTCTTGCCATCCGAGGCCGCGTAGATTGCCTCCGTGCCTTGCGGCAGGCCAGCCTTCAGGTAAACCTCAAGCGCCTTGCGAGAGTTCTCCACCCCGGGGGCCAACCGGCTGATAACTATGTACTTCACGACCCCTCCCCATGCTTGTCGGCGGGCGCACAACCGCCGCCCGCAACCGTGCGCTCGGCAGAGCACCACGACAATCGTGGCAGTTGGCCGCTGCATCGGCTAGAAGCGAAAGCTGTCAGAGTTCGCGACGGAACGCGCCGCCACCGGACGCACTCACTTTGCCGCCCGGCCAAGGGTTTTGGGGCCCCCGGTGCGGCAGACCGGCACAGCGGATGCCCCGCAGCCAGATGCCGAGGCCAGCGCCACCTGCCCGCCGGCCACCTGCATTCGCGCGCCCGCACCCCCGTCAATTCCGCCCGCATCGTTTTGTCGGAGGCGGGCGGTAACGTCGGGCCGCGCGTGGAACTCAGGCGACTCCACGCCGGAAGGCTGAGTGCGGCATGAAGATCGGCCTGCTGGTCTACACGGCAAATGACCCCGAAGGTAACCGCAAGCGCCCCTATCAGGCCATCCGGGCCGTCGCGCAGCAGGCCGAGGCCGACGGCTTCGACAGCATCTGGCTGGCCGACCACCTCCTCTATCGCGACCCCGGCGAGCCGACCCACGGCATCTGGGAAACCTGGACTGTGCTATCGGCACTGGCCGAGGCCACACAGCGGGTAGAGATCGGCCCGCTTGTACTGTGCAACTCCTTCCGCAATCCGGCGATCCTGGCGAAGATGGCGACCGCGGCCGACGAGGTGAGCGACGGACGGCTGATCCTCGGCGTCGGCGCGGGCTGGAACGAGCCGGAGTATCAGGCGTTCGGTATGCCCTACGACCACAGGGTGGACCGCTTCGAGGAAGCCCTGCAGATCCTCAGGCCGCTGCTGCGCGACGGGCATGTCGACTTCGCGGGCCGCTATTACCAGGTTCAGGACTGTGAGGACGCACCCCGCGGCCCGCGGCCGCAGGGGCCGCCCCTGCTGGTGGGAAACGATGGCGGCCCGCGCATGCTCAGGCTCACCGTGCAGTACGCCGACCTGTGGAACACGGGCTACATGGGCGAACCGGATACGATGGCCGAGCCGCTCGCCAAGATTGAGGCCGCCTGCCGCCAGTTTGGCCGCGACCCCGCGACCCTCGGCGTCACGGCGCTGATCCGCCTCTGGTTCCCCGATCTGCAGGCCGATCGGACGTTCTCCTACAAACCCCTGACCGGCACCGCCGCCGAGATCGCGACGGCCATGCGCGGCTACGCGAAGCTGGGCCTGCAGCACATCATGTTCCAGATGACGCCGTACACGACCGAAGCGCGCCAGCGCCTGACCGACGCGCTGCGGCTCTACCGCGAGCAGCCCGGCTAGGCCGGGCCTCCCACGCCGCCGCTGGGCTTGCCCGGCCGGCCTGGGAATACCAGCTGGCCGGTTACCGCGGCTTTGTGGAGGATGTCGGCCAGTGCTCCAGCTTGCGCGCCCTGGCCTGCGCGTTCGGTCTCCACTGGCGGGAAGACCGATCGGATGCCGGTGAGCAGTCCCTCCAGCGGAGGTGCCGGGCGACGGCCGGTCACGAACAGCGCCTGGCTGGATACCAGTGCCAGGATCGCGAGAACGCCGTCCAGGCATTCAGCGGCGCGGTTCTGGCTGCGGTAGGCGCCGAAGACAGGGGAGGCAATGTCATTCTGAGCGTCGTTAATGCTGGCCGGCAGCAGGGTAGGAGCGGCCAGCGACCGGGCTTCCTCCACCAGTCCGGTGGCAACCCAGCCGAAGAGGTTAGTGGCGCCCCCCGAGGCCCCGTCGATGAAGCCGGCCGGGGTGAGCAGGTGCGGAAGTCCGGAGGCGGGGCTGTGCATGGCGGTGACCTGCCGCTGCCCCACCAGGGCCAGGTCGGCCCAGGCGGCGCTCAGCCAGTTCATCGCAGGCGCAGCCGCGCCGTTGTGAAAGCCGCCGGTCGAGAGCACCCGGCCACGAGGATGATCCGCGCTGGCGGGCAGGTAAACCGGGTTCTCGGTCACCGAGCCCAGGGCAGTGGTCGCAGCGTGTTCCGCTGCCCGGACGGCGCGCCGGGCCTGGCCCAGCACCTGGGGGAGGATACGGAAACTGACCGGCGCCTGATGGGCTAGCCGCCCCGATGCGCTCGCGCCGGAGAGGTAGCGGCGGAGGTGACCGAGGACCGCACGGTCTGCCTCATCACCTCGCAGGTCGTCGAGCGCCTCGTCGTAGGCGTCCAGCGGCGCCCGGTACGCCTCAATGGAGAGTGCGAAGATCGCCTCGGCCAGCCCCGCGCGGTGCTCGGCCTGCAGGGCGACATCAGCGACCAGCGCTGTAGCGCACGGCGAGCCGTTGATCAAGGCCATGCCCTCGCCCTCCGCCAGGTCGCCATCGATGGCCGCCATCACATGCATCAGCGGCAGGATCTCCCCGGCGCCGGTCTGCCCGTCGAGCGGCAGGGGCGGCAACGGCCCGGCCAGCAGGCCGGCCACCCGCTCGGCGAGTTCTGGACGAACCTTGGCGTGGCCGCCCACGAAGTCGGCCAGTCGGGCGAACACGATGCCCCGTGCTACTCGCTCATCCAGTTGATCACGGCCGAAGCCCCGGCCCACTCCGCGGAACCGCCTGGCGTAGCTGCGGCGTTCCTCGGGCGGGATTGCCGTACCGACTTCCATGCCCGGCCGGGTGGTCACGCCGTAAATAAACCCTGCCGCGCCGGACTCCAGGAGCCGCTCGAACCCAGCGCGCGCCATTTCGATCATCCGCAAAGCCGCTGGGCCGAGCACAACGTCCTCGCCATCGACGGTTACCCGGCGGAACGCCTCAAGCGTGAAGTCTTCCCGCGCCTCCAGGACGATGGTCATCTCTCCTCCTGAAAGGTGCACAATCGGCCAGCAATTAGAGCACGCGGTCAGCGCTCGAGATTCCGGGTCAGTTCCCTGGCGGCGGCCGACTAGCAGGATGCGCAGGTTCGAATCGCCAACTCTGGCCAGATGCGCGACTATCTGAGTGCCGTCAAGGCAGCCCGGCGCTGGCAGGCAACACGGCCAGCGGCGGGCAGTCGCCGGCAGATAGAGCGCGCCACGGGCCGGTGCCCGCCGCGTCGACGTTGAAAGGAAGGACCTTGACCGCTTCCGACACGGCGATCACCACGCCGAATCCGACCATAGATCCCACCCAGCCCACCGAGATCGAGAAGCCCCCCGGGCTCTTCCTCAAGTTCGCGAACTGGATCTCCGAGGCGATGGGCAAGCCTGCCAACATCGCGTTCTGGTTTGTCCTGGTGGTGTGCTGGACCCTGGTCTTCGCCGTGGGCGGACGTCACCTCGCCTCAGGCCTCTGGCTGCCGGCGTGGTTCACCTCCACCGGCTATAACTTCCCGCTCAACCTGATCACGACAGTCGCCGAGCTGTTCATCGGCTTCCTCGTCGCGGCCGCGGCCAACCGGGCCCAGGACGCTTTGACCGTTCTGCTGGCGCACATCCGGGCCGGGGTGGAGCGGGACGTCGCGATCGAGCAGGGGCTGACGGAGGCGATCGCGGAGAACACTGAGCTGACCAAGCAGGTGCGCGATCTCCAGGTAGCCATGTCGCAGCAGATGGCCCTGCTCGACGAGATTCGCCGCTACGTTGCCGCGCTCGCACCGAACGCTAACCTGGTCCCTCCGCCCGCAGCGCCGCCGACAGGGTCATCGAAGCTCGGCTGACCGGCCGGCGGCCTGATCATCCCGGCAGCAACAGCAACCCCAGATGTCAGTGCTTGGTCCATCGGTCATGACGTGCGGCGGTACAGCTCGGTCAGCATTGCGACTGCCGCGTGCGTGGACGGATGAGGGTCGTGGCGCCGCCAGATCATCTGTACCGTGATCGGCGGGGCGTCTGCCAGGAGCCGGAATACGACACCGTCGCGGCGGTACTGGGCTGTGGTGCCCTCGGGGGTGATCCCGATGCCGCCGCCGGCCGCGATGACAGCGAGCCAGTCATCGATGTCGCTGGTTTCCTGGATGGCGGGCCGGGCGGCGGCAGGCCACAGATCCGGGGTAGTGGTTCCGGTGCGCTGGTCGATCAGCACGGTGCGCTGCGGCACCTCGCCGAGCCTGATGGAGCGCCGCCTGGCCCAGGGATCGTCGGCGGCCAGGGCACAGTAACGCCGCTCATGACCCACGACCGCGCTGGCGAAGCGGCGGCTGTCGACATCGGTGCGCAGCACCGCGATGTCGCACAGGCCCTCGGCTAGCCCGCCGGTAGCCGAGTTGGTCCGGATCAGGTGCAGGTCGACGCCGGGGTACTGGGCTGCCCAGCGGCGCTGGAACTCGCGGGTGTGTCGGCCCATGGCTGACCAGGCGTGACCGATGCGAAGCCTGGTGTGGCCGGTCGTCGCGTCGGCGACCAGGTTGCCTGCCGCGGCCAGAACGTGCCTGGCGTGGGCCAGGGCCTGCACCCCCGCCGTGGTCGGCGTGACGTTCCTGCTGGTGCGATGAAGCAGCCGGACGCCAAGGACCTGCTCCAGCGCCATCAGGTTCCGTGATACCGCAGCCTGCGAGATCCCGAGTTCGATGGCGGCATCAGTGAAGGTTCCGGCGTCCATGATCGCGACCAGGCAGCGCAGGTGCCGCAGTTCTAGATCCATAACCAAAGCGTATTACTGCGTCCGTGCATGCATTTTGCGCATGCCCTGGCCCCGGTCCATGCTCGGGCCATGACGATCTCCACGCGCCAGCGGCAGCAGCAGTGCCGCACCGCAGCCGGCAGTGGGGCCACCGCCGGGCGCCGCGGCCGGCTCGCCGGCGTCGCGCTGATGACGGGCAGTGGCGCGTCCAATCAACTCGGCGCGGCGACCGCCGCGCTGGCCTTCCCTGTGCTCGGGCCGGCCGGGGTGGTCGCGGTACGCCAGTGGGTGGCCGGCGCGGTGCTGGTCGCCGCCACGCGCCCGAAATTCTCCTCGTTCACCAGAAAGCAGTGGCGCGCAGTGCTGGCGCTTGCGCTCATCTTCGCGACCATGAACCTCTCGCTCTACACGGCGATCGACCGGATCGGGCTGGGCCTGGCAGTGACACTGGAGTTCCTCGGCCCGCTATCGGTGGCGCTGCTGGCCTCGCGCCGCCTCCTCGACCTCGGATGCGCCATGATCGCTGCAGCCGCCGTCGTTGTCCTGGCCAGGCCGCAACCAAGCACTGACTACGCCGGCATCCTGCTTGCCCTGCTAGCCGCGGCCTGCTGGGCCGGGTACATCCTGGTGAACAGGGTCGTCGGAGCCCGGCTGCCTGGGTCCCAGGGACCCGGAGCGGCAGCCGCCATTTCTGCCCTGCTGTACGTTCCGGTCGGCATCTGGGCACTTGCCAGTCACCCGGTGACGGTCGTCGCGCTTGGTCGAGCGGCGACGGCCGGCATCTTGTGCTCGGCTGTCCCGATGGTCGCCGACATGCTGGCGCTACGGCGGGTTCCGGCCAGGTTCTTTGGCGTGTTCATGAGCGTCAACCCGGTATTCGCGGCGCTGACTGGCCTCATTGTCCTTGGCCAGTCACTGCAGCTTGCCGACTGGCTCTCGATCACCGCCATCGTCGCGGCTAACGCAGTCAGCGTCAGCACCAGCGGGCCGGCCCTGGGCTCCGGCCGGGGCTCAGGTCGCGCCGGCGACCCGGAATGACACAGCTCAGGGCCTAGCGAGCTTTCATGCTGGCTGCGATGGCCCGGGTACGGCCGGGTTCTGCCGGTCCCATTCGGCCCTGGTCATTGCATACTCAACCTCTCCCAGATCGTCACCCTCGATCGGGAACGGCCAGGGCTGGTGGAACGTCCGCACCAGGGTCAGGCCTGCCTTTTCCATCACCCGGCGGGAAGCCACGTTCACCGCCATCGCCTCCGCAAAGACCCGCTGCACGCCGAACTCGGTGAAGCCCTTGCGGATCAGCGCGCGTGACCCTTCGGTGGCAAACCCCTTGCCCCAGGCTGACTTGCGCAGACGGTAACCCAGCTCGGGCTCATCCGGGCTGCCATCCGGCCGCGGCCGGAAGTGAAACCACCCCACGAATTCGCCGGTCTGCTTCTCGATGGCCGCCCAGAACCCGTATCCCTCGTATGCCTGGTAGTAGCCCAGGAACGCGGGCAAGATCTCCTTCTCGATCTCCTCGCGGGCCGTTGGTATCCCGCCGGTGACAAAGCGCATGACATCGGGATCGGCATCCAGGCTTACCAGCAGGTCCGCGTCAGCCATCGTGAAGCGGCGAAGCACAAGCCGCGGCGTTTCCAGAAATACCCGCACTGTCCAGACCTTCCCGCGGCCGGCACTTTGGCTGTCGTCGGCCGCTCGGCCATCATTACCGCTTCCGCTGCTTTACGCTCGCTGGCTGGCCCCGATTGACTATGGGCATGACTGAGCTTCCCCCGGCGCTGCGCGCCTGGCATGCCGTGGTGGCGGCGCAAGATCCGGGCCTGCTGGACGACCTGCTCGCCGACGATGTGGTGTTTCGCTCGCCGGCGGTGTTCGCGCCGCAGCACGGTAAGGCGCTGACCACTCATTACCTGACTAGCGCGCTTGCCGTCCTCGGCCCGACGCTGCGTTACGTCGGCCAGTGGCACGACGGGGCCAGCGCGGTCCTGGAGTTCGAGGCCGAGCTAGAGGGCGTGTACGTGCACGGCGTGGACATGCTGCGATGGAACGAGGAAGGCAGGCTCGTCAGCTTCACCGTGATGGTGCGGCCGATGCGCGGGCTGCAGAAGCTCATCGAGGCGATGGCGCGGCAGCTGGCGGCTGGCCAGCACTCAGGCGACGCGGACACCTGATCCGCGGGCACGCCGACGAGATGCCCGGCGTAGCTGACACCTCACTTTGCCGCCGCGGCGAGATCTGCCGGGCGGAGGCGATAGGCCTGCAGGCGCAGGTTGTGATACTTCTCTGTCTCGCCAATCCACTCCATGCCGATCCGGCGCACCGTCGCCACCGCGCGAGCGTTGGCCGGCCGGACGACGGCGATGACCTGTTCCAGGCCTTGCGCGAATGCCCACTCGGCCAGCGCCGTGCCGGTCTCGGTGGCATAGCCATGGCCCCACGCGTCCCGCTGCAGCTGCCAGCCGATCTCGTACTCATCGTCGGGCGGCAGCGGCAGCAGGGTCGCCCCGCCGATCAGGCTTCCGTCCTTGCGAAGCTCGATCGCCCACCGGCCGGCGGGCGTCAGCAGGCGCCCGTCCTCGGCCATCCACTGCTGCAGGACCACGCGCATGGCGGCTTCATCGCCGACCCTGTCCATCGCCGGGGCAAGCCACCGCGCCACTTCAGGATCGCCGTAGGGCCTCAGCGCAGCCCCGGCATCATCGGCGGTCCACGGCCGGAGGACCAGGCGCTCGGTCACCAATCGCTGGGCCATGAACTCACGATAGCCGGACGGGCTAATCGCAGCGCTTAGCACCGGCCGCTGACGGAGCGGGCCACCCGGAGCACAATCAGGCCGCTTCCCGTGCGCATCCGGTGATCTCGGCTACCGGGCCAGGGCTCCCATGGGGTCCCAGGCCGGCAGCACGATCGGCTCCGCGTCGAGCGCGTCCCTGAGCTCGGCGGGCAGCGCATCGCGCCGGGCAGCGATCTCGAACACGTACTGGTCAAACCATGAGTCGTTCATGGTGTAGAAGCCGTCCTTGCCGCGCTCGGATCCCCAGCTGTTCTCCACCCGCCACCGCCGCGTAACTCCGTCAAGCACGTCCACCCCGGTGAAGAGCATGGCATGCGTCATCTGCGTCTCGTGGTAGGCGAGCCTGGCCGCCTTATCCAGATCGAACTGGGCGTCGTAGAGCGAGGGCAGGTCATACAGGGCGACATCCCAGACCGCGTAGTCGTTGCTCATCATCTTGCCGACGTCGCAGCCGAACCACACCGGCTCTCCGCCCTGTATGGTCCGCGCGGCGATGTCCTTGATCACGGACATGTCGGCGTTCAGGTAGGTGACCGGCGGAGCGCCGATGACGTTACCCAGGTACTCCACGGTGAAGGTCCGGCCGACCGGGCTGGTCGGCCGCGGGTCGTGGACCAGGCACACGTAGTCGGCGACGGGCACGTCGACATACCTGGCTGCGAACTCCTGCGGGGTCAGCACGCCGTCCCGGTGGAACTGCTTGTCCTTGTCGGTCCACTGCCAGTCGAAGCTCTCCGGCGGAGTGCCGAGGTGGATGCACAGCACCCGGTAGATGACTTTCAGGATGTCCGCCTTGACGGCGCGGGCCGCGTCGAGGCTCTCGGTAGCTGCGGCACGGACTGCCCTGGTGCCCTGCCGGAGCTGGTACTGCAGGACGGAGTTCAACCGCGCGGTGTTGGACGAGCTCTGCGTCTCCGGCATGTAGCCCTTCGGGACCAGGCCGTGCTTCGCGACCAGCGCCGCGAACATGTTCCACTGACCGCCGTCGCTCGCAACCGTCTCGAGCAGGAATGCCACGGTCCTGTCGTCGAGGTCACGGCCAGCCGTATCGATGATGGCCTCGAGGAAGTAGTTGGCGCGCTCGATCTTGTCCCAGAACATCATGTGGTTCTGGGAGAACTCGAATTCCTTGAGCCCGGTCTTGCGCATTACCCCGACGCGAAGCAGGTTGAGCCCGGCGAACAGCCAGCAGCGCCCGCTGCGCTCCTGGTTGGTGACCTTCCAGTCGTCCAGCGTCGTGGAGAGCGAGTGGTCGATGGTGTTGAGGAGCTCCCGGTTAATCGCGACATCGTCTATCGTCACGCGCGTCACCGCATTCTGCGCCAGCCGGTACACGTTGTTGGCAGTGAAGTCCTTGCGCAGTTGCTCCAGGTCAGCGGCGGCGAGCGTGCCATTCATCCGGGACGTCCTCCTTGAGTCAGTTAGCTCGGCTTATGGTTTCAACCTATATCGGATGACGCACTCCGTCGTGTCCAGCCGCATGGCCGGCCGGCTCTGGTCGCTCAGAGCATGCAGGCGATCGCAAGGCGTAGCCGGGTTGCGCTAGTCAGGGCCCGGTGACCAGCTCACTCAGGCTGGGCAGCACGACTGTCTCCGCAGTTCGGGAGACCCGGCATCGGAATAGCCGTTCTCGGTCGTCGCGAGCAGCCCGGTAGTCGGCCACCGCCTGGCCGAGGCTGCCAGGCACGGCCGCTACGCCGAGCGGGCTGAGCAGGTGCGTCGGCGGCGATCACCATGAAGTCCCAGTCCGATAGCGCGGTCGCCGCGCCGCGGGCGCGTGACCCGGTCAGTTCCACCCGCTCGATCCTGGCATCGGACGCCAGGACGCTGACCACGTCGCCGGGCAATACCGCCGCTGATCTCGGCCGGCTTGATCCGGTCAAGCCAGCTTCACCGCCCGGGTCGCGAAGTAACCAGGCATGAAGTCGGCCGTCGGCCCGATGTGGTGCGGTGCCTCGCGGAAACCGGTAATCACGAAACCCGCGTCGAGCTGGCCGCCGATCTGCTCGGTCAGCGTGTGGCTGTACTCCAGCGGAACGTCGGTGCCCCGCAGCCGGTCGAGCTCGGCGGCATCGAGGCGCGCGAGGTCTGAGTACGGCAGACGGTGCCGGACGGTCAGTTCGCCATGCTGGTCGGCGGCTTCCTCGTCGAAGATGAACAGGTCCGGGTTCATGAATCCAGTCAGCAGCGCACCGCCTGGCCGGAGCACCCGGAAACACTCGCGCCACACGGGCGCCAGCTCGGGGCAGAACACCGTCGATACCGGGTTGAAGACCAGGTCGAAGCTCTCGCTGGCGAACGCGCTCAGATCACGCATGTCGCCAAGGACAGTCCTGATCTCCAGCCCGTCGCGCTCGGCAACCATCTGATCGCGGGCAAGCTGCCCGGGCGAGTTGTCAAAGACCGTCACGCGCGCGCCCGCAGCGGCCAGTACCGGCCCCTGCTGGCCGCCGCCGCTGGCCAGGCACAGGACCTCACGGCCAGCCAGGCTGGCCGGGAACCAGTCGGCGGGCACCGGCTCATAGCCGATGAGGACGACCGACCAGTCACCAGCCCGTGCAGCGGCGGTTACCTCCGGACCCACCGGCACGGTCCACTCATTGCCCGCCGCAACCTGGCGGTCCCATGCCACCCGGTTGCGGGCCACTACCTGATCATGCTCGCCGCTCACCCGGAGACGGTAGCGCCGGTCCCGCGCCCGCGCACCCGGTTAAGTGCCGCCGACCACCAGCAGCACGTCCTGACGGGCATTGAGAATGGTCCCACTGCACACCGCGATCGGCCGGGCTGACGCTGGCGGCCCGGCGTCAGCCGGCCTGTGCGGACGTCTGGAGGGGCGAGATGGCGCTGGATCTATTCGCTGGCATCCCGGTCACCGACTACGCCGCGGCGTTGCCGTGGTACGACCGGTTCTTCGGCGCGCAGCCCTCGTTTCTGCCGCACGACACCGAGGCAGTGTGGGAACTGGCCGAGCATCGCTACGTCTACATCGTGCAGGAGCCCGAACGGGCGGGGAGCGCCCTGGTCTTGTTGTACGTCGACGACCTGGACGAACGCGTCGCCGAGATTGCCCGGCGGGGCATCGATCCCGCGGAGCGCCAGACGTACGGCCATGGCGTGACCAAGGTGATCTACCGGGACGCCGAAGGCAACGAGATTAGCTTCGGCGGCGCGGCCTGAGCCAGAATCCTCGCCGGCCAAGTCCCCCGAGCTGCGGCAAGGCAGCTCGCTTATGCTGGCGCGGTGCACCTGGGCCTCATCACCGTCGTGGTCAGCGAGTACGACCCGGCCATCAGGTTCTTCGTGGACAGCCTCGGCTTCGACCTGGTGGAGGATTCCCCGGCCCTGACCAACGACGGCCGGCCCAAGCGGTGGGTGGTAGTACGGCCGCCGGGTGCGGTGACCGGCCTGCTGCTGGCGCAGGCCGACGGGGAAGATCAGGCCCTCGTCGTCGGCAGGCAGGCAGCCGGCCGGGTGGGCTTCTTCCTGCACGTCGAGGACTTCGAGGCCGCCTACGCCCGGATGCTAGCCGCGGGTGTCCGCTTCGCCAGGCCACCGCGTGACGAGCCTTACGGCCGCGTCGCCGTCTTCCTCGACATCGCGGGCAACAAGTGGGACCTGATTGACGGCACGGCCAGCCGCGACGATGCTGGCGGCTGTGACCGGGGCCGCTGATCATGTGCTGCGCAACCGCGCCGCGTGGGACCGGTGGGCGGCGGAGTACGCGGGCCCCGGCCTGCAGCTGTGGGCGGCGCCCGAGCCCTCCTGGGGCATCTGGAATGTCGCCGAGGCGAACGCGGGCGTGCTGCCAGCTGACCTGGCAGGCCGGGACAGTATCGAACTTGGCTGCGGCACCGGGTATGTGTCGGCCTGGCTGGCCGCCCGCGGTGCCCGGCCCGTCGGCCTGGACAACTCGACGGCTCAGCTGGCCACCGCCCGGCAGCTGCAGGACCGTTTCGCGCTGCCGTTCCCGCTTATCCACGCCAGCGCTGAGCACGTACCGTTCGCCGATGCCAGCTTCGACCTGGCGATCTCCGAATACGGCGCCAGCATCTGGTGCGATCCCTACGCGTGGATCCCCGAGGCGGCCAGGCTGCTGCGCCCTGGCGGCCAGTTGATCTTCCTGGTCAATTCGGTGCTGCTCATGCTCACTGTCCCGGAAACCGACGACCAGCCGGCCACGGAGCGGCTGCTGCGGCCCTACTTCGGCATGCACCGGTTCGACTGGCCTGGTGACGAGTCGGTGGAATTCCACCTCGGCCACGGCGACATGATCCGCCTGCTGCGCGGCTGCGGGCTGCAGCTGGAGGACCTTATCGAGCTCCGGCCCGAGCCGGGCGCCACCACCAGGTACCCGTTCGTGACCCTCGAGTGGTCGCGGCAATGGCCGTGCGAAGAGGTATGGAAGGCCCGCAAGTCGTCATGAACCTGGCCCGCAAGGTGAATGGCCTGTTGACAAGCCGGGCAGCCGGGTTGCTAGATGGCCGTGTCCCGGTGCATCAGCCAGATTGGAACGGGTCTGGGCTGCTTAGCTTGTAGGGGGGACCATGACTGATGCGATCCTCGACCCGGTCGGCGCGCAGGAAACGCAGCCCATCAGTGCCGACCTCGGCATGATCGTGGCGCGTGCAGCGGAGCGATTCGGGTCAAAGACTGCACTGGTCACTGGCGCGCGGGCGCTGGCATACCAGGAACTGGATGACATGTGCGGCCGGGTGGCCGGCGGCCTGCGCGAGCTTGGCGTGCGGCCGGGCGACCGCGTTTCCCTGTACTCGCCGAACAGGTGGGAGTGGGTGGTCGCATATCACGCGGCGCTGCGGGCCGGGGCGGTGGTCAACCCGATCAACGTGATGCTGACGCCGGAGGAGGTCGCGTTCGTCCTCGACGACTGCGGCGCTGCGGCGATCTTCACCGCGGGGGAGAAGGCCGAGGCGATACTGAGCCTGACCCAGGGCCTGCCCACTGTGCGCCGGGTGATCAGCTTCGACCCGGTGGGCGGGGGATCGGCATGGTTCGGCGATCTGCTGCAGAGTCCCGCGGCGGCGCTGCGGGAGCCCAGGCCAGCCCCGGCGGACTTGTCGACGATCGGCTACACCTCCGGTACCACGGGCCACCCTAAGGGCGCCATGCAGTCGCATCGTGCGGTCTTCCTCAACACCGCGGCGGTGTTCGCCGTCCAGACGCGGACCGAGCGCGATGTGATGCTCAATGCGCTGCCGCTGCCGCATGTCTACGGCAACGTCGTGATGAACGGCACCTTCATGGTCGGCGGCACGCTGGTGCTGATGGAACGCTTCGACGCCGCGGCGGTCCTGGCTGAGATCGCCCGCAGGCAGGTGACGGTGTTCGACGGGGTGCCGACCATGTACGCGATGATGCTTGCCGATCCTTCGCTGCCCGCTGCCGACCTGTCCTCGCTGCGGATCTGCGCGGTCGGCGGCCAGACCATGCCGGTGGCGAAAATGGCCGAGTGGGAGTGCCGCTCCGGGGCGCCGCTGCTGGAACTGTGGGGGATGACCGAACTGGGCGGGGCGGGCACCAGTAACTGCAGCTACATGCCCAACGTGCACGGCTCGATCGGCTTTGCACTGCCGGGAGCAGAGGCCCGGATCGCCGGTCTTGACGACGCGAAGGTAACGGTGCCCGATGGCGAGGCGGGCGAACTGATGATCCGCGGCCCTCTGGTCATGCTCGGCTATTACGGAAACGACGCTGCGACGAGGGAAGCCATCGAGCCAGACGGCTGGATGCACACCGGTGACATCGCGACCCGTGACGATGAGGGCCACTACTTCATCGTCGACCGCAGGAAGGACCTGATCATAACCGGCGGGTTCAACGTCTATCCCGCAGAGATCGAGCGCGTGGTCGCCGCCCACCCCGCAGTGGCCATGGTCGCCGTCGGCTCGGTACCGGATCAGACCCTCGGCGAACTAGCCCGCGCCTATGTCGTGCTCCGTCCCGGCGCGACGGCAACCGAGGCCGAGATCACCGATCACTGCCGCCCGCATCTGGCTGCCTACAAGCTCCCGCGTTCGGTCCGGTTCGTGCCCGACCTGCCCAAGACGTCCACCGGCAAGGTGATGCGCCGGGAACTGAAGACCCTCGACAGCTAGGGAGCGCGCTCGGGCCGGCCGGGCGCGAGATAGGGTCCGGATGTGACCGCGCCCGGACCAGAGCACCTTGACAGCCGCCATCGGGATACTCTGCGGCAGATCTTCGAGCACCCGACCAGCCACAACATCGAATGGCGGGCGGTGCTGTCACTCCTGGAAGCCATCGGGACAGCGACCGTGCGTCACGACGGCAAGGTCGCGGTCAAGATCGGCTCCGAGCAGGAATTCCTCGCACCGCCCGGCGGTAAGGACGTGGATGAGCAGATGGTCGTGGACCTGCGCCGGATGCTGACCAGCGCTGGCTATCGTCCGGCCTGAGGTTGTCCGCGCCGCATACGGCCGTGGCGGCGGCTGGCGGTCCCGGCAGCACCACGCGCCCGGCTATGACCGGCAGGCGATGCGGCCGACCTCGCTTTCAGCCGGCCGCTGCAAGCCGGGTTAGCGCGGCGCCTAGGAAAGCGTCGCGCCGCTCGAGCATGACGTCGCGCGTCAGGTCAGGGCGGCCCTGAGCAGCCATCGAGATCGGGAACCAGCCCATGTCCGGCGGAGACGCGAGCGCCGCAACCGCGTCCCAGTAGGGGACATCGCTGGCCGGCCTGCCGGCCTCGGCTTCCCAGCCGCGCAGGATGTGCTCGGCTGCATCAAGGCCGTGACACCAGGCCGCGTCGCAGCGCAGCGAGCCGAGGTCGATGCCGGCTGGCCCGACGCCCGCGCAGTCCCAGTCGAGTACCGCGGTCAGCCTGCCGTCCTGCCACAGCGTGTTGCCGTACCACAGGTCGCCGTGCACCAGACCGAGGCGGTCATCATCCGGCTGTGCGGCGGTCACCGCGGCATCGGCGGCGCGGAGCAGATCCGAGGCACCCTGGTCGCGGCGCATGCCGGCGAAGTCCTCGGCCTCGATCGGCCGGCTCCGCACCGGGAGCGCCGGTGTCGCGGTGAGCTGGATCGAGCTGATCCGGGCCGCGGCCGCGCCCAGTGCGCGCAGCCCTTCCGGGTCAGGCACAGACGGGATCACGCTTGTTCCTGGCATGCGGGCCGCGAGCACCAGGCCGTATGCGGTCCGATCCGCGAGGTCGTAGCCGAGCAGGTCCGGAACCGGCAGGGTGGCACGGGCCACCCTTGCCGCGTGGGTCATCGCGGCGACCTCGGTCGCGGTCTCCGCCACCCGCTGGGCGCGCACGACCCGCAGGATCACCTCACGGTTCCCGGCTCGCAGCAGCCACGGCGAGTCGCCGTCACGCAAGCCGCGCAGGACCGTCACCTCAGCGCCGAGCGTCGCCGAGGCCCAGCCAAGTACATCTTCAGCCAGCCAAGCCACGCCGTCCGAGCGTAGCCGGGTCAGCGCCCGACATTGCCGAAGTGTCCAATCTCCGGCAGCGCGGCCGGCGAGGGAGATGCCCGCAAGGCAGGGGGTGACGCCGCTCGTCGGTATCTGTCAATATCCGGATATGGCGCAAACTCCTTCGGCAAGGCTTAGCTCGCGTGCCAGCCACGCCACGAGCCCCGGGGCCGGGTGGCGGTCCGCGCGGCACTGGCATCGCGTGGCCGTCGGCTGTCTCGCGACGTTCGCTCTAGCAGCGGTACTGGCCGGCTGCGCGGCCGTTGCGGCTGCCCTCAGCACAAGCACCGCGCTCGGAAAGGCCGGCTTCCATAACGCCAGCGTGAACTGGACGACGGGGACGGGCATGCCTGCCAACGGGGTCGTCCAGGTGTCCTACAGCAGCGGGCCGACCGGCGACGAGCAGGAAGACGCGACGACGGCCGAGCACGTCGTGTGGGACAACTACGCGTCCCGATTCGGTGCCGTCGTCATCGTGAAGGTTGCGGGCGGCTGCTCCGGGCCGGTCTGCGCCACTCAGTCCGAGCAGGTCGGCGGTGCGACCTACGCGCAACTCAGAGCCGAGTTCGGCCCGCGGCCACGCGGGCTGAACGCCAGCCCGACGTCCGGACTGAGTGTGCCCATCTGGCCCATAGCGGCCACCGTCATCCTGGTCCTGGCAATCATCGCGACACTCGTCGTGATCAGCCGGCGCCACCCGAGGCCGCCCTTCCGGCCTGGCGGCCCTGGCGGACCTTTCGGTCCTGGCGGTCCTGGCGGACCTGGCGGCCCTGGCAGCCCCGGACCGTGGCCACAGTGGCCGCAGTCAGGACCGCAGGGAAGCTAGTGCCCGCCTAGCCCTGGCTTTCCGGCCGGGAGAATGCAGTGATGGAGCATTTCACGACGGCAAGGCTTACCGCCAGGGACTGGACCGGTGCCGATCTGGAGGCGGCCTTCGCGATCTACGGCCGGGACGAGGTCACCCGCTGGCTTGGTCCGCAGCCACGGCGGCCGGTGGCGTCGCTGGCGCAGATGCAAGAGGTACTCGACAGGCGGATCGCCCATGGCCAGCAGCAGCCTGACTATGGACTGTGGGCCGTCGAACTTCGGGGCAGCGGCCAGGTCGCAGGCGCCGTGCTGCTGTCACCGCTGCCGGCCGGTCATTCAGCAGTGGAGATCGGCTGGCACCTGAATCCTGACTACTGGGGTGCCGGGTATGCCACGGAGGCCGGTCGCGGCGCCATCGGGCTGGCATTCGGCCTGGACAGGGTAGGCCCCGAGGAGGTCGGGCCCCCGCTGGCGAGCCGGCCGCCCAGGCGAGTGCTGGACAGCGTGCTGGCACTGGTCGATCCGGACAACGTCAGGTCGCGGGAGGTGTGCCGGCGCCTGGGCATGCGCCACCTTGGCCAGACCGACAAGTATTACGGACTCACGCTTGAGCTTTTCGAGCTAACTCGCGCAGAGGCAGTACGGCGGTCAGCCCATGCAGGCCAGGACGCCACGGCGGAGGAAGAAAGCTAACTAATACTTATAAAATAGTATAATTCGTCTATGACCCATGCGAGCTTGCCCGCTGAGCGCGACCTGCGGCGCCGCTGGCTGTCCTTCCAGCCGTTCACCTACGGGCACGTATGGCTGTGGACCGCGATCGGCGTTGGCCTGCCGGTCCTGGCGATCGTCTCGGTGCTCGGGTTCGTCAGCGGCTGGTCCCGCCCGTGGCCGGGCCTGGCGTTCGAGCTGCCGCTCGGCGGGGTCGCGCTTAACGGCATCGCCAGGTCCGTCTGGCTGCGCAGGCTGCCGCGCCGCGCTCCCGGCGGATAGGACCGGCCAAGAACCGGCCGGGTCCCGCCCAGCCGTCGTGCAAGGATCAGGCCCATGGCGCTGTACGACACCCTGGGCCGGACCTACGCCGCGACGCGCAGGGCCGACCCGAGGATCGCAGCGCAGATCGGGCAGGCGCTGGCGGGGTGCGGCTCGGTGGTCAACCTGGGCGCCGGAACCGGCTCGTATGAGCCGGCCGAGACTATCGCTGCCATCGAGCCCAGCCAGACCATGATCGGGCAGCGGCCTGCCGGAGCGGCGCCCGCGATCAGGGCGGTCGCCGAGCATGTGCCGCTGCGCGATGACTGCGCTGACGCGGCACTGGCGGTGCTGACCGTGCATCACTGGACTGACCTGACGGCGGGGATCGCCGAGATGCGCAGGATCGCCAGGCATCGCCTGGTCCTGCTGACCTGGGACGCCGACGTGTTCGGCGAGAGATTCTGGCTGCTGTCGGAGTACCTGCCTGAGGCCCGAGCGGCGGACGCGGCGCTGGCGGTGCCGGTCGACAGGCTGCTGTCGCTGCTGGCCGATGCCGCCATCACGCCGGTGCCGGTCCCGCACGACTGCGCCGACGGGTTTGCCGGCGCCTTCTGGCGGCGGCCGCGCGCCTACCTGGACCCGGCCGTGCAAGCCGGGATGTCGGTGTTCACCAAGACCGGCCACGGCATGGTCGCGGCCGGCCTGGCCCGGCTGGCAGCCGACCTGGAGTCCGGGCGCTGGCAGCGCGAGCACGCAGCGCTGCTGGAACTGACCCAGCTTGACCTGGGCTACCGCCTGATCACTGCCAGCGCCTGACCGGCGCCGCCGGCTGATAACGGGCCTGCAACCTGCGGTGCCTGGCAACCCATACACGCCAGCACCGAGGCCACGCACGGCTGACAAATGCGGCGGCTGCGCCCTTATTGTCAGCGTGGCGCGAAACGGGCAGCATGAGGCAGTAACCAGATAGGCAGGGACGCCCGCATGACAACACAAAGGCACCTGATAGGGCTACTGCTCGGGACCGAGGAGGACTGGCCGACCGCCTTCGAGCAGATCCTGGGCCGTCTCGGCCCGGTGACCGGCCCGGACGGCACCAGGCACGAGTTCGGGTGCGAGCGGATCACCATCGAGCCGTTCTGGCTGCGCTACAAGCCGCGCTACAGCCTGGTCATCGACCGGCTCGCCTACTGGTACTACGTGCCGCGCGAATGGCTGAAGAAGGTCGCGCTGATGGACAGCGTGTACCTGCTCAACAGCCCGTTCACGTTCCAGTCGATGGAGAAGCACGCGGCCTACTGCGCGATGATGCGGCTCGGCCTCAAGGTGCCAGAGACCGTGCTCGTCCCGTACAAGAACCCGGTCGACAACGCCAGGTACGCCTACACCGCCGCCAGGTACAACAAGCCCTTCGACCTGGACGCGATCGCCGGCCAGCTTGGCTATCCGCTGTTCATGAAGCCGTACGACGGCGGCGCCTGGCGCGGCGTGTCCAGGATCGGCAACCCGGCCGAACTGCATGCCGCCTACGACGCCAGCGGTGAGATGCTCATGCACCTGCAGAAGGCCGTCGACGGCTACGACGTGTTCGCCAGGTCCCTGTCGATCGGCGCCGAGACCATGGTCATGCGCTTCCAGCCCGACCAGCCCATGCACCTGCGGTACGCGGTAGACCACAGCTTCCTGACCGCGGACCAGGGCACTGAGGTCGTGACGATCAGCAGGCTGGTCAACGCGTTCTTCCGGTGGGAATTCAACTCCTGCGAGACACTGATCTCCGGCGGCGACGTGTGTCCCATCGACTATGCCAACGCCTGCCCGGACGTGGCGCTGACCAGCCTGCACTACTACTTCCCCTGGGCCATCAAGACGCTGGTGAAGTGGTGCGTGTTCGCCCAGATAACCGGCCGCACGCCGGCACTGGACCTGGACGCCGCCCGGTACTTCGCGATCGCCGACGATCCCGGCGCCGGCTACGCCGAGAAGCTCAGCGCCTACCGCGAGCTTGCCGATGCCTACTTCGACACCGAGCGCTACCACGAGGTGTGCGCGTCCAGCCTGCCGCACCTGGATGAGCTGGTCCTGGAGTGGGTGTCCGGCCCGGATTTCGACAAGCTGCTGGTCGACACCGTCCGCTCGGTCTACCCGGAGCACGAGCATGACCAGTTCATCGCGCACCTGCGTGGCCTGCTGTCCATGTGGGTAGCCGACGAGACCGGCCGCGTCGCGGCGGCCTGAGGGGCGGGGAGCATGGGCCGGGACATCCAGGCCATCAAGATCAGCGGCGAGGACCGGCGCACCTACCGGGCCAAGCTCGCCCGGTCGCTTGACGTGTTCGCCCGCATGCTGCGCGAGCGGCTGTTCGAGGCCGAGCCGGCTCTCGTCGGGCAGGAGATCGAGCTGAACCTGGTGGACGAGCACGGAGCACCGTGCATGCGCAACACCGACGTGCTGGCCGCCATCGCCGACCCCGCGTGGGCGACCGAGGTCGGGCAGTTCAACCTGGAGATCAACGTGCCGCCGCGCCGGCTGGACGGCGATGCCGCTGCCGCCCTCGAGCAGGAGAACAGGGGCAGCCTGAACGCCGGCGACGCTAAGGCGCGCGGGCTGAGCAGCCGGCTGGTGATGATCGGCATCCTGCCCACGCTGCGCAAGGCCGACGTGGATGCCGAGGCCATGTCAGCCAACGAGCGGTACCGCGTGCTCAACGAGCAGATCTTCGCCGCCCGCGGCGAGGACATGCGGATCGAGATCGAAGGCGCCGAGAAGCTGCTCACCCACGCCGACAGCATCACGCCGGAGGCGGCGTGCACCAGCGTCCAGCTGCACGTGCAGGTCAGCCCGGACACCTTCGCCGCCTACTGGAATGCCTCCCAGGCCATCGCCGGCGTGCAGGTCGCGCTGGCCGCCAACTCCCCGTTCCTGTTCGGAAGGCAGCTGTGGCACGAGACGCGGATCACGCTGTTCGAGCAGGCCACCGATACCCGTCCCGCTGAGCTCAAGCGGCAGGGCGTGCGGCCGCGGGTGTGGTTCGGCGAGCGCTGGATCACCTCGGTGTTTGACCTCTTCGAGGAAAACATCCAGTACTTCCCGGCGCTGCTGCCGATCTGCGAGCCCGAGGAGCCGGCCGAGGTGCTGGACGCGGGCGGCTGCCCGGAGCTGGCCGAGATGACCCTGCATAACGGCACCATCTACCGGTGGAACCGGCCGGTCTACGCGGTCGTGGACGCCAAGCCGCACGTGCGGGTGGAGAACAGGGTGCTGCCGGCCGGCCCCTCGGTCGCCGATGTCATGGCCAACGCCGCCTTCTACTACGGGCTGGTGCGGGTGCTTGCCGAGTCCGAACGCCCGGTATGGACGCAGATGTCTTTCGGCACCGCGGCCGAGAACCTGCACGCAGCCGCCCAGCACGGCCTGTCCGCGCAGCTGTACTGGCCGGGCCTTGGCGAGGCGCCCGCGCCGGAGCTGGTGCTGCGCCGCCTGCTGCCGCTGGCCAGGGACGGCCTGACGCGCTGGGGCGTCGCCCCGGCTCACGCCGACCGGCTGCTTGGCATCATCGAGCAGCGCTGCCTTACGGGCCGGAACGGGGCGACCTGGCAGATAGCCGCGGCGCAGCGGCTGGCCGGCAACGGGGCCAGCCGGGAGACCGCGCTCGCGCAGATGACTCAGCGCTACATCGAGCACATGCACACCAACCAGCCAGTGCATACCTGGCCGGCGTAGCGCGGCGGCCAGCGATCTAGGCTGGTACCCGTGTCCGCCAGCTGGTGACGGGGGAGCGCAGCATGCAAAGCAGCAGTATCGCGGGCCGGCCGGTAGTGGTGTTTGGGGCCGGCGGCGCGCTCGGGTCAGGCGTGGCCTCCGCGATGGCGGGTGCCGGGGCGGTGGTTACCGGCGCGGACAAGGTCATGCCGCCGGCCAGCCGCAGGCTGGCGGGCGTGCACTACGAGGCCGTGGACGTGCTCGACGATGACGCTGTCGGCGCGCTGCTGGACGCGGTCCAGACTCCGTGGGCAGTGCTGAACACCATCGGCGGCTTCGCCCCGGCCAGGCCGTTCGCGGAGCTTGACCACGCCGAGCTGGTCGGCCAGCTTGAGCTGAACCTGGTGACCGCGGCGCTCATCACAAAGCACGCGCTGCGGATCATGCAGGCAGCCGGGGAGGGCCGCATCGTGCACACCGCCAGCCGGGCGGCCGTCGTCACCGCCGGCACCGGCTTCGCCTACTCGGTCAGCAAGGCGGGCGTGCTGCACCTGGTCGCGATGGCCGCCGGCGAGGTGCGCGGCACCGACGTGACGGTGAACTGCGTGGTGCCGAGCATCATCGACACCCCGGCCAACCGGGAGGCGATGCCGAAGGCCGACCACGACGCGTGGCCGAAGGTGGAGGACATAGCCAGGGCTTTCCTGTTCCTGACACAGCCGGAGTCCAGGCTCGTCAACGGCGCCGCGCTGCCGGTCTGAGCCCGCCGCCGCTCGCAACCTGTCAGGGGAGCATCAGCACTGGATAGCATGCCGGCGTGGCGATGCGCTTCCACGGGTGGCCGGAGCAGGCCTACGCGGTGCTGCTGGAGCTGAGTGGCGAGCCGTCACGCGATACGCGCGAGCGGGTGCGGCGCAGCCGCGAAGAGCACGTGCGTAAGCCGATGATCGACCTGCTCAACGACCTTGCCGACGCTGACCCCTGGTATGAGGACTTTTCCGTGTGGCGGTACGCGAGTACGGCGTGGTGGTGGCAGAACCAGTGCGCCGTGACACGGGTGGCCCGCAATATTAATTTCCTGTTCCGCTTCAACCTCGACGGCCTCCGCATCAGCGCCGCCTGGCAGAACCCGGATGCAGAGCAGGTTGCATCGTTCCGTGCGGCCGTCGCGGCGGACGAAAGCGGGCGCGCGCTGGAAGCCCTGGTTTCGTCACTTACCGCGGACGGGTACAAGGTCCGCGGCGCCGTGATGAAGCGAGTTCCGCGCGGCTACCAGGCCGACCATCCCAGGTCCGGCCTGCTCAGGCACCGCTCGCTCATCGCCACCAGCGGGCTTGACTCCGATGCCGTGCATGAGGTCGGGCCGGTGTACCGCGCTTGCGAGCGGATGCGGCCGCTACTCGGCTGGCTTTGCGATCAGCTGGTCGGCACGCCGCAGCAGCAGCCGCGGGTGGTGCGCCGCCCCTAGGCGTCGCTTGGCTGCCATGCTGCCGAGGCGACCGCCAGGGCCTCGGCCCTGTCGTCGGGCAGCAGGAAGCCGGCTGTGATGGTCTCGTCGAGCGCCGCCGCGAACCTGGCCAGGTAGTCGGCGCGCCCGGCCGGGTAGAGTTCGCCGGTCTGCTCCGGGCTGAGCGGCAGCGTGACTCCGAACAGGAACGCGAACAGGTTCGTCCCGGTCTGGCCCACTCCGGACAGCACCGCGGCGGGGACGTCCGCCCAGGGCGTGCGGATGCCGCCGGTGGCGATCCCGGTCTTGTCGCGGTGGAAGTCCGTGCCGTCCTCGGTCAGGTGCAGGCGCGGCGAGACCGGGGGAGCGGCACCGCCGCCCGCCCACGCGTCCAGGTGTTCCAGCGCAGCGCACGCGACGTAATGGTGCTGCAAGCCGCTGTTGACCGGCAGCTCCGTCGTTCCCATGAACGGCAGGTCGCAGGTGGGCCGGGTCAGCTCCGCGAGCCGGGCGGCGGGCATCGAGCCGTCGTCCTGGCCGCTGGCGATCAGCAGGTAGGTGTCGCCGTGGGCCGCCCCGGCGATCTCCCAGCTCCGCAGCAGATCGCTGTCAGCCTGGGCGATCTGGCCGGCGCCAAGCAGCGCCTGGTCGGTCTCGGTCTGCACGATGATCACCGGCACTCGCAGGTCCGCCCGGATCTGCTCGGCGACGGCGCGAGCACCGGCGCCGCCTGGCGGCGGCTGGAAACGGCCGCTGTCCAGCGCGGCGCCGTTCGCCAGGCGCCCGTGCACCGCGAAGCCGTCGAAGACCCCAGCCTGCGCGTCGACCGCGTTGAGGTAGGTGGTGAGGAACGCGGCGGACTGCGAGTGCCCGGCGGCCAGCAGCCGGCGTGGCACCAGCGGCCCGAGGACCTGGCCGTCGCGCACCGCGCTCCCGGCCTGGCTGAATATGTCGTACGACCAGGCATCGCCGGGGTGCGACATGATCGCGTAGCGGTCGGGGAACAATTTCTTCAGGTGCATCCCGTTGTCGACAAGGCCGCCGCCGTCGAGGCCGGCCTGCTGCGCCGTGACGCCCACCCACGCATGCCGGCGCCGGACCAGGTGGGTGTGCGTCATCATCCAGATCGGCGGCGCGTCGATCCCGCCGGACACGTTCATCCACTCCACCACGACGGTGCCGCTGAACTCGGTGCCGTCAGCCGGCCGGCGTACGAGCACCCTGGTCGTGTACAGCCGGGGGCTGCCGGGCTCGGCCAGCCAGCGGCCGTCAGCCGTCCGCTGGCCGGCCAGGCGGTAGGACGCCGCGTCCCCTGAGAGCGCGAACTCCTCCTCGACGTACCCGAGTCCTGCCAGGTCGTAGGCGCCGGCTGGCATGGGCGACGGCCCCGGCAGCTGCCGGAGGATCGCGGAGGTCACCGAACCGCGCCTAGGCTGCGGCGCGCTCGAGTATGTGCACCGAGCAGGCGCTGGCAAGGCCGATGACGTGGGTCAGGCCCACCCTGGCACCCTCGATCTGGCGGTCGCCCGCCTCGCCGCGCAGGTGAGTAGTCACCTCGTAGATGTTGGCGATGCCGGTGGCGCCGAGCGGATGCCCCTTGGACAGCAGCCCGCCGGAGACGTTGACCGGGATCTGGCCGTCCCGCCACGGCCCGCGCTTGTCGATCCACTCGCCGGCCCCGCCTTCAGGGCACAGCCTCAGGTTGTCGTAGTGCCGCAGCTCGGCCGTGGCGAAGCAGTCATGCAGCTCCACCAGGTCCAGGTCCTGCGGGCTCACCCCGGCCATCTCGTAGGCCTGGTCGGCGGCCTTGCGGGTCAGCGTGTTGACGTCGTACTGGACCGAGCCGCCGTCGACGTACGGGTCGCTGGTCATGACCGACGCTGACACCTTCACCGCGCGCCTGCGCACCTCGGCGGGCATCGACGCCAGCCGTTCCCCGCTGGTCAGGACCGCAGCGGCGGCACCGTCCCCGGTCGGGCAGCACATCAGCTTGGTGTTGGGGTAGGCGATCATCTCGTCGTTCATGATCTGCTCGAGGGAGAACGCCTTCTGGTACTGGGCGAGCGGGTTCAGCGTGGAGTGCGCGTGATTCTTCTCCGCCACCTTGGCAAACTGCTCGAAGCCCACGCCGTCGTACAGGCCCGCGTACTCCATGCCGGACTGGGCGAACGTGCCGGGCATGAGGCTGGTGCCGAGCACTCCCTCGACTGGCCCGAGTGCGCCGTACCGGCCCGAAGGCTCGTACTTCTTGCCGGTCCCCGCTGCCGACGCTCCGAGCAGCCCGCGCTTGCCCATCTGCTCGAGCCCGACGGCCAGCCCGATGCTCGCCTCGCCGGCCTTGATAGCCATCGCCGCGACCCGGAACGCGGTGGCGCCGGTCGCGCAGGCGTTCGCCACGTTGTAAACCGGGATGCCGGTCTGCCCGATCTGCTTCTGGATCCGCTGGCCGGCGCCGCTTGTCTCGAACAGGCACCCGGCCGACAGGATGTCCGCGTCGAAGACGGTCAGCCCGGCGTCCGCGAGAGCGCCGAGCGCGGCCTCGCTGCCCAGGTCGATCAGGTCCTTGTCCGGGTAGCGCCCGAACCTGGTCATCGAGGCGCCGATAACCCACAGCGAATCGCTCATAGCCCGCATTACCTCCCGCGTGAGGCTTCCAACCTAACTTTCGCGCGGCGGGTCGCCAAGGGCCAGCGGACCAGGCCGGGCCGGGCCAGGGCGGAACAGCGACTCCTGCGCGATGCCGGCGGCCAGCGTGCCGTCCCTGGCGAAGATCTGGCCGGTGTACATGCCGCGGCCGCCGTAGGTGGACTCCGGGTGCAGGTCCATCAGCACCCAGTCGTCAATCGCGATCTTGCGGTAGATCCAGACTGCATGGTCGATGCTGGTCAGCGGCCCGAAGGAGGTCCTGCCCGGCACGCGCGCCAGGCCGCTGAACATGTCCGACACGTAGGTCAGCGCGCAGGCCTGCAGGATGTCGTCGGGCAGCGGGTGCCTGGAGCGCAGCCAGACTCGCGACGGCCACTCCTGGCCCGGCTCTGGCTGTCGGGGAACGCGGATGTCCACTCCGCGCAGCCGGGTCGCGATCTGGGCGTCTGGCAGCTCGTCCGGCCCGGCGACCTGCGGGATCTGGTGGGCCTGGTAGTCCTGGCCGGGCTCGGACACGTGGAACGAGGCGACCATGTTGAAGATGACCACGCCGTGCTGCACGGCGATGACCCGCCGGTTGGAGTAGGAGCCGCCGTCGCGGTCACGGTGCACGGTCAGCAGCACCCGGCGGGAGGCGTCGCCGCGGCTGAGGAAGTACCCGTGCAGCGAGTGCGGGTGCCGGTCGCCGGCCACCGTGGCCGCGGCGGCCCGGAGCGCCTGCGCGGCCACCTGGCCGCCGTACAGGCCCGCCGGCTCCTCGCCGACCACGACAGTGCGGAACAGGTTGTCCTCGATCCGCTCCAGCGTGAGCAGGTCGGGCAGTCCGATCGTGTCCATCAGGCGGGACGGTAGCCGAAGCCGACAGCCTGCGTGCCCTCCGCGTCAGTGCCGACAGTGAACGTCGTCAGCGTGACGCGCATGCCGAGCGCGACCTGGTCCGGCACCGGATCGACGCCGACCAGGTTGGCCTTGACCACGCCGCCGCCGTCGAGATCCACGATCGCCGACACATACGGCACCCGCACGTCCGGCGTGGCCCGGTGCACGATCGTGAAGGCGCGCACGGAGCCGTCGCTGGCCAGCCGCCTGCTGCCGAAGTCCGTGCCGCCGCAGCGCGCGCAGGCGTTGCGGCGGTCCAGGAACAGCGCGCCGCAGGATGCGCACTCCTGCGCCACCAGGTGGGGCTCGCTGCCAAGCTGGAGGTAGCTCACGTACGGCAGCTGCTCGGTCATCCGCTCCTCCTGGGTGGGCAGAGCTCCACCATAGCGGCCGCGCTGCCGTCCGCAAGGGCCGGACTTCTGGGCACGTACGCGGTGAAAAACCACCCTGCCCATGTCAAGCTTGCCGCATGTTGCGGCGAGTAGAGCGCGCGACGGCGCGGCGGCGGATCGGCCCGGCGGCCGCGGCGGATCCGGCGGGCACCGACGGCCTGCCGCAGATCCGGCACATCGTGGTCGTGATGCAGGAGAACCACTCCTACGACAACTACCTCGGCATGCTGGCGGGCCGCGGCGACGGCTTAAGGCTCGGCCCCGACGGGCAGCCGGCCGGCTCGAACCTGACGACGGCGGGGGAGCCGGTGCCGCTGGTGCACTCGCCGACGACGACCACGCAGAAAGAGGTGCCGACGCAGAGCTGGCACGCCAGCCACATCCAGTGGAACGACGGCGCCTGCGACGGGTTCGTGCGCAGCATCGAGCAGACCGAGCCCGGCCTGGACGCGCAGGCAGGGATGAACTACTGGACCGAGGCGGACCTGCCGTTCTACCACGGGCTGGCCAGGACGTTCCCGCTGGCGTCGCGGTGGTTCTGCTCCTGCCTCGGCCCGACCTTTCCCAATCGGCGGTTCCTGGTCGCCGGGACGGCCAACGGGCTGATCGACGACCTGCCGTTCGGCATGATCGACTACCCGCCGAACGGGACCATCTTCGACCACCTCGACGCGCACGGCATCAGCTGGGTCAACTACCACAACGTGCCGCCGCAGCGGGTGAGGTGGCGGCTGCTGTCCAGGGCGCGCGGCCTGCGCTACCTGCGGCTGCTGCTCGGCGCGATCGCGGGGATGTTCGAGCAGCTGGTGCCCTGGCTGGAGAGCAAGGTGGAGATCACCGCGCTGCTGTACCCGGCGGGAGCGCTGCGGGTGCTGAACCATGCGCGCCCGATCGGCGACTTCTTCGCGGCAGCGAGGGCCGGTGCGCTGCCATCGGTGTGCATCGTTGACCCGGACTTCCAGTACAGCTCGGAGGAGAACCCGCAGGACATCCAGGTCGGCGAGGCGTTCGTCGCGCAGGTGGTCAACGCCGTCTTGCACGGGCCGGCCTGGCCGCACACGCTGCTGATCTGGCTCTACGACGAGCACGGCGGATACTACGACCACGTGCCGCCGCCGGCCGCTCCGGCGCCCGACGAGGTGCCAGGCCTCAGCCCCTACGAGCGGTACCCCATCCTGCGGCTGTTCCGCACCACCGCGCTCGGGCGCAAGCTGACCGCGGCAGACAGCGGGCCGCAGACTTACGAGAGGCTCGGCTTCAGGGTGCCCGCGGTGATCGTCTCCCCGTACGCAAAGCCGGACTACGTGACCGAGCTTGACTACGACCACACCGCGGTGCTGCGGCTCATCCAGCGCAAGTGGAACCTGCCGCCGATCACGCGCAGGGACGCGGCCGCAGCGGACCTGCTCGATGCACTGGACCTGGAGGGGCCGGGCGCGTTCATGACGCCGCCGCAGCTGCCTGAGCCTGCCCTTACTGCGGGCGGCCGCTGATCGCGGCGATCCAGGCCGAATGCGCAACCTCGGCGGCCTCGCGGTCGGCCTTGCGCGCTCGCGATGCCGTCAGCCCCGACTGCGGCGGAGGCCCGGCGGCGGGCCAGGCAGCCGGTGCCGCCGGGGCAGCGCGCTTGAGGCTGAGGGCAAGCGTGGGGCACATCTCGACCGCCTGCTTGGCATCTCTGCCGAGCCAGAACGGCACCGGCACGTCGAGGAGCTCCGGATAGCCGTGCTCGTCAAGCTGGATCAGCTCGGGAACGAGCCGGGAGCACAGGCCGTGCCCGCTGCACCTGGTCCAGTCCACGGCCAGCCGCGTCCCGCTGTCGGCATCGGGGTCTGACTCGCCAGGCAGCGGCAGCACCCCGGCTACGGCCCGCCCGCAGCGGCCGCGGAACATGTGCTCGCTCAGGTCGGCGGAGAAAGCGTCGAGCGCCGACACCACGAAGTTGGCGGTGCCGTCGGGATGGGCGCACGCACCGCGCCCGCGGACGCCCCCGGCGACGCGGCGCAGTTCCTCCAGGTCATCGAAGCCGCCCGAGCCGGAGGTGATAGCTGCCAGCAAGCGCGCCGCCGACGGCAGCCCGATCTTGCACGGGCCGCACTGGCCCGACGACTGCATGGCCAGGTAGCTGGCCACCCGCGACACCTCGCCGAGGGGGCAGCTCTCCTCGCCGATCACCAGCACGACCCCGGCGCCGAGGACACCGCCGGCGGCGGCGAGCCCTGCCCGGCTGACCGGAACCTGGTAGGCGACCTCAGGATCCAGCCACAGGCCGTGGTACCCGCCGACAAGGATGCCGCCGGGCGGTTCCGCCCCGCAGATGTCGAGGATGTGCCCGAGCGGCACGCCGGTGGGCACCTCGACCACGGCCGGACGGCCGACCGCGCCGCCGATCGTCAGCAGCACGGTACCCGGCTCCTCCGCCAGCCCCGCCGATGCATACCCGGACGATCCGAGCATGGTCAGCACCGCAAGCTGGGCGAAGGTCTCGGCGTTGGACAGCAGCGTCGGCTGGCCGCGGACGCCAGAGTCGCTAGCCAGCACCTTCTGGCCAGGAGGCAGCGCCTTCTTGCCGTTCAGCGCGTTGACCAGGGCGCCGCCCTCGCCGGAGACGAACCGGTCGGGAACGGAGACGACACGCACCATCCGCCGCAGCGTTGCGTCCTCGGCGACCGCCTCGCTGACCGACTGCAGGTGGGGTCCGTCGCCCGCGACCGCGACAGTGATCTCGCGCGCGTCCAGCGCCCGGGCCGCGATGAGCGCGCCGTCCAGCACCAGATGCGGCGAGCGCCAGAGCAGCATCTTGTCCTTGGCACTGCCAGGCTCGCCTTCCGCGGCGTTCACCACGACGGCGGGGTGATGCTTCCCGGCGCTGGTCGCTGTCATGACCGCGCGCAGCTTGCGGGCGACAGGGAACGCGGCGCCGCCGCGCCCGCGCAGGTCTACCTCGCCGGCCATCCTGATCAGGTCAGCCGCCGTCGGATTCGGCAGCGGGCCGAACTCCTGGCGGTGCGCAGCGAGGTCGAGCCTGGCATGCCGGTCCAGTCCCGCGGTGAGCCGTGCCTGGCCAACCCTGATGACAGTGGGTGCCATCACCAGTCCCGGCTGTCTGACCTGGCCGCCGGAAGCGCTGGCCGCTGCGGGGTGGGCAGGCTGGAGTATTGCGGAAGCTGCGGCGGCGCGTGCGCCGGGCCGGCTGCGCGGGGCCGGGACAGGCGGGCGGGCTCGGCGGCCGTGCGGCCGCGGATCGCGGCGATGGAGCGGAAGATGAGCGCGAGCAGTACCGCGGCCAGGCACGCCCCGTAACTCCAGTCCACGTACGGCTTGGCGGAGCGGCCGGCCAGCAGCCCGTGCAGGATCGCCATCGGCCAGGCGGCGTAGGCAGTCACGTGCAGGACGCGCCAGATCGCCCGCCCAGCGCCCTTGGTGAATTTCCGCCGCAGCGCGCCGGTGATGATGATGACGACGAACAGGTCCGAGGCTATGGTGCCAAGGCCCATGTAGAAGGTGCTGCGCGCGGCCATGAACGGCACGAATCCGTCGATGATCCGCGCCCGGTGCGCCAGCACCTCGAGCATGATGTGGTTGGCCAGCGCCGAGATGCCGATCAGCGAGGTGGTCCGGTGCAGTCCCTGGGCCATGATCCGCCGCTCCGGCGACATCACGACCCGGTCGGTGGCCAGCAGGCCGGCGGCCACGGCGGCCGTCAGCGCGACCAGCGCGAACACCCCGGAGTAGTACAGCAGGAACCTGGCGATGTCAGCGCAGGTCCTGGTCAGCTCGCTGGTACCGCCGGCGCTGGCGATCTCTACGGCCAGCGCCGGGACGAGCAGGCTGAGCGTGGGGACCGATAGAAGCAGCAGGATCCGGCTGCGGCTGGAAGCCCGGCTGTGGCCGACCTGTGAGACGTGCGTGGACCGACTGCGTCGGGTGTGCATTTATGCTCAACCAATCCTCGTCCGAACCGACCGCACGTTGGCTGCGTCGCCGCGCACAAAAATCCCGCTCTGAGAAGACTGTATTGGATTCGGGCATTGCAGGCCGCGGATATCACGGATTGGCATCGGCCGTGTCCGGCGAGGCAATAGGGCCGGACATGCAGCGGCCCGCCAGCCGGATGGCTGGCGGGCCGCTACGGACTGCCTACTCGTTGCCGAAGGCCTGGATCTCGGCGAGCTCGGTGTCGGTCAGCTCCCGCGGGGTGTCACCCTTGGCAACCTTCGCGCGCTGGACGTGCTGCCGGATGCCCTCGACGACCTCGGGGTTCGCCAGCGTGGTCACGTCGCCGACGTCGGCGAAGTTCGACACCGACGCGATGACCCGGCGCATGATCTTGCCGGACCGCGTCTTGGGCATGTCAGGCACGATCCACACGTTCTTCGGCCGGGCAATCTTGCCGATCTCGGTCTCGATCGCCGCGGTGACCTTGGCCTCCATCTCCGGGCCCGCCTCGTAGCCGGGCTTGAGCGAGACGTACATCTCGACCATGCGGCCCCGGATGTCGTCGATGACCGGGACCGCTGCCGCCTCGGCGACCTCGGGCACGGTGAGAGCCGCGGACTCCAGCTCCTTGGTCCCGAGCCGGTGGCCGGCCACGTTGATGACGTCGTCCACCCGGCCCAGGATGCGGAAGTAACCGTCCTCGGCCTGCACCGCGCCGTCGCCGCAGAAGTACGGCCAGTCGTGCCAGTCCTTGCTGTCAGGATCGGCGTTGTACTTGCGGTAGTACACGTCAAGGAACCGCTCGGGCTGGCCCCACACCGTCTGCATGATGCCTGGCCACGGGTTACGGATGCAGATATTGCCGGCCCTGCCGCTGCCTCGCGGGACCTCGTTGCGGTCCTCGTCGTAGATCACCGGGAAGATCCCGAGCGCGCCCGGCCCGCAGCTGCCTGGCTTCATCGGCTGCAGCGCCGGCAGCGTGCTGCCGAGGAACCCGCCGGTCTCGGTCTGCCACCAGGTGTCGGTGATAGCGGCCTGGCCCTTCCCGACGGAGTTGTAGTACCAGCGCCACACCTCTGGCTCGATCGGCTCGCCGACCGTGGTCATGGTCTTGAAGTGGTAGTCGTACTTGGCGGGCTCGTCCGGACCGACCTTGCGCAGCATCCGGATGGCGGTCGGCGAGGTGTGGAAGATGTTCACCCCGAGCTTCTGCGCGATCCGCCAGGGCCGTCCGCCGTCGGGGTAGTTCGGCACTCCCTCGTAGATCACGGTTGTCGTGCCGAGCGAGAGCGGCCCGTACACGATGTAGGAGTGGCCGGTGATCCAGCCGATGTCGGCCATGCACCAGTACACGTCGTCGGGGTGGATGTCCTGGTAGTACTTGGACGTGCCGGTGACGTAGGACAGGTAGCCGCCGATGCTGTGCTGCGCGCCCTTGGGCCTGCCGGTCGTGCCCGAGGTGTACATGAGGAATAGCGACGCCGTCGAGTCCAGCGAGACGGGCGCTATCTCCTGGCCCTCGTACTTGCCGATGACCTCGTCGACGAAGAAATCGCGGCCGTCGACCATCGGCGTCTGCGACTGGTATTCGCCGGCCTTGCGCCGCCAGACCAGGACCTTCTCTACCTCCTGGTCCTGCCGCGCCGCCTCGGCCACGGCCTCGTCGGCCTTGACCTTGTGATCGGTCATCCCCCCGGCACGGTAGTAGCCATCCATGGTGATGAGAACGTTACTGGCGGAGTCGGCGATGCGGGTGCCGCAGGCATTGCCGCTGAATCCGCCGAAGACCTGGGAGTGAATCACGCCGAGGCGCGCGCATGCCAGCATCGTGACAGGCAGTTCCGGCACCATCGGCATGTGCAGCGTGACCCGGTCGCCGGCCTTCAGCCCGGCGAAATCCTGCAGCAGGGCGGCAAACTCGTTGACGCGGCGCAGCAGTTCGCCGTAGCTGATGTGGATGGTCTCGTCTTCCTCAAGTTCCGGCACCCAGATGATGGCCGTCTTGTCTGGGTTCGCCGCGGCATGCCGGTCGACGCAGTTGTAGCTAGCGTTGAGCTTGCCGCCAACGAACCACTTCCAGAACGGCGCATTGCTGGTGTCGAGGACTGTGTCCCAGGGCTTGTCCCAGGCCAGCATGTTCGCGTATTCGACGAAGCAGTCGGGAAACTTATCCTCGGTAAAGCGGTCAAGGATCGCCGGGTCATTCGCGTTAGCCTGCCGTACGAACGCCGGCGGCGGGGGGTAGTACTCCTCTTCGCGCCAGTGCACCGCGATCTGGGACTCAGAGACTTCATTTTCCGAGTTCTCGGTCATTCCTGTCCTCCAGGCCGGAACTGAAGGGGCGCATCGCAAGACGCTGGGCGAATCGCAACAACTGGCCGAGCCGCTGCGCGCGCTGGCCCCGCAAGTATGTAACAAGCGATCGATCCCATGCGCCGGCGACATGCTGCCGACATCGATGTCATGGGGACCCTCACACGTTACTGGAATCCCAATCGTAACGCCGTGGGACAACCTGGAACAGGCCCGTCACAGGCAGCGCGGCGCAGGTTGCGCAGCGGTATCAGTCCTGGCCCGACAGGTTGACATCGCGGAGATCGACGGTATGTTTCTGCGCAGTCCAGCACCGGGCCAGCAGGTCAGGGAGGTAGCCGTGCACGCGGCCGCACCGCGAGGCGGTCAGCGAGCCGGCACCGCGTAAAGCGCGGCAATCACCGCGTGCGCGCGGCAAGCCCTGGCTGGGCGGGGGGTTGGATCCGGGAGGGGCCTGGGCACCC